>DATAJQ010000138.1:0-2824 GCA_036262095.1 Chitinophagaceae bacterium | reverse complement strand
TTGCAGAAACTGATCCATGGCACTTATGCCGTGTTGCTCGACAAAGCACTGAAACGTCCCTGGCTTACCATCGCCATTGCAGCAGCAATATTTGCCGGTTCGCTGGCATTGATACCTGTTATCGGTTCCAGCCTGTTCCCTTCTTCCGAGAAGCCGCAGTTTATGATCGATATCACCGCACCATTACAATCCAATATTTATTACACCGATACGATTACCAGGCGGGTGGAAAGGGAACTGGCAACACTGCCGGAAGTAAAATATTATTCTTCCAATGTAGGTAAGGGTAATCCGCGGGTTTATTATAACGTGAACCAGCAAAATGAACGGACTGATTTTGCAGAGATATTTGTGCAACTGCAACCAGACACCAAACCCGACCGCAAACTGGAGATCATTGAAAAGCTAAGAAGTCAATGGACACCCTTTCCCGGTGCACAAGTGGAAGTAAAGAACTTTGAACAGGGGCAACCGATGCTGTCTCCTGTGGAAGTGCGCATCCTGGGCGATAATCTCGATACCTTAAGATCACTTGCTTCGCGCGTAGAAGATATGCTGAAGAAAACGGAAGGAGCGATTTATGTAAACAACCCGATCCGAAATCTCAAATCAGATATACGGATCAATATCAATAAAGATAAAGCACAGCAATTGGGAGTGCCGACAGTTAATATCGGACGGACCGTGAGAATGGCCGTGGCCGGCCTCCCGGTAGGCACATTCACGGATCCCAATACAGAGGGGGATGATTATACGATCATGCTGAGCGTGCCGCGGCCTTCTTATCCTGATCTCACTATTTTCAATAACCTGTATGTGAACAATAATCAAGGGAAGGCAATCCCCCTGTCCCAACTGGCCGATATCCGGTTTGAGACGTCGCCACTGAGTATTAATCACTATAATAAAACAAGAACTGTTACAGTCAATGCTTTTGTGAAGAAGGGTTATCTGAATGATAAAGTGATCAATGATGTGATAGCCCAGATGGACAGGATGAAGCTGCCGGCAGGCTATAGTTATCAGATGGGCGGTGAAGTGGAAGGCCGTAATGAATCGTTTGGCGGATTTGGCAGCATCATCCTGTTCACTGTCTTTATGTTCATTGCAGTGCTGGTATTGCAGTTCAAAACCTTTAAGAGCACCCTGATCGTTTTGTCGGTAATTCCATTGGGAATAGTAGGCGCTGTGCTGGCCTTGCTGGTAACAGGCAATTCGCTTTCGTTCGTGGCTACCATTGGTATAGTGGCGCTGGCGGGCATTGAAGTGAAGAATACGATATTGCTGGTTGATTTCACCAATCATTTGCGGGAAGAAGGCATGGACTTACTAAGGGCTATTGAAGAAGCAGGGGAGAAGCGTTTCCTGCCGATCATTCTTACCACGTTTACAGCGATAGGTGGCCTGCTGCCGATAGCATTGTCGAGTAACCCGCTGATCTCGCCGCTGGCAATTGTGATGATCGGTGGATTGATTAGTTCTACTTTATTGTCGAGGGTGGTGACGCCGGTTATTTATAAGTTGATGCCGCCGAAGGTGGAACTGCGTTCAAAGGATTGATTTTGCAATTATATGATCTTATTGTTTACAAAAGAGCAGGCGTCTTTTGGCGAAAACTTATCAGTATCCACTCAGTTCCCCATTCATTTCTAAAAGTTCGTATAGCCATATATTAACCTTTCCTCTTTTATTTTTAACAAAGTTTGATATTACGATCCTTGGATAAGAGTTTTTCTTTACATTCACGCTGAGCAAACCGCTTTTAAACCAAACTAACAAGTACATGAGAAAAATTCTTACTCTGTGCGTGGTCATGCTATTGTCAGCACTGATCGCGAGCAGCCAGGTTATGCCAATCTCAGGCAAGGTCACGGACGAAAGGGGGAATCCTGTTCCTTATGCTTCCATTGTAGTAAAAGGTAAAGATAAGGCAGGTACTACCGCTGATGAGCAGGGCAGGTTTACGATCAACGCTTCCAAAGGGGATATCCTTGTGGTATCCGGGGTCAACCTGCAGCCAAAAGAGGTGACGGTCACGTCATCTGCTCCAATTAATCTTATAATGTCGACATCCAACGAATCACTGGGAGAAGTGGTAGTGACCGCGATGGGTATCAGACGTGCCGAGCGGGCGCTGGGCTACGGTGTTTCAAAGGTTGATCCATCTGTTATGGTTCAAAAATCGGAGCCTAACGTACTTAATACGTTAGCCGGCAAAGTGCCTGGGGTTGACATTCGTGCTGGCCAGGGTGCTCCTGGCGCGGCATCAAGGATCCAGATCCGGGGTGTGAATTCTTTCAGCGGTTCAGAGCCATTGATCGTAGTGGATGGTGTGCCATACAGCAATCCTCTCGTTAATACCAGTAACCCATTCAGCGGTGGTGGTACGTATGGTTCGGGTCTAAATAATATTGATCCGAATGACATTGAAGATATCAGCATATTGAAAGGAGCTGCGGCTTCCGCCTTGTATGGTGCCCGTGCTTCTAACGGCGTACTGATGATCACCACAAAATCAGGTTCACCAAGCAAAGGTGCAAAGCCGCTGAATATTACCTACAGAGGTGGTTACAGCATTGAAAAAGTTGCGAACCTTCCTGAATTCCAGAATTCTTATGGTGCCGGTGCTAATTTCCGTACACAGTCATCGAATGGCTCATGGGGAGCAAAATTCGGCCAGGGCGTTATTTACAACGCCAGTGGTCAGGTGATCGGTACAACTACATCTGGAGTTGATTCTATTCCGGCAACTACCTGGGCTTCTATGTATGCTGCTTATCCGGAGCTTTTCCCTAATGGCCGTGCAGCGTATAAAGCTTATCCA
>DATAJQ010000137.1:0-3284 GCA_036262095.1 Chitinophagaceae bacterium | reverse complement strand
GCATATCGACAAACAGACCATGGAAATACACCATGGCAAACACCATCAAGCTTACGTTGACAACCTCAATAAAGCAATCGCAGGAACCGAGCATGAAAAAAAGTCATTGGAAGAACTCGTTGCCAATGCTGGTAAAATATCGCCTGCCGTAAGGAATAATGGCGGCGGCCACTGGAATCACAGTTTCTTCTGGGAATTGCTTTCTGCAAATGGCGGCAAGCCTTCTGGAAAACTTGCTGATGCGATCAATTCAACCTTTGGTTCACTGGAAGCATTGCAGGAGAAAGTCAGCACTGCAGGCGCTACCCGTTTCGGTTCTGGCTGGGCATGGCTGATCGTAAAGGATGGTAAACTTGAAGTGACTTCCACCCCCAACCAGGACAACCCATTGATGGATATAGCTGAGGTAAAAGGCACACCTATCCTGGGTATCGATGTTTGGGAACACGCTTACTACCTGAAATATCAAAACAAACGCCCCGACTACCTGAAAGCAATATGGAATGTGATCAATTGGGAAAAGGTAGCAGCAAATTATACAGCAGCAGTGAAATAGGATTTAAGTCTTCTGTAAAAAATATCGCAAAGTGCGCAACGTGAACGCGGAGATCGCAACGTTGCGCGCTTTGCGATTTTTCTTTGCGCACTTTGCGATACTTTAATGGGCATGAGCACCCCTAACTCCCTTTAAAAAATCAAGGCACCGGGTCATATCCGCTACCTCCCCACGGATGGCACTTTGAAATTCTTTTAATCGCCAGCCATAAGCCTTTAAATACACCATGCTTTTTTAATGCTTCCGCTGCATAATGCGAGCAGGTAGGTGTATACCTGCACTTGGGGCCGATCCATGGAGAAATGATCAACTGGTAAATTTTTATCAGCAGCAGAAAAGGTAATGCCAATATGCGAAGGATTAGTTTCACTTTATTTTCCCGGCCAGTTTTTGAATGATCCCCGTTGTTGCTGCAAACACTTCTGCGTATGCAGGAAGCTCTTTGCCGGTATAGATAAAAAAAACATCCAGTTGCTTGTTTTGTTCTTCCAGCGCTTGCAATAACCCCTGTTTCTGCAGGCGCCATGCTTCACGGCTCACGCGCTTGATGCGGTTCCGGTCAACTGCCTTTTTAAAGAAACGCGAGCTGGCGCCCACGCCAAACTGCAGAGGAGAACCGGCAGTTTCTTTCAATTCCTTTTTCTTAATAACATAAAACACACGGAATGGCGGAGCGGCAAATCGCTGTCCCTGCTGAAACAGGAATTCGATCTGCTTACGGCTTTTCAGCCTTTCATTCTTGCCAAGTGTGTTTTGAGGCATACGCGATATTACCAGATAAAAAAATAGCTCCCAACCGGGAGCTATACAAATATCATTTAACCCGGGTTACCCGGCTGAAGTTTATTTTAATTTCCTTTCGTCAGAAACAGTCAGTTTCTTACGGCCTTTAGCACGACGGCTTGCCAGTACCTTGCGGCCATTGGCAGTTTGCATACGTTTACGGAAACCGTGAACGGTTTTACGACGGCGACGATGAGGTTGAAATGTACGTTTCATAATCTTTTACTTTGGTACCCGCCGGAGCTTACCGCCTCCGTATTACAACGGTGGCCAATGGCGTAAGCGGATCTTTTTTTGAAATATGGCCCGGGAGAACGGACCTGGTTTCATTTCGCACCTGCGGATCACCACACCCGCTGGCCGTGAAAGGACGGCAAAGGTAGGGCAAGATGGGGATATTTGGAGGAAAAAATGGATAATTCTTGATCCGGAAGCCTGAAATGATCTTAGAGACTGGCATCCAGGTCCATATGCTTTGATTTCACCGGCTCGCCAAAGAAAATAGTGGCATGATTGTCAAAATCCTCAGGGGCATCTGTAGTGTAAAAAACTCGCTGCCCATTTTTACTGCAAAGGCTGTCCATTTCCGGGTGGCGATGCAGGTAATCAGCCAGGCTGCTGGCCACGATCTCGCCCTGCGATACGAGTTTCACACCCACCGGCAGGTATTCAGCTATCTTGTCTTTCAGTAAAGGGTAGTGTGTGCAGGCCAGCAGCATGGTGTCGATATCCTTCCCTTTTTCCAATATCTCCCTGAGATTTTTCTTAACGAAAAAATCTGCCCCATGGCCCAGATGCTCATTGTTTTCCACCAGGGGTACCCACATAGGGCAGGCCTGCTGGTAAACCCTTAATTGCGGGAAAAATTTGGCGATCTCTACAGGGTAGGAATTGGAGGCCACTGTACCGTTGGTAGCCAAAATGCCAATGCTCTGCGTTTCTGAGAACTGGCCAATGATCTCGGTAGTAGGCCGTATCACCCCCAGCACTCTTTTATTGGGAGCGATCTTTGGCAGATCATTCTGCTGGATGGTGCGCAATGCTTTTGCAGAAGCCGTGTTGCAGGCAAGTATCACCAATGAACATCCCTGCGCAAAAAACCATTCCACGCATTGCAGCGTGTAATGATACACTGTATCGAAAGAGCGGTTGCCATAAGGCGCTCTTGCATTATCACCGAGATAGAGATAATCATACTCCGGCAACCGGCGAACGATCTCTCTTAAAACCGTGAGGCCTCCATAGCCCGAATCAAATACACCAATGGGGTTTGCTTTCTGCATATATACAAAAATAAGCCCCATCCTGCATGAGCGGATGGGGCTGTAATAGTTTATCCGAAATCGCTTAGCGGATTCCGCCGCCTACCGGTGGTTTATAACCGGGGAGCAGTTGCGGAGGAACTGTTATATTCAGCTTTTTAGCTACCGCCTGCAGCAGGTTATCTGCTTCAGGAGCAACCAACAATGTTTCGCGTGACAACACATGTGTATAGCCTTTTTCTTTTGCTACCGCATTGATCGCGTCATTGATCTTTTTCATTACAGGAGCCAGCAACTGATTTTGCTTATTCTGGTAAGCTTGCTGAGCAAGTTCCTGCCAGCTTTGCAAAGTTTGTGTCAGTTGGAAAAGATCTTTCTGATACTGCTCTTTTACTGCAGGAGCCAGAGGGTGCGCTACAGTATCGCGCAGGATGCTGTCTTTGTGCTGGTAGTTCTGCAACAGAGAAGTATATTCCCTGCCAATGGTATCTGTTTGATAGATACGCATCATCGAATCAATTTTTGCTACTTCAGGCATCAGATACAACACCGTTTCAGCATCTATATAGCCGATTTTTGTTTGCGCCTGGGAAACATTGGTTACCAACACCAAGCAAACCGCCGCTACTAATACTTTCAATTTTTTCATGGTAGTTTTTTTCTTTGCCCTCTTTTGGAGGTTT
>DATAJQ010000136.1:0-2524 GCA_036262095.1 Chitinophagaceae bacterium | reverse complement strand
TTTGTTGACCTTATCGGGGTCTATCAGCACGGCAAAGGATTTTTTCCCTTGCCTTTTCTTCTCTGTTAATGAAAAGTAGATATCCTGTTTCATTCGGTACCGGTTGTACTCCTACAAAAATGCGAAAAAGTTTTGTCTTTTTAACGAGTTAATTTTCATGGGAATTGTAGGGGTTTGCGCAATTGCGTCAAAGAACAAGCCAAAAGATAATCCTGGTTTCACGGTATTTACGCATAAATTGTAGAGAACTGCTGTTTACTAACAAAACGATCTTTAAAAGCGATGAAAAAACTGGCCATTCTTCCTTTAAAGGCTGTTGGCTTCCTGATCGTGTCCGGATGCATATATTCATGTGTCGATAGTAATTCACAAAGTCATGTGCCTCCGCCCGTGAAGGATCGAGAAAAAGCTGGATCTTCTGCCGCAACGCAGGGCGAAATCCCCCAACAATTTAATAGCCCGGATGAAATATACCAGGACTGGCGGAGGATATCTGATACATTGGATGCAATGATCAAAAGAACAAAGAATGATCAATTAAAAGAGACTTTATTGGATTCCAATATCCGGTTGGTAATGAGAAGAAACCAGAGGATGTATGATTTTATTTCTACCCACGAGAAGAACAGGAAAAATTTTCAGGCACTCCGTTATCTGGTATTGGGTGGCCTTACCGATATCCCCAGCAGTGATATAGCCGGGTTGTATCAATCCTTTCCCGACTCTCTCAAAAAAACGCCTGAAGGGAAATTATTTGCATCAAGGATCAAAGAAAAAAGGAGCAGGGATGGAATGGAGAAATATGCCCCATCTATCCTGGACATTTCTTTCAGTGATACGACTGGTCGATCAATTATTCTGAAAAATATTCCTGCAAAATATATCCTGCTCGACTTTTGGGCTTCCTGGTGCTCTCCTTGCAGAACGGCTAATCGCGAGATGATTAAACAAACACAGGCAATTGAGAGAAACGGTCTTGTTGCTATCGTTGCCTTTTCATTGGATGATAAACGTGTTAAATGGATAAAAGCAACCAGGGAAGACGAACTTAATTATTTATCTGTTTCCGATCTGAAAGCAATGGAATCTCCTATGTCAGCAGTCTTTAATATAGGTCCGAACAGAGGAATTCCTTACAACGTTTTGATCAACAAGGAAGGAAAGATCATAGCTACTGATACCTAGGGAGAAAGATTGATGCAGGTTATAGCATCATTGCCACAGTGATGAGCAGCTATCCTTTTAAAAACGCCAGTATCCTGCAACCTGTGCAATATGATTATGGGTAGATGTATTGCTTCTTCCCTGTACATACTGATACATATATCCCGCTTCCAGGTCAAATGCCGTACTGAACCTGTAACCACCGGCAAAGTACAGCCTGTTCTGATCAAAGGCTTTTCCATTCACATTGGACTTATTTCCTGTATTGATAAAAACCTCGTTTTGCAAAGCAGCAAAAGCCCCTTTGGGAAAACCGCCTGTTGTTTGACCGGTAAGCGGAACAATATTCCGGATAAAATACCGGAGGCGATAAGCATTTCCATAACCATCTGCTTTCAGATCATTGTTCTCGATCTTCGTTTTGGAAATAAAACGTTGCTCCACGCGGATGCGGTGCGAAACAAATACCGGCCCGGTTTTGTGATTATACAATAACTGCTCCCAGATGCGATGCTCAGGCAGATAGCCACTCAGTCCACCTGTTTCCCGCCTGTTATGGATATAAGCATAACCCAGTGTAAGGCCCAGTTTTTTGGTGACACTGTACTGCAGTCCTGTGCGCAACAACAATGTTTGCGTATGCGCTAGCTGCCCTGTGCCGCGCAATTGTATATCTGTAAGCAAACTTGTTTTCTTTCCTGTTTTAGCTGTGTTGAATAGTGCTGCCCATCCGGTAAACTGCGATTGCGCATGGAGTGAGGGGAATAAAGAAGACACGGATAAAAATGTAATAACGATCAATAACTGTTTCATTAATGCCAGATTTTTTAAATAGACCATTCAGGATAATGCCGGAGTCAGTCAGAGTAGATCTTCTTTCGGATGCAAAAAAACAAAAAAATACGGTTATCGTTTTTTTATCCTTTTATGAACCCTGTATTAACGGCCTGGTAAGGGTTTCCGGCATGGGAATGGCTGGAAGTATTGCTGATTAGGCATTTCACGGGTTTAGTGGCTTGAAATCCTTACTGAATTGGTGTTTCACGGAAAGGGTCAATGTGGTAGAAATTTTTACAATTTAACCCCGACCTGACCAAAAAAAATTATCAAACCAGGGTCGTCTCAATGTGCAAAAAACGCGTAACCCAGCACTGGAAAGCACTTGGGGATTTTACTGGCTCTTTTCCACACAATGTGCATATCTGGGCGCTGGAAAATAGGATAGCAAAAAATATTTTCGTAATCACCCTTCCACGAGAGAATTTCTAAACCAGGACCCTTAAATTCTTTTGATTATGGCTAAAAAACAAGTACCCGCTGCTGGCGGACTGCAGTTCCGTCGTCGCTTCACGTCTGATAC
>DATAJQ010000135.1:0-27024 GCA_036262095.1 Chitinophagaceae bacterium | reverse complement strand
CTTTATTGCCTTACCGGTTTTATGTAAAAGGGAATCCGTATGTAAGTGGAAAACCTAAATGAACTGCGGTTCTTAAACAATTGTTTCGCCTTCGATATTATCCTTCACTATATCTTCCGTTTCATCCACCCTGCTGAAGGCCCTTTCCATTTTTTGCCGGTCAAATTCCTTTTCATTATTGGCAAGCCAGATGGTAGCTACGCCGTTCCCGATAAAATTGGTGATAGCCCTTGCTTCAGACATAAAACGGTCGACACCCAACAGCAGGGCAAGCCCTTCTATTGGTATCACCTTAATGGTAGCAAGTGTGGATGCCAGCACCGCAAATCCGCTGCCCGTTACTCCCGCCGCGCCTTTGGAAGTGAGCATTAATATGCCGATGATGCTTAACACCTGTGCAAAGCTGAGCTCAACATTGAAGACCTGTGCGAGGAAGATCATGCACATAGACAGATAAATGGTGGTCCCATCCAGGTTAAAAGAATACCCGGTAGGCACTACAAGCCCTACTACTGATTTGGAACAACCCATCCGTTCCAGTTTTTCCATCAGCGATGGCAGTGCAGCTTCGGAAGAAGAAGTACCTAAAACTACCAGCAGTTCTTCACGGATATATTTGAGGAACCGGAATATGCTTACCCGGTACATCCGCAGAATAAAATATAAGACCACGAAAATGAAAATGGCCATGGTGATATAAACAGTGCCCATCAGTTTGGCTAATGGCAATAAGGTATTGATACCATACTTACTGATTGTGTAAGCCATGCCGCCGAATGCGCCTATTGGTGCCAGCAACATTACCCAGTGCAATGCTTTGAAAATATAGTAAGAGACCGGTTTAAGAAAGCGGACCACTTTTTCCCTTCCTTCATAAAAACTTAAACCAACACCGCTGAGGATCGCCAGGATCAATACCTGCAGAGTGAAGTTCTGTTTCAGGAACTTCCACCAACTGAATTCCTCGCTGCTACGGGTGTATTGAGAGATGTCGCCACTTTTAACAGCCGATGTGTCCACACCGCTGCCTGGCTGAATAACGATGGCCGCAATAACGCCGATCACAAGGGCAAAAGTGGTGACCACTTCAAAATAGAGCAGGGATTTGGCGCCTACGCGTCCTACCTTTTTAAGGTTGCTCATGCTTACAATTCCCAATGTAATGGTCAGGAAGATGATGGGATTGATGAACAGTTTGACCAGGCTGATAAAGATACCGCTCAGGAGTTCACTGATCGAAATGCCGATCGACATTTCCTGCCCAAGAACAGTGTGCTTGAAAGGCGCAGACAATACAGGATATAATGCAAGGGCAGGTTTGAAATGCCCGATCAATATACCGGCAGTAATGGCTATAAGAACCCAGAAAGTGAGATTGGTGAAAAGCTTTCGCATCTGCTTAGAACTTAGGGCAGTTCAGCTTCTTTGCACCCGGATCTACAGGACGTTTAACGTAGATCAGTGATATTTCCACACCGCCTCTCGAATTGGAAGCAGCTTTCAGGGAAGAAGTATTTACATCATAGGAAGCGCCGAAATGCCATTCTCCGAATTCCAGTCCCACATACGGTATCAAAGCATCTTCAAAACGGTACCAGGTGCCGAGATAAACATTCGTAGGGATCTCTTCATCGTTATTTACATTCAGACAGAAAGCGCCGCCCACCATGGTGTTTTTGGCTTTGGCCTGCATGCTATGGTTAGCTGCAAAATGGAATGAGTTGTAAGTGCCTACCGGTATCTTGGCGCCGGCCTGGATAGTGGTACGCATGTTCAGCACAAAATCGCCTTTATTAAAACTTTCTTTTGGCCGGTTGAGGTGATACATGGAGGCACCGAGATAAAAATTGTTATAGCCATTGGTGGTACCTGTGTAAATGACACCGGCATTCACATCAAAATAATTCAGGTTTACCTGGCTGGAAGAAAAGCTTTCCTGCGTAACACCGGTAAATCCAAAAGGAGTGAGCTGATCACCGAATGTAAGCTTGCTGGTATTGAGCCGTTTGTTCATATAAGTTCCCTGGAAGCCGGCCCCGATCTGATGGTAGCCGTTTTCATCCAACCCTTTATGATAAGCAAGTGAAACACCGAAATAAGTACTGTTCAAAGCTCCATCGCCTGCTTTATCGCTGTATCCCATGAAGCCGATACCGAACTGGTCATTTTCGGGGATGCGGTTTTTGAGGATACCCATATCGAAAGAAGCGGTCATGGTGGTATATGCATTGCTGATGGTCGGCCACTGATTGCGGTAGTTCGCTGCAAACCTGTAAACACCGTCAAACTTGCCAGTGAGAGCAGGGTTGAGAGTCATTGGTGAAGCGAAGAATTGTGAAAAATTGGGATCCTGTGCAGTTGACACACTTGCCAGCACAACACAGGCGATCAGGGTCGAAAGGAATTTTTTCATCTCAGCAATTAAGTTTTTTCACTGGTCAGGCGTATACCAATCAAAGCTTTACCAGCCTTAGCATAAACGCCTGGCCAGCCTGGAAATTGCCTTAATACAGTATCCGGGAGCGGGAAAATACAACAATCTCAAGACCTGCAAAAATTGAAGATCGTTGCTTGGCGTTGGTAAATTGCCTATAATTTAATGGATTAGCAATTAGGGATTTATGAAGATCTCTTGCTTACATCTGCACTTTCACTCCAAAAGCCAGATCACCGGCATCCCCCAGGCCCGGTACAATATAGCCTTTGGCAGTAAGCTCATCATCAATATCGCCACACCAGATGGTAACGGAAGGCTCTTCCCTTTTTACGTATTCGATGCCCACAGTGCAGGCGATGGCTGTAACAATATGGATCTCTTTGGGATGACCCTCTTCCTTGAGGAAATGAATGGTTTTTACCAGCGAAGCGCCGGTAGCCAGCATCGGGTCGGAAATAATAAGCACCCTGTTTTCCAGTTCCGGGCAGGAGATATAATCGAGGCTGATCTCAAAACTGCCGTCTTTTTTATGTTTCCGGTAGGCAGAAATGAATGCGTTGTCGGCTTTGTCAAAATAGTTCAGCAAACCCTGGTGCAGCGGCAGGCCGGCTCTCAGGATGGTTGCCAGCACCGGCTGATGCTGCAGCACTTTGCTGGTAGCAATGCCCAATGGCGTTTGCACTTCTTTTTCTACAAAAGGCAATACTTTGCTGATTTCGTAAGCAGCCGCTTCGCCGATCCTTTCCAGGTTGCGGCGAAACCGCATACGGTCGGTCTGGACCTCTGTATCCCGGAGCTCACTTACCCAATTGGTAATAAGACTGTGCTGTTCACTTAGATTGACGACCATCTGAAGAGGTTTATCTTTCTTACTTTTGGCAAATCTAAAGGCTTAAATCTAAAATCTATAATATAATTCATGATCTACAGGGCTATCGGACTAATGAGTGGCAGTTCGCTCGACGGGCTGGACATTGTTTTTACAGAGCTGCATGAGAACGGCGGTAAATGGGCCTATGAGATCGTAAATGCCGATTGCTATCCTTACAGCGAAGATTGGACCAAACGCCTCTCCTCCGCCACCTCACTCAGCGCACGTGATTATTTGCTATTGCATACTGAATATGGCGATTATATCGGACAGCAGGTGCTTCGGTTCATTGAAGAAAACGGATTGCAGTACCAGGTGGCCCTTGTTGCGTCACACGGGCATACCACTTTTCATATCCCTGCAAAAAAAATGACTGCACAATTAGGTGATGGCGCAGCTATTGCTGCTGTTACAAATCTTCCTGTGGTCACCGATCTCCGTTCACTTGATCTCGCTCTTGGCGGCCAGGGGGCACCCATTGTACCAATAGGGGAAAAACTTCTACTGCAGGGTTACGATTATTTCCTGAACCTCGGTGGCATTGCCAATATATCGATGAACGGAGCATCCTATACAGCGTTCGATATCTGTGCAGCCAACCGTGTACTCAACCTGCTTGCTTCAGAAGCCGGCAGGGAATATGATGAAGATGGAAAGATGGCAGCATCAGGCCATTTGAATGAAGCCTTGCTTGATCAATTAAATGCGCTGGACTATTATCAATTGCCTTATCCAAAATCGCTGGCGAATGATTTTGGAACAGATACGGTTTATCCATTGATCAAATCAGCCGGGCTGAGTATACCCGATGCTTTACATACGTATGCAGAACATATCGCTATCCAGATCAGGAATGCCATTACTTCTTTGCCTAATCATGAAGCGGCAGAATCAAAACTGCTTGCAACAGGTGGCGGTGCATTGAACAGTTACCTGGTAGAAAGGATCAGAGAACAATTAGCCGGCCTTGGTATCGAGGTAGTAGTGCCGGAAAAAGAGTTGGTGCAATATAAAGAAGCATTGATCATGGCATTGATTGGTGTATTGCGCTGGAGGGAGGAGAATAATGTTTTGTCTTCTGTTACTGGATCGAAGAGGGACAGTGTGGGAGGAGCAATGTGGATGGGACTCGAGTCCTGAGTCGGGAGTCTTTAGTCGAAAGCCAATAGTCAATAGTTGGTATCTTACTAATATCTGTATAACTCTTTCGATGTCGTAAAGCTTATTCTATTTTGATAAAAGCTCAGACTTCTGATTCGCGGCTAAAGACTCAAGACTATTTTAAAGTCCCAGTACAGCTTTCAATTTCCCATATCCCCCTCTGCTCACCGGCACTTTCAATCCTGAACGGAGTATCGCCACATGATTATCCTTTTCATAGGGATCAATTCGTGTGATCTGCTGCACGTTCACTATATAAGAACGATGAGAGCGTACAAACTGCTGCCCATCCAGCACCTGCTCAAAATGGCTCATGGTTTTATTCTTCAGGAAATAGCCCTCCTGCGTATGGATCTTCACATAATCATCGGCAGCTTCGAGATAAAAGATATCATGCACGGGAATGATCTTGATCTTGCTGCCGTTTTTCACTACCACGCGATGGCTTTGTGAAGGCGATTGGGAAGCTGTATCAAGCAGTTCTTCTGTTTTGGCGGAGGCATTGGTATTGTTTTGCTGCTGTTCCATCCATTTGGCAACGGCTTTATCAAACCTTTCCTGGTTGAAAGGTTTTAAGAGGTAGTCGATAGCATGTGCTTCAAATGCTTTGATGGCATATTCATCAAAGGCGGTAGTGAAGATCACATTGGGTGGTTGTTCTATCAGTTCAAGCATTTCAAAGCCATTGATCTTGGGCATTTGAATATCGAGAAAGATCAGGTCGGGCTGGTGTTGCTGAATGGCTTTCACGCCTTCAAATCCGTCACCGCATTCGGTTATCAGTTCCAGCTCGGGATGCTTTTGCAAATATTCTTTTACGATGCTTCTTGCAAGAGGCTCGTCGTCTATGATGATTACTTTGCTCATGATTGTATAAAGTCAAAATTCAAAAATAAAAGTTTAAAATCTGCTATCAACGAAGGCTCCATCTGAGCTTTTAAATTTTGCATTTTCACTTTTGAATTATTATTAAATTATTCTGTCAGATTTCGGATAACTGTGGTATAGTGACCCGGGTTGTGAAAATATTATCTTTTGCTTCTGTTGTCACAAGGTCATTCCGGCCAAATAAAAGGTACAGTCGCCGCTGCACTGATTTCAATCCAAATCCTGTTCCCTGCCTTGGTGAAGAGGTTTCCGGATCGAATGGATTGCTGACGATCACTTCCAGTTCATTTTCTTTTGCCACCGTGCTGATGCGTATCACTGTTTCCCCGATCGTATCATACAGCCCAAATTTGATAGCGTTCTCTACCAGCGGCTGCAGTAGCAAAGCCGGCAACTTCCGGGAAAGGGAAAGCGGGTCGATGGTTACAATAGGAGTGAGCCGGTTCCCAAACCGCACCTTTTCTATTTCAAGGTATAATTCAAGGTACTGGATCTCTTCCTGCAGGCTTACCCATTGCGTTTCTTCTTTTTTGATGGTGCCGCGGAGAAAATCGGATAATTGCTGCACCATTTTCCTGGCTTCCTCCGGGCGGCTGCCGATCAGCGCATTGATGGAATTAAGGCTGTTGAATAAAAAATGCGGTTGCAATTGCTGGCGAAGTTTGAATAACTCTGCATCCCTGGCAAGTTTCTCCGCATCCGATTTCCGTTCTTCACTCCGCTTCTGGTCCTGCCAGTTGAACCAGATGATGCCAATCATCGTTACAATTCCCAGAATCAGAAATGCTATACTGGAGCGGACCATCAACGAGCGGCGGAGAAAGACAGCATAACCTTCATACGAATTCAGTGCCAGACCCAATAACCATTTACTCAACACCAGCCACAGAACGGTAAGCACAACGCACATGCATAGTATGTTCAGGTATTGAGTAAACTCGGGAACATAATAACGTACCGTATTCATCACCAGCAGGCAAATCAGCAACAGGAGTATATTGCTGATAAGGCTGTCAATAATAGCAAGCTCCACCGGCCAGTCGAGCGACCACAACAGGATTGCATGGTCAGCCATCAATACCACCCATGCGATACTGAAAATGATAAGAAACCGCCTGACAGTGAATAATGATACAGACATGCTATCAGGCCAGTTTAAGTAGCTGATGGGTGTGGGTGAAGAAAATGTTTTCTGCTTTTTGATTGACTGTATAGATGTATGATTCCGCATTGTCCCTCTCTTCTATCCTTGAATAAAGTTCTGCGCCGTCTATTAATTCGCTTAGCAGGTAAAGTTCACTGACATTGATGAATTGCCACTGTACCAGCTGCTTCTTACTGTTATAAAAAGTTTCCTGTTCTGCAGATCCCAGTTCCTGGGCTTTGCTAAAAGCTTCTTCCTTGCTGTTGGCTGCAACCAGCCGTAATTGTTCATCAAATTGTGGCGTGTGTTCACCTTCGCCGCAAACGATGCGGAATACCATTTTTGCAAGATACCAGTTCATAATAATCAGTTTGTGTGGTTAAGGTCAGCGAAATGATTGCAGTTGTTATGATCAACCACAGCCATTTCTTAATAACTCTTGATCTCCATTCCTCCGAATATCATTGTCCCCTTCAGCACCAGCGTTTTGGTGGAAGGTTCTGCTAGAGCAGCAAATTTTCTTTTGTCGCTGATACCACCAAAAATGGTAACAGCTTCCGATTTGATAGACCAGTTAGAAGGCACAATAAGCGTAGCCCCTCCGAATATGGCTGTCACTTCCAACACGGCTGTTCCATTGATGTCAGCCTGCATCAGATCAACTTCCGAGCCACCAAACACATTCACGATATCCCCGCCCTTGAAATTCTTGGAAAGGATCACTTTTTTGGAACCACTGAAGATGCAGGTGGAATCAATAATGTCATCCTGGGAATAGAATTCCTCACCATAAGGCTTTGCGGTTTCAGCGTTCATATATGGATTTTTTTTTTCAGAACATGCCTGCCATCTGCCACGCCTCGGCCGGAGGATGAATATCAGGCCCAGCGCAATCAGTATCAGTGGCCACATATGCCTTTTCAACTGGCCATCCATCGCATACTCATTTACCAGGAAAACACCACCGATAATAATCGGCACGAACCAACCTCCATCACGGAAACCTTTACGGAGGCCTATAAAAAGACCTATTGCGATCAGCAGCATCTGCCAGGAGAATAACCAGACTGGCATAGGAACGCCAAAACTTTTTACGAGTGCCAGGCAGCCGATAAACAAAAGGAAAAGGCCAGTCCAGACATGTCCGTGCGGATGACGCTCTCTTCTGCTTTCCCACTTCTGACGGGCATCTTCCCTGAAATCCCTGAAATCGTTCATTACTTTTGAATTTTAAGTAAAGCTAGGGTGGAGAAGCTCAAATAGCAATAGGCAGGAGGGCTATAAACCCTCCTTTATCGGTGAAATGCAGGATTACGGGGGTGAGCAGCAGGGAGATTTTAAGCGCATACTGCCATGCCGGTGAAGAAACGCTATTGACTCGGGGCCTGATCCGCCGGATTTCCGCAACGGATGCATGAACGGATATGCTACGATTACATTTTTATTTACCTTTCGGTTTCACACTTAAACCGTCACAAACCAAACACATGTCTTGTAAAAAACTGATCGCAGCGGTCTTATTGCTGCCAGCCTCCCTTTTCCTGTTTGCCCAGGAAAAAAAGGATTCAAAAAAATGGGACGTCACCAATCCCGATGGCCCTTACAAAACGGTTTCTTTTACGGTGGATGAAGGCACCTGGATGAACCTCGATCTTTCTCCCGATGGAAAAGAAATTGTTTTTGACCTGCTGGGTGATATTTACAGTATTCCTGTTACTGGTGGTGAAGCCCGGTTGCTGAGAGGAGGTCATTCACTGGATTTACAACCCTCATTCAGCCCTGACGGGAAGAAACTGTTGTTTACTTCCGATGCCGCAGGTGGTGATAATATCTGGGTGATGAATCGTGATGGCAGCAATCCCACCCAGATCACTAAAGAGAATTTCCGTTTGCTGAACAACGGTACATGGTCACCTGATGGCCAGTACATCGTAGCAAGAAAACATTTTACTGCCAGCCGCTCACTGGGTGCAGGGGAAATGTGGATGTATCATATCAGTGGTGGCAGCGGTCTTCAGCTCACTGCCCGCAAGAATGAGCAGCAGGACGTGAACGAACCGGTGATATCACCCGACGGACGTTATGTATACTTCTGTGAGGATATGTATCCCGGCGGCATGTTTCAGTATAATAAAGATCCGAACAACCAGATCTTTGTGATCAAACGCTTCGACAGGGATAAAGGAACGGTTGAAACAGTGACCGGGGGGCCGGGCGGTGCAGTACGTCCCGAGCTTTCCCACAATGGTAAATACCTTTCTTTTATCAAAAGGATAAGAACAAAAACAGTTCTCTATCTCCGCAACCTGGAAACGGGGGAAGAATGGCCCATATATGATCAGCTTACCAAAGACCAGCAGGAAGCCTGGTCTGTATTTGGCTTGTATCCCCGCTATTCCTGGACGCCAGATGATCAGCAGATCATTATCTGGAGCAATGGAAAGATCTGGAAATTGGATGTAAATGGCGTAAATAAAGCAACGCAGATCCCCTTTACAGCAAAAGTGACCCAACGTATTTACGATGCGGTGCGTTTTCAGCAAGATATCAATCCCGATAAATTTGAAGCACACGTGATCCGCCAGGCTATTACATCGCCTGATGGAAAATGGTTATTCTTCAGTGCAGTCGGCAACCTCTGGAAAAAAGAATTGCCTTCCGGCAAACCGCAACGGGTAACCGGCAACAGCGATGCCGGATATGAGTTTGAGCCCAGCTTTTCTTCTGATGGAAAAACATTGCTGTATACTGCCTGGAATGATTCTGCCTCGGGAACTATCTGGAAACTTTCTTTGCAGGGAAATGCAAAGCCGGTCAAGCTCAATAAAACAAAAGGCATTTTCCGTCAACCTTCTTTCTCATCAGATGGAAAATGGATCGTGTTCCGCAAAGAAGGAAGCAGCGATGCACTGGGTGAAGCATATACAGCCAAGCCGGGTATTTATATAATGGCTGCTGATGGAAGCCAGGAAAGTTTTGTAACAGCCAGGGGTGATATGCCAAAGTTCAATAAGACCAACGACCGCATCTTCTATCAAACAGGGAGCGGACTGGCGAGCTGTAAACTGGACGGTACTGATGATAAAGCCCTATTGAAAAGCACTTATGGCAACCAGTTCACTATTTCTCCTGATGAGAACTGGATCGCTTTTATTGATCTGCATAAAGCGTATGTAGCGGCATTCCCTAAAACAGGAAAGATCATCGATATCGGAAGCGGCACTGCTGATTTTCCTGTGAAGCTGGTAAGCAAAGATGCAGGTTTCAACCTTCACTGGAGTAATGACAGTCGTCAGTTGCATTACACGCTGGGCAGTCAGTATTATAGCATCAATCTTGAAGACCGGTTCAGCTTTATAGCCAACAAACCTGATTCATTGTTTAAAATACCCGAGCAGGGAATTGAAGTAGCATTGGAAATTACAACGGATAAGCCTAAGGGAACGATCGCGTTTACCAATGCACGCATCATTACCATGAAAGGAAATGAAGTGATTGAAAACGGAACAGTGATCGTGGAAGGCAACCTGATCAAAGCTATAGGTAAAACAGGTGAAATAACTGTACCGGCCGGAGCGAAAACGATTGACTGCAATGGGAAGACTATTACGCCAGGATTTATTGATGCACATGCGCATGGTAATCACTTCAGAAGTGGTATCGTTCCGCAAAAACACTGGGCATATTATGCTAACCTGTCTTATGGCGTAACCACAATGCACGATCCTTCTGCGAACAGCGAATTGGTATTTGGACAAAGTGAAATGATCAAAGCAGGCGTGATGGCAGGTCCGCGTGTGTTCTCTACCGGTACTGTATTATATGGAGCAGATGGTAATTTCAAAGCAGTGGTCAACTCTATTGATGATGCAAGAAGCGCTCTTCGCAGAACAAAAGCGTTTGGAGCTTTCTCTGTGAAAAGCTATAACCAGCCACGCCGTGAGCAACGCCAGATGATCATACAGGCAGCGCGTGAACTGAATATGGAAGTGGTACCTGAAGGCGGGTCAACTTTTTATCATAATCTCAGCATGATACTGGATGGCCACACAACCATTGAGCACAATTTACCGGTAGCGCCATTGTTCAAAGACATGATCGAGCTTTGGAAAAATTCACAAACAGGGTACACTCCCACGCTGATCGTAAACTATGCAGGCCTGAGTGGCGAGTATTACTGGTATCAGCACACGAACGTGTGGGAAAACGAACGCTTGCTGCGTTTTACACCTCGCGGGGTGATTGATCCCCGCAGCCGCCATCGCACTATGGCACCGGACGAAGAATATGATAATGGTTATATGCTTACCTCCCGCAGTGTAAAGAAACTGGCAGATGCAGGAGTGAGAATAAATATGGGCGCACATGGACAGATCCAGGGTATTGGTGCACACTGGGAGATATGGATGCTGCAACAGGGCGGAATGAGCAATCTGCAGGCATTGCAGGCTGCTACTATTAACCCGGCAGTGAATTTGGGATTGGACAAATATATCGGTTCGCTAGAAACAGGTAAACTGGCCGACCTGATCGTGATGGATAAAAACCCACTGGATAATATCCGGAACACTGAAAGCATCCGGTATACAATGGTGAACGGAAGATTGTATGATGCAGAGACAATGAACGAGATCGGTAATTATAATAAACCAAGAACAAAGTTCTTCTGGGAAAGCAGTATGAATGCAGCCAGCTTCCCCTGGCATGATGGAACAGAAACGGAAGTGGAAACTTGCAGCTGCGGACGGCATTGATCAAAAAGTTGAGGAGTATCGCAACGGGCGCAAAGATTTCGCTAAGTACGCCACATTGCGTACTTAGCGAAATCTTTGCGCCCGTTGCGATACCCTTACCTCAAAATTTATATCGTCCATTGATCATGTACAATGGCTACGAGATATAGCTTATTGTTTTCCTTACGGAATACCAGGCGCAGTGTTTGCCAGTCCATACCTCCATATTTCGGATCAAACCCCGGAAAATAGAACTCAGTGAAGTCGGAACCCGGATATACTTCTTTAAGATTGTTAAGTGAATTGCCTCCGGCAATAAATTTGTTGACGGCTTTCTCTTTGGCATCCAGGTAGTCTTTATTGTAAACGAATTTGTCGAAATACTGGGAGATATTCATTTTAATAGGCTCACCACTACCATCATAGCTTCCCCATGTTAATACCGATGATTTTTTGGCAGCCGCCTGCAGCTCATAGGGGGATAGTATCTGTGAATGAGTAGTGTCTATATGTGCATAAGGAGAAAATAAAAGTTGCCATCCTGGATGAATGAAACCGGAAAGTGTTTCAAAATCCTTTTGCTTCAGGGCTGTAAGAATAGTATGGGAAGTTTGTAAAAGGAGCGTGTCTGCCTGAGCATTGCCTTCCGCAGAAAGACTATCTTTTTTTTCGATCACAGGCGTGGCTGGTTTGCTGGTATCAGCAGAAGTTTCATTTGCCTTTTTGCCATTCTGGTTGCAGGCTGTGATGATGCAAACAGCAAGGATAAGATAGAAGTATTTCATAAATGAATAATTGAGTTTAACCGATCAATGCAAACTTATCTCCGTCAAACAGTCCTTTATCGCTTAGTTTCAAATGAGGTATCACTAATAATGCCATAAATGAAAGTGTCATAAAAGGTGAACCCAAGCTACTTCCCAGTTCTTTTGAGAAACGGTCAATAGCTGTGTAGGCGTTGGCCACCTCATATCCATCTTCGTTGCTCATCAACCCTGCTACCGGCAGCGGCAGCACCATTTTTTTACCCTTGCCTACTGCACTGATGCCGCCTTTCTGTTCAATAATAAGATTGACTGCCCGGCAAAGGCTTTCGTCGTCTACGCCTACGGCCACGATATTGTGGCTATCATGGGCAACAGAAGAAGCCAGTGCACCTGTTTTTAACCCGATATTCTTAATAAACGATTTCGCTACCTGTGCATTCCTGTACCGGTTCACTACTACTATCTTGAGTATATCTTTTTCCGGATCGCTTACCCACCTGCCATTTTCAATTTTCCCTTTTTCTTCCAGCTTATTCGTGATCAATTGTCCGTCGAGGGCTTCTATTACCGGGATCGTAGAAGCCGAGTGTGGATTAGTGAAAGGAGGATTATTGCCGGTGGCGCTGATTGCAAAATCATCAGGTTTCAGCAGGTCACAGGAAAAATTATTGACTATGCCGGCTTTCTGCTTTTTGATCAGCGATTTTCCGTTTTCGGCTACCAGTTCACCGTTGATATAGGTCTTCAGTACGTCAAACTTCTTCAGGTCTTTTACAACAATGAAATCAGCAGGATCACCCACTCTCAGCAAACCGCAATCGAGCTTATAATGCAATACCGGATTTACGCAGGCTGCCTTGAGTATCTTGAAAAGATCGATACCTTTTGCCAATGCCCTTTCACAAAGCTGATTGATATGACCTAATACCAAACTGTCAGGATGTTTATCATCACTGCAAAACATGATCTGGTCAGCATGATCATGCAGCAGGCCGATCAATGCTTCAAAATTCCGCGCAGCACTTCCTTCCCTGATCAGTATTTTCATTCCATACTGCAGCTTGTCCAACGCTTCTTCTGGGGTAAAGCATTCATGATCGGTAGATATGCCGGCGTCAATATATTGTTTTGCTTCATTGCCTCTCAATCCCGGAGCATGACCATCAACAGGTTTGCCAAGGCGATGGGCCGCAGCTATTTTTTTCATTACTTCCTCATCTTTGAAGAGTACACCGGGGAAGTTCATCATCTCACTGAGATAGCGGATATCATCACGTCGCAATAGTTTTTCTACATCAGCGGAATCGAGGCTGGCGCCTGCTGTTTCAAACACCGTTGCTGGCACGCAACTGGGAGCGCCAAAATTGAATTTGAAAGGAACGGTGCGGCCGTTTTCAATCATGAACTCCACACCCTGCATACCGCATACATTGGCGATCTCATGCGGATCGCTGATAGTGCCAACAGTGCCATGCACTACTGCCAGGCGCGCAAACTCGGAAGGAACAAGCATGGAGCTTTCAATATGTACATGACTGTCTATAAAACCGGGAAGGATATAGCCGGAAGTCTGGAGCACGGAGCCAGGAGCTTCTTCAATAGCCGCAATTTTTCCATTTTCGATAGTGATTTTAGCCGGATAGACCCTTTCCTGGTGAACGTCTGCAAGGTTAGCTGTTATAGAAAAAGAAGACATAGCTGCGTTGTTTGAACAGCTAAGATAAGCTATGCAATAAAAGGGGCGGGAGAAAAGAGTGGTTCAGTTATGCCTGTTTTACTTTTAGAGAGGCATTTACCTTATCTGCATGCGCTGTGTAAACAGCAGGAGCATTTACCTTTCTCGTTCTTTCTTTCATGATATTTATTGCCTCTGCTTCGCTGGCAAACATGCCATTGATGTTGACAAGGTTGGCAGCCAGCTTATCATATCGCTTGCTCATCAGCCAAACAAAAATGTGGAGATAGTGGATGCCATCAAAGACCAGCACTTTGCGTTGGGCAAAATTGTCTTTGTTTTTCATGAACTCTACAGGGATTTCCGTGTAATGAAGGGCAGGGCGGAGGTGATGGACAGCATGGTATCCGTCATTCCAGCAGATCTGGTTGTATTTCGTGTTGATGCAATTGATCGTGTTTTCTTCCGGATCAGCAGGATCGACGAAAGCATGTTGAGCCCAGTTGCCCAGCATCATCACAATGCGGGCAAATACAAAAGGTATAATGAATATCCAGAGTGTAGCCTGGAGATTTACAAAGCACATGCCTACGCAAAAAAGATAAAAGGAGATTTCACCATAGCTGAGACGCATGTAGAACTTCTTTCTTTTTTTAGTAAAGAGATACATGAAGGTGTCACGGAAGCCCAGGAAAAGAAAGCGGGTCACGTATGCTATAAAACCTCTGAGGCTGTCGCGACGGTAAGCCAGTGTGCTGCTCGCATCATCGGGCATATTGTTCTCTACATGGTGCATGGCCATGTGGTGAACAAAATAGGTTTCCGGTGTATGGCCAAAAAAAGGACAAACACCCCAGATCACCCAATGATAGATCCAGGTGTATGGTTTTTTAAACAGCTTGCGGTGACTGATGCAATGCAACATAAGGCCAAAACGGCCTTTGAAATACATCTGTGAAATATAGAAATAAGGAATATAAGCCAGCCACCAGTACCACCCCTGAAGCAACGGAGTGTATAATATTATAGCAGTAGGGATGACGAACAGGTGAATATTGGTAAGCAGATGGATGAAAGGAAGGTCCCTTTTGTCGTTGATGTAACGAAGCCAAAAACGTTCGTATGCGCTGTACTTTTCTTTTGCTACGTATACCGGATCGGTGATGGTGGTCAGGGCCTTCATTGAATATTTTATTCGGTTTTGGTGGCAAGCGCCGCGAACCTTGGGAATAGTTTACTGGTACTCAACATATTACTGGTTTAGCGGCACAAGTGGGCGTGAAAATACACCTTTCCCACAACTTGCAGTGCTATATTATTTTAAAGGGTATAAGCTCTAAACGCTGGATAGACGTGGATGTTACGTGATGCGAAGGGTTTATTTTGATAAAATCCCTTTTATGAAATAGGAGAATTCCGGACATTCTATAGGGAAATCTTGTAATGTTTGCAGAGGATATCTGCCTCGTGAAAGTGCCGCATAGATTACCTGATGATTTTTCATCTGCATGGTTGTAGTTCTCCTATGTGGATAAGAAGCGTTTGGCACGACTACTGCAAGTTAGGGCTAACCAAATCCGAAACTTATGAAGACAACAATCAGCGTGAATGTGCTCATGATCTTGTTGTACTATTTCCTGTTGCAGTTGATCCTTCCGTTTTGACTGCCGCAGATGCCAGGAAACCTGCCTGCATCGTTTATTCTTCCAGCAGATCAGGTCTTCTTTCTTTTGTACGCAGCACTGATTGCTCATGCCGCCATTCTTCGATCTTTTTATGGTCGCCGCTCATGAGAATGTCGGGGACCTTCCAGCCACGGAAATCGACAGGGCGGGTATAGACAGGCGGGGCAAGCAGGTTATCCTGGAATGAATCGAACAATGCGGATGTTTCATCATTCAAAACACCGGGCAGCAAACGGCCAATGCTGTCTACCAGCACAGCAGCAGGCAATTCGCCACCGCTCAACACATAATCCCCGATAGATATTTCTTTGGTAACATAGTTTGTTCTTATCCTTTCATCAATGCCTTTATAATGCCCGCAGATGAGGAGCAGGTTACCTTTCAATGAGAGTGAATTGGATATCTTCTGGTTCAGCCTTTCACCGTCAGGGGTCAGGTAAATGATCTCGTCATATTTCCTTTCGGCCGATAATTCCTCAATGGCTTTGGCCAGCGGTTCGCACATCATCACCATGCCGGCGCCTCCGCCGTATTGGTAATCGTCGATCATGCCATATTCATTCACCGCCCATTTGCGTAAAGGATGCACAACAACAGTGAGCAGGCCTTTGTCCTGTGCCCGCTTCATAATGCTATGTTCAAATGGGCTTTGCAGCAATTCCGGTAAAACGGAAAGGATATCTATTCGCATGCGGCAAAGATAAGGCTCAGTCACCCAGGAATTCATCCAGGTCTCTCCGTTCCCGTTTGGTGGGCCGGCCGATCTTGCTTTGCCGTTTGCCGGTATGAAAACTGGCGGCGTGGTATTGCAACCGCTGCAATTCTTCGTCAGGAGTGATGTCGAGATAATATTTGATTGCTTCTGAATAAGCTGCACGGTTATATAAAAGGTCTGTTACCTTGATCCTCCACCGCTTGGCTTCTGTTTTAACTTCATATTCATCGCCAACATTTACCTGCCTGGAAGCTTTGGCTTGTGATCCATCAAATTTTACTTTGCCTGAATCGCAGGCCGCTGCAGCCATGCTCCTCGTTTTAAATAAACGGATTGCCCACAGGTATTTATCCAGGCGAAGTTTTTCTTTTTCCATTTCTGCAAAGTTAAAAGGAATGGCTCACAAAGAAGTATAAGTATAATATACTCCCACCAAGACGACAAAGAGCACAAAGGATAATAATTTCTTTGTGCTCTTTGTTGTCTTGGTGGGAGAAAAATCAACCCTCCGCGGGAAACCAATCAGTTTTCAGCAAAATATTTATGGAAATAAGGGATCGTTTCAATTCCCTTATAATAATTCTCGATATTATACTTTTCATTCGGACTGTGCAGGTTATCATTATCCAATCCGAAACCCATAAAGACGATCTTAATACCCAGCTCTTTCTCGAGAATGGAACAAATGGGAATACTGCCTCCGCCACGGACAGGGATCGGCGCTTTACCAAACGTGGTTTCCACTGCCTTCGATGCTGCTTTGTATCCTTTGCTGTCGATCGGTGTCATATATGGCTCACCTCCATGGTGCAATTCTGCTTTTACTGTTACGGATGGGGGAGCAATGGACTTGAAATAGTTCAACAGGATCTCCGTCATTTTATCGGATGACTGATTGGGCACAAGCCGGGCTGAGATCTTCGCGTAAGCTTTGGAAGGCAATACGGTTTTTGCTCCTTCGCCGGTATAACCTCCCCAGATACCATTCAATTCAAGAGTGGGGCGGATGCCTGTTCTTTCATAAGTAGTGTATCCTTTTTCACCCCAGAGTTCTTTTACGCCCAGTTCATCTTTATATTCCTTTTCATCGTAAGGGGCTTTATTCAATAATTCCCTTTCCTCTTTGGTAGCAACTGCTACATCATCATAAAAACCGGGAATGGTGATATGATTGTTCTCATCATGGCAGGAAGCGATCATTTTGGCAAGGATGGTGATAGGATTGGCAACAGCACCGCCATAAGTGCCGCTATGCAGATCGCGGTTAGCGCCTGTTACTTCCACCTGGATATAACTAAGCCCACGTACGCCAGTATCAAGCGAAGGATTTTCCATGCTCAGCATAGAGCTGTCGCTGATCAGGATCACATCTGCTTTGAGGAGGGATTTATGGGCGGCTACAAATTTGCCGAGGTTGGGTGAACCTACTTCTTCTTCTCCTTCGATCAGGAATTTGATATTCGTGGTAAGGGTGTTGGTCTTTACCTGTGTCTCCAATGCTTTCACATGCATAAAGAACTGGCCTTTATCATCGGCAGAGCCGCGGGCAAATACTTTACCGTCTTTGATCACAGGGTCAAAGGGATCATTGTGCCAAAGTTCCAGCGGCTCAGCAGGCTGCACATCATAGTGGCCATACACCAGTACCGTAGGTTTGGAAGGATCAATGATCTTTTCTCCGTACACCACCGGATGCCCTTCCGTGGGCATCACTTCTGCTTTATCACATCCTGCTGCGAGCAGGCTTTTCTTTACGGCTTCTGCGCATTTTAACATGTCTGCCTTGTGTTCGCTTTTAGCGCTTACAGAAGGGATGCGCAGGAGATCAAGCATCTCATCCAGGAAGCGGGCTTTATTTTTTTCCTGGTAATCTTTCCAAATTTGCATAGCAATATTTTTTAAGTAAGTGAAATCAGGGAACGAATATAACGTGTTTGATTGATTCCTTAGGGAATGGCGGGCATCTGGCCTTCCAGCACTTCGAAGTGCTGTACATAAGGTTCAAATGCCAGCAGGTAATCTTTGTCTTCCGGGTAATACCTTGCTTTTTCGGGTTCGGCCCCGGCAAATTCTTCAATGGCATTCATACTGTCCCAGAATGTAAGCGTATAAAAATGAGTAATGTCATTCATCTCTTTTTTCAATAAGAATACGCCTTTATTACCCTTCACTTTTTTATAATCCTTCAGGCCGCTTTCATTCAGGTAATCATGATATGCGTTTGCTTTTGCAGAAGGTACTTCACCATGCCAGAGACGTGCTATCATTACTTATTTTTTTTCTTTCGCAAAACTTACCAGTATCACTCCGCCCAATATCACTGCCAGTGCAATGAGCTGTTTGGGGTTGATGCTTTCATTAAGGATCAGTGAACCAAGGAATACAGCTACTACCGGATTCACATAAGCATAAGTGCCTACAATGGAAGGAGGTCTTACGCTTAACAGCCATACATAAGCCATGTACCCGACCAGTGAACCCATTGTGATAAGATATAACAAAGCCAGCAGTGAGCCGGAAGATATTGCGTCAAAATCCAGGCGATGATGTTCGCCGGTAATAAATCCTGCTACGAACGACATAAGACCTGCAGCCATCATCTGGAATGCAGCTTTCATGCCTGTGGAAGCCATTACCGGTTTGTATTTTGAGTAAAGCGATCCGATTGACCAGCAAATAGTACCGACCATCAGTATTGCTATGCTGAAAAGTTTGATCTTATCTCCTGAGAAATCGATTGATTTCTTATCGGCGAATAAAAGCGTCACACCAATGAACCCGATAGCCAGTCCGGCCATGATCCATTTATTGGAGAAATTGTATTTCCATCCCCGTTTGTCGAACAGCACAAACCAAAGCGGCACCGTAGCAACGATGATGGCAGCCAGCCCTGTGGGAATATATTGTTCCACCCAGGCCAGGGAGCCTGTTCCGCAAAACAGCATCAGCACACCACTGAGTGAAATACGGGAGATGGAACCAGTGTCAGGCGTGGACTCCCCACGGATGCGGGAATAGAGATACAAGATGAATCCTGCAATAAAAAAGCGTGCACCTGCCATCAGCAATGGAGGAATATCTTTTATCGCAATGGCGATGGCAATATAAGTGGAGCCCCAGATGATATAGATTGCAGCAAATGCTGCAATGATAAGCGCTTTGGAAGGTTGTTTTAATGTAAGTGCCGGTTGCATGTTCAGAGTTCTTTAGGAATAGGTAAATGATTGGTTTCTTTCCGGGTTTCGAGAACGATGGTGGTTTTGGTTGATATAAGGCCGGGTATTTTGCTGAACTTGTCACGCATCAGTTGCACCAGCGATTGCGGATCGCGGGCCCTTACTTTCACGAGATAGCAATCTTCACCGGCAATATGATGAAGTTCCAGCACTTCAGGCAGTTTAACCAGTTGCTTTGCCACTGCTACATTGCCTGGGCCTTCACTGCTTTTGATAAAAATGAAGGCAAGCAGTTTCAGGTCAATACTGTTGGGCTGAATGCGGATCGTTTGCCCTGTGATCACTCCTTTCTGTTTTAGTTTCTTCACCCTTTCCAGTACTGCAGAAGGAGCCATGCCGATCTTTTTGGCCAGTTCAGCATTGGGAAGTGTAGCATCGTCCTGTAAATAGGTCAGAATAGCGAGATCAATAGAATCCAGTGTAGGTGACATAAACAGAATATTATTCTGTAAATTTATGTATTTACTGAATAATATTCTGTAAAATTATTTTAAACAGATTATGATTTTTTGCGCAATGAACTGGCCTTTGAAACAAGGCTGCTGCCAAACTGGTTTTTGATATTATCCACTGCTTTGTAAAGGTTCAGCTTGCCGGTATTGTTGTCAAACAGGCTCATCTGCATGGTAAAAGGAATAAGCTGGCTGAAGCGTACGCCCAGCAGCCTCACCGGCCTGTTCTTTTGGTAAGATTTATTGAAGAGGCCTTTAACTTTTGCGATCAATTGATCATCAAGTGCAGTATAGTCGATTGTTTCCTGGCGCGAAGTAGTCTCAAAATCTGAATAGCGGATCTTGACCGTAACACAACCGGTCAGTTTTTCATCTTCCCGGAGATCATAAGCGGTCTTTTCAGTAAGGCGTACCAGTTCTCCATGCAGAAAACCTATATCGGCATAGTCCGAATTAAAAGTATTCTCATGGCTCATGCTTTTCTGTTCCCATCCTGTTTCAATATCAGCAGTGCCGCGGCCATGTGCCTTATTCCAGAGTGATTCACCCCATTTGCCTGCATATCTTTCCATGATCTCTTTGGGGGTTCTGGCAATATCTTCAATAGTATAGATGCCAAAGGTTTTCAGTTGCTGCTCTGTTTGCTTACCAACGCCATTGATCTTTTCAATACCCAATGGCCAGAGAAAATCGGTTTCCCTTCCATGCGGCACTTCCAGGAAGCCATTAGGCTTGGCTTCATTGGTCGCCATCTTGCTGATAAACTTGGCAGAAGAAAGGCCACAGGAGATCGGCAGCCCCGTTTCTTTAATGATAAATTCACGGAGCTCGCGTGTGTACTGGCTTACGCCGAAGAACTTATCCATGCCCGTCATATCGCAATAGAACTCATCAATGGATGCTTTTTCGAAAAGGGGAACTTTCGATTGAATGATATCTGTTACCCAACGGGAATATTTGCTGTATTCACCGCGGCTGCTGCCGGTAACAACAGCATGCGGGCAAAGCTGCAGCGCTTTTTTCATGGGCATGGCCGACTGAATGCCGTATTTGCGGGCTTCATAACTGCAAGCCGCTACCACTCCTCTTTCATACCCTCCCACCAGCACCGGTTTACCTTTGAGGGATGGATTGTTGAGGATCTCGACCGACACAAAAAAGGAATCGAGGTCGAAATGGGCAATATAGCGTTTGGGCTCCTGCAAGAGGGCAAAGTTAGTTAACTTATGCGGGTAGTGGGTCAACGGTCAACGGACAACGCTTAACGAAATACTATTTTGAGATAACTAAAAAAGGTGACAACTTCCTGAGTATATTTGGTTTATGGAATGGGAATGGCTAAAAACCGGCATCGGACCACTCAAAGACCTGCTGACTTTCCTGAATAAGGAAAGCAAGACCAATGATGTATTAAAGAAACAGGTGATCCGTGAACTGCGGAACAACCTGAATATTTTTCACAATGGCTTCCTGAACAATGTGAGGCCCGATGTGCTGGTAGAAATGCTGAGCAATGAAGCGGTGAAGGAAGCGATCAAAAACAATTTCCGTTTCAGGAAACTGAAGCCGGGAAATATAGAGCCATACCATGTATATGACGATCGTAATAAAAAATATATCGGGTGGGATGCAGAAAAGCTGATGGATAAGATTGACGAGAAGATTGAAGAACTGCGGAACATCAAAAAAATGAATAACAATAGTTTTGAGAGTGTAAGGAATAATGTTTCCCTGATGTTGAGCAATCTTTATTACCGGATGAAATTACTGGCTGATTTTATACGATCTGATGTTAAGTAAACAACTTACATGCCTTTTCAACAATTACAACAATTTGTTTCCCTTATATATCCTCTTAAAGAAAAGGAATGGAATGCCTTTTCGGCTATCTGGTCGCCATTGGAATGCAAGCGTAAGACCATACTGACCGCTGCGGGTGAAACGGAAAGGCATCTCTATTTTGTTTTGGAAGGAGTGCAAAGGGCGTTCTATATTGGCGATGATAATAAAGAAGCAACGCTCGTGTTTACTTATCCACCTTCTTTTGCCGGTGTGGCTGATTCTTTTCTTACACAAACACCATCCCATTATTTTTTTGAAACACTTACAGCGAGCCGTTTTTTGCGTACCAGTTACCGCCAGGCAGAGGAACTGATGCAGCAATACCCGAACATACAGAGAATGGTACTCAACGTAACCGCTCTGGCATTAAAAGGGGTGTTGGTGCGGCAGGCCGAGCTTCAGTGCTTCAGTGCGGAGGAAAAATTCAGGACCCTGCTCAAACGAAGCCCGCATGTGCTTCAGATCATTCCGCATAAATACCTGGCTTCTTATTTAGGAATTGATCCGGCCACATTCAGTAAGCTCTTAGGAAGTAAAAAGATCTGATTTTCTAAAATCTTGATATTTCCCAAGATTTTCCCGTACCCGCCTTTCTAGCTTTGTCCTAAATTTAAAAACATGAAATCTTTTGATAGTCTTTCATTGCTGGAGCAATTACAGGCAGATACCAGGCAGTTGATCGCCGCTGCTACATTTTTGAAGAATGAAGATCCCGGTATTTTACTGGAACAGCCTGGTGCGGGAAGATGGAGCGTGATACAGGTATTGGAACACCTGAACAGCTACGGTGTATATTATTTACCGGCATTAAAAAAAGGCCTGATGAATGGGGATACTACCATGAAAGTTTTCCGTTCCGGCTGGCTGGGAAATTATTTTACAAAACTTATGCTGCCTAAAGAAGGCAGGGTGAAAAATAAAATGAAAGCACCGAAAGATCATCGCCCGGCTTTTCATGTGGACGCACAACCTGTGATAGAAACATTTTTGCAACAGCAGCATCAGTTGCTGGAATTGCTGGAACTGGCCAAGCAAAGAAATATAGGCATACGCATACCTACTTCTTTAACAAAACTGATCCGCTTAAAAGCAGGAGATACTTTCCGTTTCTTTATTGCGCATGAGCAAAGGCATTTTGTGCAGATAGAGAACACTTTGGCAGAAGTGCGGAATGCTACAGGTAAATTTCAAGTAGCCCATCAGGCAGGCTAACGCTGACCTGTTTTTTCTTATGATCGATCTTTTGAATGGTTTGTTCATTGAGAGGGATCAATACTTCTTTCTGGTTGATCTCAAGACGGCATAATAACTGGTGGGGTTGTTCTATCACTTCCAGTATTTCGCTCAGCGGTTCATTGTCATTAATGATGGTATACCCGAGAATGCTGGCTGGTGCTGATTTGGCGGCCAGCTTTTTAAAATCAGGTTCGGGGATCCATATCTCTTTTTGTGTAAGTTTCATGGCTGCCTCGCGGGTATCAACACCTTCCAGTTTCAGGTACACTTCCTCGTCTGTTTTTATTTTAGTGGTTTCAATGAACCATGGAATAAAGGATTGTTTTTTCTCTTCGATAAAGATTGCCTGCAAACCTTTCAGGGATGTCTTTTTCCCGAGGGTATGTTTCAGCACCAGCTCACCTTTCAATCCAAAAACAGCGACGAGTTTTCCTATTTTGTAATATTCAGCCATTAAACTTTAACTTCTTCCGTTAAAAGAAAAAGGCGACATCATAAATGTCGCCTCATGAACTTTCAGGATCGGATTTCTTCCCCGGTTTAATAGGGAATCAATATTTATCCTTCACTTCCGCTGCCTTCAGCCCTTTTTTCAGGTCTGCGACCTGGCATTGGGCGACGGCTTCTTCTTTGGCGGGAAGCTTCTTCCTGGCGTTTTTTCACCTGGGCGTCATGTTCTGCGCTCCATTTGGTGAATTTTTCCATAGCAGTAGCGTCATCAAACAGACCCAGCTTCACACCTCTTAACAGGTGTTTCAGGTACAATACGCCTTTAAAGCTCAGGATACGGCGAACGGTGTCTGTAGGAGTAGCACCTTTGCTCAGCCATTCGAGCGCTTTCTGACGGTCCAGTTGAATTGTAGCAGGAACAGTCAGGGGATTGTAAGTACCTAATTTTTGGATGAATTTACCATCACGCGGGCTGCGTGAGTCTGCCACTACGATGAAGTAGAAGGGTCTTTTCTTTGACCCGTGGCGTTGCAGTCGGATTTTTGCTGACATTAAATAGACATTTAACAGCGTTAAACAATAATTGTTAAAAAAACCGGTAGATACCGGAGGGCGAAGGTAACGAACTGATGTCGAAATCCCAAGGGGACTTTTGATGAGCGGTGTTAAATTATTTAGGCGTTGTTCGTTGCCCGATATTTACGGATTGCCGGTCAACGGGCAACAGGCAACGGTCAACGTTTCATGCCGGGCATCATCTTCCCAAACATGTTCATCTTATTCATTCCCTTCATCATATCGCGCATCTGATCGAATTGCTTCATGAAGGCATTTACTTCGCTGAGGTCTTTGCCGGCGCCTTTGGCAATGCGTTTGCGGCGGCTGGCGTCTATTAAGTCGGGGTTGCTTCTTTCTTCGGGGGTCATGGAATTGATCATGGCTTCTATGCCTTTGAAAGAGTCGTCGTTCACATCCAGGTCTTTGATCTTGCTGCCCACACCCGGGATCATTCCCAGGAGATCTTTCATATTGCCCATTTTCTTTATCTGTTCCAGCTGCATTTTGAAATCGGCAAAATCGAATTTATTCTTGCGGATCTTGCTTTCCAGCTTTTTAGCCTGCTCCTCATTGAATTGTTCCTGTGCTTTTTCCACGAGGCTGGTGATATCGCCCATGCCAAGGATACGCTGGGCCATCCGCTCAGGATAGAAGACATCCAGTGTTTCCATTTTTTCGCCGCTGCTGACGAATTTGATGGGTTTGTTTACCGTGTATTTGATGGAAAGTGCGGCACCACCACGGGTATCACCATCGAGCTTGGTCAGCACTACACCACTGAAATCCAGGCGGTCATTAAACGCCTTGGCTGTGTTCACGGCATCCTGGCCGGTCATACTGTCTACCACAAACAGTATCTCCTGTGGATTGACGGCGTTGCGGATATTTGCTACTTCGGTCATCATCGCTTCGTCAACGGCGAGACGGCCTGCTGTATCTATGATCAGTACATTCTTGTTCTTGCTTTTCGCTTCCTTCACGGCATTTTGTGCAATGGCTACTGCATCTTTATTCTCTGGTTCAATATGCACGTCCACACCGATCTGCTCACCAAGCACTCTTAATTGTTCCATCGCTGCAGGGCGATAAATATCTGCCGCCACCAGCATGGGTGAAAAGCCTTTCTTGCTTTTCAGGTAATTAGCCAGCTTGCCGCTGAAAGTGGTTTTACCGCTACCCTGCAGGCCGGCGATCAGGATGACGGCAGGATTGCCCTTGGCATTAAACCCGGCTTCAGACCCGCCCATCAATTCGGTAAGTTCATCCTTCACGATCTTGGTCATCAACTGGCCGGGGCTGATGGCGTTGATCACTTTTTCGCCCATGGCCTTGTCCTTGATCCTGTCGGTAAATTCCTTGGCAATCTTATAGTTAACGTCGGCATCCACCAGTGCACGGCGGATATCCTTTACGGTAGAAGCGATATTGATCTCAGTGATCCTTCCCTGGCCTTTAAGGTTTTTAAAGGCACTCTCCAGTTTTTCCTGTAAGTTGTTGAACATAGTCTGTCAAATAAGGCTGCAAAATTAAGGTTTTTGGTTGGCGTAGAAGTATCGGTAATAGTTCACCTTCAGCAACTGGTTTTCCCACAAAGACGACAAAGACCACAAAGAATTGCTACCGCGGTGTCTTTTTCACTCTATGACTTTACCGGTATAGACAAAATATTTCTTTGTGGTCTTTGTGGGAAAGAATTCAAACAGAGTCAATACTATAACAATAAATAATAAAAGGCTTCAAACATTCAAAGGGAGCCGGTGAACAGCAACGCTTAACCTTTAAATTTTTTGAAACCTCTAATAAAACCGCCGGAGCGGGAAATAGTGTATAGTTTTATTTCATTAGCCTAAATAGGTTCTTAACAGTTTACAACGGTTAGTAGTCCTCAGTTTAGTAATGGCTTTATCCTTTATCTGGCGAACCCTCTCGCGGGTGAGATTGAATTTTTCCCCGATATCTTCCAGGCTCATAGGATGGTCAACGCCGATGCCGAAGAAATAGCAGATCACTTCTTTCTGCCTCTCGGTCAGGGTTTTCAGTGAGCGGTCGATTTCGGTTTTCAATGATTCGTTGTGGTCCAGATCGCCGTCTGTTTTTTCTGCATTAGGATTTTCCAGTACATCGATCAGGGTGCTGTCTTCCCCCTCGGAAAGCGGCGTATCCATGCTTACATGCCGGGCTGAGATGCCAAGTGTGGCCGACACTTCGTCCAGGTCCATCTGCAGCATTTCTGCAAGCTCTTCTGCGGAAGGTTCCCTTTCAAACTGTTGTTCCAGTGTGGAATAGGCTTTCTGGATCCGGTTGGTAAGCCCTACCTTATTAAGCGGCAGCCTTACAATACGGGATTGTTCGGCCAGGGCCTGGAGGATACTTTGGCGGATCCACCATACGGCATAAGAAATGAACTTGAACCCCCTGGTTTCATCAAAACGCTGGGCTGCTTTGATGAGGCCTACATTACCTTCATTGATCAGGTCTGGTAAGGATAGTCCCTGGTTCTGATACTGCTTTGCAACGGAAACAACGAAACGAAGATTGGCTTTGGTCAGGCGGTCGAGGGAGCGTTGATCCCCTTGTCTGATCAGAGAAGCGAGTCGGACTTCTTCTTCAGGGGTGATCAGTTCTACTTTGCCAATTTCCTGGAGATATTTTTCCAGGCTTTGAGATTCACGATTCGTAATTGACTTCGTGATCTTCAATTGACGCATACTCATAGGTGTTGGTATTTAGATGGTTATTTTAAGGATGATGCGAATTCTGGTTTTGGTTTGGTTAGCCTTATAAAACACCCATCACGGTTTTTCATTTCTGCACAAGGAATTGGATATTAGAGCAATTTAAGGTTTACCTTAATATATGCCAAATAAATCTTTAGAATATCTTAACGTTTTTCTATATGTTTTTATTTTATGGCATGTTGCTGTTTTCCCAAACCCGGAAAAATAAACAGCAAATAATTTTGCGAGGCCGATTTATTTTTTATTATTGCAGCCCTGAGTGATTTAATCAACTGACGATGAGTAAGCAATTATATACGCTGGAATTTCCCGTAAGGTGTTCGCCTTCTATATTATATGAGTTCTTATCTACCCCGGCCGGTTTAGGAGAATGGTTTGCTGACAAAGTGGATGAAAGAGACAATGTCTTTTACTTTGGATGGAATGGTTCTTTTGA
>DATAJQ010000134.1:0-12937 GCA_036262095.1 Chitinophagaceae bacterium | reverse complement strand
ATGAATGCAGATGACGAAAAAACTATCGGTTCAGTAAAAGCGGAAGTAAAACAATTCATGCAACAGTTCCCGCTGTATCCTGAATTGTAAATATTTTAATAAGTTTATACTGTTAACCGGTTGTTCAAACCTAAACCGATCGATTATGATACAACGCCAGCAAACACTTTGGTTATTATTAGCCGCCGTCTGTTCGGTGCTGACCTTCCTGTATCCTTTTTATACAGGCCAGCGCCTGGGAGATAATAATATCCCTACCATCGATGAACTCATGGCCGGCAGTAATTTTTTCCTGCTGGTGCTCACGGGTGCCGCTACCCTGGCCGGCGCCATTGCGATCTTTCTGTTTAAAGACAGGAAAACACAGGTAAAGCTCAGCATTGCCGGAGTGGTCATTGCTGTTATACTCGTTATACTGTACTTTACTGAAGTAAGGAAATTCCAGTCGGGCCGCTTCGCACTCACATCCATTTATGTAGCCGGCATGCTGATCGGTTTCATCATGGCTACACGCGGAATACTGAAAGATGAGAAACTGGTGAAGAGCCTCAATAAACTCAGGTAGAAAGTAAAAAATCAAAAGTAAAAATTAAAAACCTTACAGGTGTGAATGTTAATCACTGCTGAGCTTTTTAATTTTTACTTTTGATTTTTTATTTTTTAACCAGCAACTGGCTGGCTGTATATTCCTCTCCTTTTATTCTTACTACATAAACACCAGGTCTTGTACCTGCAGGTAAACTTATTGCCTGTGAAATGCCATTACCCTGATTGCTCAGCATCACCTGTTGAATACACAGTCCCGAACTATTCACTATTTCCAGCGTATACTTTCCTTTCCTTTCAGAAGCCAGGCTTATGGTGCATTCATCTCCTGTTACAGGATTGGGATATAAAGTAAAACCCGGAGTTGTAAAATCCATTTCTGCTCTTAGTATGCGGCTGGTGATCATCCTGCCATTGATAATAGCAACTTTTATGCGGTAAAAATTGGGGCCGGCTACCGGCTTTGTATCTACGTAAGTATAAGAAGCTTTATCATCAAGATTGCGTGAAGGCGGTTGCTGATAAATAGGCATGAAATCTGTTCCATTGACGGAGCGCTCGATCATATAATACTTCACCTCCCTTTCAGTAAGATTGCTCCAGCTTATCTGCACCAGGTCATCCTTTACATTAGCCCTTACACTATCGAACATCACAGGCAATGTTCCTTTTTCTGTCGGGGTATTATTTGTTTGATTTTGCGCATACGTTGAAAACAGCGAAACCAGCAGAACTGAAATCAAGCAAATTTTTTTCATCACAAGATATTTATCGGTGTACGTTTAAATAACAAACCAACTCATGAGACCAGGACAATAGACCTGACCAGCATTGGATTAAAAAACACCGGCATTACCTTGCTTTATCTGCAATGAACAGGAATACGTTTCCACCAGGGATTTGACGGTACGGATTTCAAAAGAATTGGATAAGATTGAACCAAGTGACAACAAAACAACGGGAACAAACATATACAGCGAACCCTGAACCTGCAAGCATTTCAGGCGTTTCTTATACCGTAATCGGGGTTTTACTATAGTAGAAAATGATTATATGCTGCGTTTCAACAGAGGCTAAGTGTTTCTATGTAGTGATATTAAGCCTATAAAAAACTACCGGTATGACTGTTCTTTACTTTCTTCGCACCTTCCGGTTTGCCGGCATATACAAGTGTTCCTCCGCCATCACCTGCTTCAGGTCCGAGATCGATCAGCCAGTCGGCGCTTTTGATCACATCCGTATTATGTTCGATAACAAGAATAGAATGCCCCTGCTCAATCAATGCATTGAAAGAAGCCAGCAGTTTTTGAATGTCATGAAAATGAAGACCGGTTGTGGGCTCATCAAAAATGAACAGGATCTTCGAACTCGCTCTTCCTTTACCAAGAAAAGAAGCCAGTTTTACACGCTGCGCTTCACCACCGGAAAGAGTATCGGATGATTGTCCCAGTTTTACATAGCCAAGACCTACATCACTCAATGGCTGCAACGCTTTAGCCAATGCTTTTTCTTCACTGAAGAATTGAATGGCTTCGTCCACACCCATTTCCAGCACATCATAAATGCTGGCGTCTTTATATTTCACTTCCAGTATTTCCTCTTTGAAACGCTTGCCGCCACAGGATTCACAGGTCAGGTGCACATCGGCAAGGAACTGCATCTCCACTACCTGTTCGCCTTCACCTTTGCATGTATCGCAACGGCCACCGTCCACATTGAATGAAAAATGCTTGGGCTGAAATCCGCGCATCTTACTCAATGGCTGTCTTGCAAAAAGATCGCGTATCTCATCATATGCCTTGATATAGGTTACAGGGTTACTGCGTGATGATTTACCAATGGGATTCTGGTCCACCATTTCGATCTGGCCTATGCTATCTATATCGCCGGTGATGGCTTTATGAAAGCCTACTTTATCTCCAAACTCTCCTTTTATTTTACGGAGCGCCGGATATAAGATCTGTTTCACCAGGGTGGTTTTACCACTGCCGCTCACTCCGCTTACTACGCAAAGCACATTCAGTGGAAACTCAACAGTGATATCTTTCAGGTTGTTCTGCCTTGCTCCTTCCACAGTAATGGACCTGCTCCATTTGCGTACAGTTTTAGGCGGCTCTATCTTCAACTCGCCGCTAAGATATTTCCCTGTCAGGCTTTTGGGATTGCTGATGATCGAATCATAATCACCTTCAGCTATTACCTGCCCACCGAGATGGGAAGCCAGCGGTCCCATGTCGATAATATGATCTGCTTCACGCATCATCAGTTCATCATGTTCCACAACCACTACAGTGTTTCCCAGGTCACGCAGTTCTTTCAATACAGCGATAAGATTAGTAGTGTCGCGGGAATGAAGGCCAATAGATGGCTCATCCAGTATGTATAAGGAATCGGTAAGGTTGCTTCCAAGGCTGCGCGTCAGTTGGATACGCTGACTTTCGCCACCACTGAGTGAATTGGCGAGGCGGTTCACTGTAAGATAACCAAGACCTACATCCAGTAAGGTCTTCAAACGGTGATGAATTTCCAGCAATACCCTTTTTGCGATCTGCTTATCATGATCGCTCAGTTTTTTTTCCAGGTTGTCGAACCATACTTTCAGGTCTTTTACCGGAAGTTCACTGAGTTCTCCGATATGTTTATCGCCCACTTTTACATACAGCGCTTCTTTGCGGAGGCGGTAGCCTTTACAATCAGGGCAACTGGTGCGGCCCCTGTAGCGGCTCAGCAATACACGGTATTGAACCTTGTACAGGTTTTGCTCCACTTCTTTAAAGAAAGCATTGATACCCAAAGCATGTTCATTTCCTTCCCACAATAACTGATATTGTTTGTCTGTCAGATCTGCGATGGGTTTATGTACCGGGAAATTGAATTTCTTTGCTCCTTTGATAAACTGTTCCCGCCACCATCCCAGTTTCTCGCCCTTCCAGGGAGCTACCGCTCCATCGTATACACTTAATCTCCTGTCAGGGATCACAAGCTCGCTGTCAATACCCAACACCTGGCTAAAACCTTCACATGTAGGGCATGCACCAAAGGGATTATTGAAGGAGAAAAGATTGGGGACCGGTTCTTCAAACTGCATTCCATCCAGTTCGAAGCGGTTATTATAATGCAGGAACTTATTGCCGGAAGGTTTTTCACCTTGTACTTCTATATACACATCTCCTTCACCTTCATAAAAAGCGGTACCTACTGAATCCGAAATACGGTGGATATCATCTTCTTCAAATTCCTTTACCACGATCCTGTCTACCAGGATATACAGTTGTTTCCCTTTAGCGGTCAGCGTTGCTTTCAGCTCTTTATCGTTCATCGCCGCCAGGTCTTCAATACGCAGTGTTTCTCCGGCACCACCTGTTGTTTCCCGGAGATAAACCCGTGAAAACCCTTTTTGCACCAGGATGTTCAGCTCTTCTTTCAGATCGCGGTTCTTATGCTGTTTGAAAAGGGCGAGAATAAAAACTCTGTTACCCTGCTCAAGCTGTGTAATAGTACGTACTACATCTGTTACATCATCTTTTTTAACCTGTTTACCGGAAATGGGAGAAATGGTTTTACCGGTCCGGGCATACAGAAGACGGAGATAATCATACAGTTCGGTCATGCTACCCACTGTGCTCCGGGGAGTGCGGGTGATCACTTTTTGTTCAATGGCAATGGCCGGGCAGAGTCCTTTTATATAATCCACATCCGGTTTATTCATCCGGTTCAGGAACTGACGGGCATAAGCGCTAAGGCTTTCTGCATAGCGTCGCTGCCCTTCTGCATATAAGGTATCTATAGTAAGAGATGACTTTCCGGAGCCGGAGACCCCGGTTACAACTACCAGGCTGTTCCGGGGAATTTCTACGGTAATATTCCTGAGATTATGCACCCTGGCCCCTTTGATCAGGATGTTTTCTGCGGAATTTACGGTCTTCTGAATTACGGGATTTTTCCCTTTTATTGTCTTTTCCATTATTCGCCTGGCAAATGTAAAGCCTTAACAGTCGCAAACTTCATGCAATATCCTTAACATTTTTTTTGCAGCAGATTTAATTCTTTGTGAAAGGATTTGTTGGCCGGATTATAAAAATGTTCTATTTTTAAAATACAATATCCAAAAAATGAAAAACCTAAAAACCACCTCGCCTATCGTACAATACTTCTACACTTTATAGCTTAACAGCTTTTTTTGCTGATTTGTTCCATTAACTTTTTGTTTAACCAATATCCATTAACTACCACCTAAACCTGTAGGAGTATGAAAGCTTTAGTCAAAAAAACCGACCATGAACTCATCCAACTGTTCACGGATGGCCACCTTGAAGCGTTGGAAACCCTTGTGATCCGTCACAAAGACAAACTGTATACCTCCATTTTATTTCTTGTAAAGGACAAGTACCTGGCAGAAGACATCTTCCAGGATGTATTTATCCGCATTATTGATACCATGCGCAGCGGCCGCTACACCGAAGAAGGCAAATTCCTGCCCTGGGCCATGCGTATCGCCCATAATCTTTGCGTAGATCATTTCCGCAAAGTGAAAAGAACTCCTACTATCCGCAACAGCGAAGACAAAGATATTTTCGAAGTGCTGAACTTCACTGATGACAGTGCTGAAACTGTTATGATGAAAAGGCAAAGCCATCACCGCGTACGTGAAATGCTGGAAAGGCTTCCTGAAGATCAGCGCGAAGTGATCATTCTCCGTCATTATGCCGACATGAGCTTTAAAGAAATAGCTGCTGCTACAGATTGCAGCATCAATACCGCACTCGGCCGCATGCGTTATGGTTTAATTAACCTGAGAAAATTAATGGTTCAAAAACAAATTGCCCTTTAATCTGTTCTATTACTATCTTTGCGTCCGCAACCATAACTGACAGTAAGTAATTGTCATTCTGTCTCTCCCGTTGCACTCCGGAAATATCTCTTCGAGATTCTTCCAGCTTGCCTGGCAACAGGTTGTTACAGAATGACACCAAATTGACCCGCCTTGGCGGGTTTTTTTTATTTAGAAGGCTGTTGTTCGTTGACCGATGGTCAACGATACCACCCCCTACTACTTACTTTTTTTACGAAACGCTTCCAATCCGCATTCCAGCCATGCTGCAAATTCCTCTGCATTCGGTGTATAAAATTTAGTGCGGGTCAGCGCCACCTGGTCTGGAGTGATGATGGCATATTGAGGTTGGGAAGTAGCATTGAAATTTTCTGTCTGGAATGTGGCCCATTTGTCCCCTACAGTAATAATTGATTTCTCTGTCCCGTTGTCGAGCACCACGGTCGATTGCTCGGCCAATGGCAACTTGCTTCTTTCATCCACATATAAAGAAACTACGATAAACTCTTTTCTCATCAGGCTGTCTACCAAAGGATCGGGCCATACATTTTCTTCCATGCGGCGGCAATTCACACAAGCCCAGCCGGTGAAGTCGATCAATACAGGTTTATTCTCTTTTTTCGCCAGTGCAAGCGCTTCCGCATAATTGTTATGCATGGGCTCAAACAGGTTTTTGTCCTGGCTGTAAAGACTGTAAGTACCACGCGGAGGCGGGAACCCGCTGATCAGTTTCAATCTTGCCCAGCTTGTGTTGGTAAGGCCTGGTATAAGATAAAGCGTGATGGAAGCAAATAAAATGATGAATGCTATCCTGGTGAAAGAAAATTTCTTTACCGGCGAGCTATGTGCAAACCTGAGCTTGCCTGACAGATACAATACGATCAGTATACCAATGATCACCCATAAACCAATAAACACTTCTCTCTTCAGCAATCCCCATTGTTTTACAAGATCTGCATTGGATAAGAATTTCACCGCAAGGGCCAGTTCCACAAAACCTAATACCACTTTCACATCGGTCATCCATCCGCCCGATTTCGGCAATGACTGCAGCCAGTTGGGGAACATTGCAAACAATGCAAAGGGCAGGCCCAATGCCAAGCCAAAGCCTGCTGCGCCTGCTGTCAGCGGCCATGCGCCCTGGTCCACTACGCCTACCAGCAATGTACCCAGGATAGGGCCAGTGCAGGAAAAAGAAACTATTGCCAGCGTAGCGGCCATAAAGAATATGCCGCCGATATTGCCCATCCCTGATTTTGAATCTGCTTTATTCGCCAGGCCTGCCGGCAAACCGATCTCAAACAAACCAAAAAAAGATAAAGCGAAAGTCACAAACACAGCGAAGAACAGGAGATTGAGCCAGACATTGGTAGAAATATTATTCAGTATCTCCGGGCTGATGTTTGCAAGATGGAATGGTATGGTAATAAGAATATAGATCAGGAAAATAAAGAAGCCATACAACACTGCATTGGAAATACCCTTGCGCCGGTCCTGCGATTTTTTGGTAAAAAATGTAACGGTCACCGGTACCATAGGAAATACGCAGGGCGTAAGCAAAGCTACCAATCCACCCAGGAAACCCAGCAGGAAGATGCTGAGCATGCTTTTATTTTCCGTGCCTTCATCACCGCAATCATTTACCGGCTTATTAATATCCAGTGAAGCCACTTTTATTGGCGTAGATGCCTGCACGCCACCTTCCAGTTCTACAACAAATGGAAGTGGCGTGGATGGATAGAATTCATTATCGCGTCCGTAAGTATATAAAAGTGTGCCCTGCAATTTGGCAGGAACAGTGCCCTCGATCCTGATCAGCGCTTTCCAACCTGCCTTGCCCTCGTACACTTTTATTTTAGTGCCTTCGAAAATGGGGCTGCTTACCTGCAATGGCTCCTCATTCAATATAAATTCTCCCTGCTGCTGCACGGAAGAATCACTGAACTGCAATTCCGTGGTTTTGATATCCAGCAATACCTGGTTAGGAGCATACACCTGCCATTTCGCAATCGAAGGCAGATTGAAATGCAATTCATAACTTCCTTCGCCTGTTTTACGGCTTTCCACTTTCCAACCGGGAATGGTATTGGTGGAATCCTGGGCGAATGAGCCGATGCCAGAGAAAATGAATAAGAAAAGAAGCGCTACTAACTTTTGCATGGTGATTTAGACGGGCAGACCTGGTTTAGTTGAGGTCAATTGTAAAGTTGACTTTCTTGGGCGGCAGACATTTTTCATCATTACAGGTCTGGAACTCAACTATGCCGGTCACATTCGTTTTTGCATTTGCTTTCAGCTTTACCACCTGCACAAAATCCACTTTATTGGAATATTGGTTAGCAGACAGTTCAAGCTTTGCATCATGGAACTTTTCCATTTTGCCTTCTTCTTTGATCTTCCCTTCAAGCGTCAATAAAGGGTTGTTGTTGATCTTGAAACCGGTTGGAATGGCGATCGCATCTTCCGGCTGGGTTTGGGAATACAGGTGCCATCCTTTCTGGATAGTGGCGGTCATGTGCAGTTCATATTGCTTGTCGCCAACTTTCTTGGAAGAGAAGGTCCAGGACACAGGATTCTGCTGAGCCTGAAGGCTTAATGCGGTAAATACAATGGATGCAAACAGGAAAAATTTCTTCATAGTACTGTTTTTCTATCTATATACGCAAAGTTGTATGTTTTGCGCTATTCAGGATTGTTAAAATGAGGATTCTGAACAGATAACAATAAAACAGACGATCTGTTTAGTAAACAAGTTGTTTGGCCATCAACAGGTTTTCAATGATCTGGCGTCCGTCTGTATTGCCCAAAACCTCAGAGCAGGCCCTTTCGGGGTGGGGCATCATGCCAAAAACATTGCGTTGCGCATTGCAGATACCGGCAATATTCCGGAGAGCGCCATTGGGATTGGCATCCGGGGTAATATGCCCGTTCTCATCACAATACCTGAAAATGACCTGGCCATTGGCTTCCAGTTCATCCAGCACTTTTTCATCTGCATAGTAACGGCCTTCACCATGCGCTACCGGGATCTTATAAATATCTTCAGAAGAGTTCTTTATATATACATTTTTACACACAAACTGCTGATTGGCATTGCGCAGCAGGGCTCCAGGCAACAGGCCTGACTCACAAAGTATCTGGAAACCATTGCAGACACCGAATACTTTTCCGCCGTTATTGGCAAATTCTATCACACTTTGCATCATGGGGCTGAACCTGGCAATAGCGCCGCAGCGAAGATAGTCGCCATAAGAGAAACCACCGGGAAGAATAATGCAGTCTTCCGTATTGAACTTACTGAGATCCTTGTCTTTATGCCACAGCATAGTAACATCCTGGTCCAGGTCATATTTCAATGCATCGAACATATCCCTGTCACAATTGGACCCCGGGAAAACAACAACGCCGAATTTCATTATATAGAATTGATGGTAAGAGGCAAAGATACAATAACGTCCTCAACTACCAACCCGGACCATAGTACTGATATGCAATAATAAACCCTGCCGTAATCCAGAAAAGGATAAGGGGAAAAATACGCCAGGTCGAATACAGGTAGGTGCAGGCATGAAATGCCGCCATTGGAACCATGGCCATGATCCAGTTCTCGAATGTGGCGCTGGTATTCACGAACGGCAGCAGCAGGGCAGCCAGCAGGAACAATAATAACAGGCTCCAGCCTTTGCGCACATTGATCAGCATACGGCGAAGGTTTTCCTGCACAAAGTATCCTCCTGTAAGAAAAGGTATCATGATCAGGAAAACACTACCGGCCAGCCAGGCTGATTGCTTCAGCGAAGGAAGGCCAAGTGTAATATGCGGCACAAATTCCTGCCAGTCCCATTTTCCATCAATGACCGTGTAGATGGCGTAGAAATAAAATGGTGTGGTGATGCCCAGCAGGCAGATCAGCCATTCATTCAACCGGAAAGGGCGCATTACAGCCAATGCCAGCAATATCCATACGATGAATATCAGGGAAGAAATAAAGAGATAACCGGCAATACCCAATGCCAGGCCGATATTGAAAATGGCAGCTTTAGCATTTTGCTTATTATAAATATTGAATAAACCCGAAAGGATATACAGCAATATGCTATTGACCAGCAAAGGCGCAGAAAAATAATTCCACTCCGGCATCAAGGAAGTGATCAGCATATACGACATGCCCGGCAGGTACGTGGCTTTGTTCATCATCCGCTGGTTATTGATAAAGCGGGTAAGTATCACAGCCTGTATAAATAACAGGGCAAATGCCAGTAACGGATAGAGCAGGCTGAAAGAACTTGCTGCGGGTTCAAAAAAATGGAGAATGACATTGAAAAGCACTCCATCTGCCGGCTTTGAAAGTGGTTGATGGGGATGCATGAACATAGGCAACTTGATCAGCACACCAGTGATCAAAAGCAGCAGAAGATTGGCTGGGCTTTTCTGTTTAAATAGACCCGTCACGGATAGGATATTACAGTTAGTTAAGATTAGGTTGATTGCCGTTGACCGTTGTTCGTTGACCGTTGTCCGACAAGGCCCGGGCAACGGTCAACGAACAACGGTCAACGATATTAATATTCCACTTTCGCGAAGCACACATAGTTCCTGTATATGCACGGAATGATCATCTGGCGCGCACTCACCTGCTTACCATATTTCGGCATGAATTCATAGCCACGGTCAAGGTCTTTCAGAGTGGGGTTGCGGGTCAGTTGTCCATCTGGTGACAATGAGAAATCATTGAGCAACTGCACTCTTCTTTCCAGGTTATTGAACAGGAAATGGACCTGACCGCCGGTGTTCATGATCTGGTAAGAAAGCAGGTCGTCCGACTGATCATCAAACTGCTCCTTGGAGATCACACTGCTCCACTCACGCCTGCCGTTTTTATCAAAGGATTGTATCGCGATATTATCGGCCTGGTAGCGCACGTTCTGGTAATCATAATAGCGGTTGCCCCAGAAACTGTTGTTATAATACGGAGAATAGTAATAATAATCGTATGAGCGGAAATAGGGTGAATACATATAATTCCAGCGATTCCACATATTGTTTCCCCTCGAAGTGGTGTAAAAAGCTTCGCTGGCGATCACAAATCCTCCGTCTTTCCGGGTCACGATCTGGCGGATGAAATAGTCGTTGAAAGCGGCTTTCACACTGGCATTGCCACGGGCTTCACGGCGTAGCTGTTCACTGAAGGCAACGGTATCTTCAATAACAGGTTGCTGCGTCGCTTTATCCCATACATAAAAATAATAACCTTCCGTATTGCCTCTTTTCTGTTTAAAAAAGAAAGAAGTGAGGAAATACCTTTTGTTGAAATTATCCGGTTTAATGCGTATTTCGTCGAGAAAGAATTTGTCCACGTTCAATTCCTTTACCATAAAGGAATCGGCCTGGGCATATTTCACCACAAAAGCGGCATTGCCGATATTTTCATTGTTGACCCGGTTGAATTTGGAGAAGATAAGATCACCGTCATTGTCCAACTGGAATTCGCTGAGATAATCATCATCACGGTCTTCCATTGGCATAGACAGCCTGCTTTTCTTCAGCAGGTTCAGTTTATCATCCATCAGCAGGGTGGTGATCATAAAAAGACGTTTGTTCTTTTTATTGATCTTGAAAACGATGATCTTGCCTTTATCTTCACTGGAAAGGACCGTATATATTTTGCTGTCGCTGCCCCCTCCTACCTGTGTGGTATCCAGTTCGATCAGCTCACCCATTTTCTGCCCTTTTCCATCGATCTTGGCTGCTACGCAGTGGATGATATTCTTTCTCCGGTACTGGTAGATCATATAACAGAAATCGCTGTAAGGGAAAAAATCAACATTGATCACGCGATCGTTATCAGGCAGGTAATTCTGGTCCACTTTGGCGATCTGCTTCATATCGTTGTCCAGGATAGCGATCCAGTTATTATTGCGTATGCTTTTATAAACAAGAAAATTGCCATTGATCTTGCCGATGATCTCAAAATTCAGGCGGCGGGTATCATCCCTTTCCGGCTCGGAGTAAACGATCCGTTGGGAACTGGCCGATAAACCCGAAAGCAGTACCATTAAACATAAAATCCATCTTCCAACGGTCATAATATTCTGATTTTTTGCTCGTTAAAGTTACAGTTTGACTGCTAAAAAGGTGACTTTTTATTTGTCAAAGATGCGGGAAATCCCCGGATTACATGAACGGCTGTTAGGCGCGAAAATTGCTGAAAAGGTTGCGTATCCCCAATCTTTTAACACCTTATACCTTGTAATTGATTTTTGCATATACCTTTGCAGGCGTTATAGCCCCGAATGCAAGGTCTGTACCAGCACAATAACAAAATAGATAGTGAAAATACCCACTAACAAAGTCACCGCCGCAGGACTTATTATTGCTCTTGGAATTATTTACGGCGATATAGGCACTTCTCCCCTGTACGTTTTCAACGCCATTATTGGAGGAAGAACAGTCAGCGAGGAACTGATCATCGGGGCCTTGTCCTGTATTATCTGGACACTTACCCTGCAGACCACCATCAAATATGTGATCCTGATCCTCCGGGCCGATAACCGGGGTGAAGGTGGCACTTTCGCACTCTATGCGCTGGTGCGGCGAAGAAAGAAGTGGCTGGTGATCCCGGCCATGATCGGTGGGGCCGCCTTGCTGGCCGATGGTATCATCACCCCGCCTATCTCTATTACCTCTGCCATAGAAGGTCTGGAAGAACTGCCCAAATTAAGGGGCATGCCTACAGACACGATCATGATCATCGTATTGATCATCCTCAGTGTATTCTTCTTCCTTCAGCAATTCGGAACAGCTTCCATTGGCAAGATCTTCGGACCTGTAATGTTTGTCTGGTTTACCATGCTGGCAGTGCTGGGCGCCGTTCACGTATCGGACGACCTGGCGATCTTCAAAGCATTAAGCCCGCATTATGCTATAGAATTCCTCCGCACCTATCCGCACGGGTTCTGGCTCTTGGGTGCCGTATTCCTTTGTACCACCGGGGCCGAGGCTCTTTATGGTGATCTGGGCCACTGCGGCCGGGGCAATATAAGGACCACCTGGGTGTATGTAAAATGCTGTTTACTGCTCAACTACTTTGGCCAGGGTGCTTACCTGCTGGCCAACAGGAACGGACTTGAGATCACGGAAGTGACCAAAAGAACATTAGGCGTTAATGCTTTTTATGATCTGATGCCGGAATGGTTCATTATCCCGGGCGTGGTGATCGCTACCACAGCTGCAGTTATTGCCAGCCAGGCCATGATCTCCGGCGCATTTACGCTGATCGGGGAAGCCATGCGACTGAATCTTTGGCCCAAAGTGAAGATCCGTTACCCGTCGGAAGAAAAAGGACAGCTCTTTATCCCCGCTGTGAACCTGCTGCTGTTTATAGGTTGCGTGGGCGTGGTACTCTATTTTAAAAAATCATCCAATATGGAAGCGGCTTATGGCCTCGCCATTATTGTGACCATGCTGACCACGACCATTCTTTTTGCCAATTACCTGGTATTGCAACGGAAAGGTTCGCTATGGATATGGCTGTTCCTGATTGGTTATCTGACAGTGGAA
>DATAJQ010000133.1:0-50245 GCA_036262095.1 Chitinophagaceae bacterium | reverse complement strand
GGAACACGAATAAGTCAAATCAACTACCTTTGCCCCTCTAATTCAATAAATCAACAGCCCAGTGATGCACAATTTCAATGCTGGTCCTTCCATTCTCCCCAAAGAAGTCTTTGAAGAAGCCAGCCGCGCGATCCTCAATTTCAATAATTCCGGCCTCTCTATCCTCGAAATCGGTCACCGCACCCCTCTGTTCGAAAACGTGATGAATGAAGCCCGGTCCCTGGTCAGGGAATTGATGTCGCTTGATAAAGACCATGAAGTGCTTTTTCTGCATGGCGGTGCGTCTACCCAGTTCATGCAGGTGCCAATGAACCTGTTGAATGAAAAGGAGATGGCAGCTTATACAGATACTGATGTATGGGGTACCAAGGCCATCAAGGAAGCAAAGCTGTTCGGGCATGTGGAAGTGGTGTGCAGCAGCAAAGACCGCAATTACACCTATTTACCAAAAGACTTTCATGTACCGGCTACCGCCAAATACCTGCATATCACTACCAACAACACTATATATGGTACACAATGGCAGGACCTGGCCGCATTTGAAAAATTCAATGTACCCCTGGTAGCTGATATGAGCAGTGATATCCTGAGCCGCTCGGTTGATTTCAATAAGTTTGACCTGATCTATGCCGGCGCGCAAAAGAATGTAGGGGCTGCAGGTGTGAACCTTGTAGTGGTCAATAAAAATATACTTGGGCAGGTTAACAGGCCCATTCCTACCATGATGGACTACCGCAATCATATCGAGAACGGATCCATGCTGAATACACCTCCTGTGTTTGCTGTATATATATGTATGCTTACGCTTAAATGGCTGAAAGAAAACGGTGGCGTTGCTGCTGCAGAGAAACTCAATCATGCCAAAGCCACACTGTTTTACAACACGCTCGATAGTCTTCCCATATTTAGAGGCACTGTAGCGAAAGAAGACCGTAGTTTCATGAATGCCGTATTTGTAATGGAAGATCCTGTGCTGGAAAAAGAATTTTCCGAACGCTGCAAGCAGGAAGGGCTTTATGGTGTGAAAGGCCACCGCAGTGTGGGCGGATTTCGCGTTTCCATGTACAACGCTTTACCGCTCGAAAGCGTCGTAGTGCTGACAGAAGTAATGAAAGATTTTGCAAATAAAAAAGGATAATAAGTATGGCAATCATCCAGCCTTTTCAGGCGCTGAGGCCCCGGCAGGACCTCGCCGATAAAGTAGCATCCAGGCCTTATGACGTATTAAACAGCAGTGAAGCAAAGGAGGAAGCAAAGGGCAATCCCTTTTCTTTTCTTCATATCACCAAAGCGGAAATAGACCTTTCTGATGGTATTGACCTTCACAGCCAGGACGTGTATGAAAAAGCCGCGCAAAACCTGCTGGATTTTCAGCAAAAAAGCATCCTGTTCACCGAAGAAAAGCCTTGCTATTATATCTATCGCCTTATCATGGATGGCCGCAGCCAGACTGGTCTTGTTTGCGTTTCTTCCGTGCAGGATTATTTCAATGATGTGATCAAAAAACATGAATTCACACGGCCGGAAAAAGAAAAGGACCGTATTGATCACATGAAAACGATACGTGCGCAAACTGGCAATGTATTCATGGCATACAACAACGTAAAAGAACTGGATGCCATCATCAACAACTGGAAAGACTATCATTCTCCTGTATATGACTTTACGGCCGATGATGGGATACAACATACTGTTTGGGTGGTGGATGAAGACAGCGTCGTAAGTGAGATCACCCGCCTCTTCGGTCAGAAAGTTCCGGCCACCTATATCGCCGATGGCCATCACCGCGCAGCATCTGCAGCCAAAGTGAGCAGGGAATTAAAAGACAGTTCTTCTGCAGGCTTTTTCCTTACTACCATCTTCCCTGCCAGCGAACTCGCCATCATGGATTATAACCGTGTTGTAAAAGACCTGAACGGATATGATGCCGACGATTTCATCAGCGCCCTGCAGGATGATTTCATGATCACCCATAGTTCGGAACCTGTAAAGCCCGCTCATCAGCATGAATTCGGCATGTATTTGGATAAACAGTGGTATATTCTTACTTCCCGCAAAGACACTTATACATTGGACCCGATCGGCGTGCTGGACGTAACGATATTATCCAACAATATCCTTGACAAATTACTGGGCATAAAAGATCAGCGTACTGATAAGCGGATCGATTTTGTAGGAGGGATCCGCGGTCTTGGCGAGCTGGAAAAAAGGGTGGACAGTGGTGAAATGAAAGTAGCATTCAGCCTCTACCCGGTCACCATTCAGCAGTTGTTCGATATCGCTGACAGCGGAAATGTGATGCCGCCCAAAAGCACCTGGTTTGAACCAAAGCTGAGGGACGGACTACTCACCCATCTTATTTAAACATTGAAGGCTAGCTGTTAAGAACATCTAAAAATTAGGACATACATCGCTCCAGGCAATGGGAACCCGCTATGGAAAACCATAAACAACTTAGCTTTGTGTGATCTTCATAACCTGTATTGATGAAACGCCTGTGATAATTCCTGTACAGGGAAATATGTAATAAGGTGTTCCATTCTACAAAACATCGGCCGCCGAAAGCGGTGAACTAAAAAAATACGAATGAAAAAATTTTTCCTTATCCCCGCCCTATCCCTTTTTACTTTAGTGGCTTTTGCGCAGGACGATGCAAAGACCATGCATGAAACAGCCAAAGGATATATGCGTACGGGTGATTTTGATAATGCGATCCTTGTATTGAACCGCGCGCTTGTTCAGGATAAGACCAACCTGGAAATGCAGAAAGACCTGGTGATGTCCTATTACCTGAAAAGGTCTTATGACAAAGCACTGGAAGGAGCCAAGCTTCTTTTAGAGCGTGAAGATGCCGATGTTATATGCTACCAGATCGCCGGTAATGTATATAAAGCACTGGAAGAAGTAAAGGAATGCGAGAAGATGTATAAAAAGGGGTTGAAGAAGTTTCCTAAAAGCGGGCCTTTATACAGTGAGTATGGTGAACTGCTTTTGTCTGCCCATAATAACTCCGCCATTGATCTTTGGGAAAAAGGCATCCAGGTAGATCCTGCCTATGGAGGCAACTATTACAATGCCGCTCTTTTCTATTTTTCTACCAACGATAAAGTATGGAGCCTGATATACGGTGAGATCTTTATTAATATGGAAAGCCTTTCACAAAGAGGAGCCGCTATGAAAGAACTGTTGCTGAAAGCATACAAAGAAAAATTGTTCAATGAAGCTGATCTGACCAAAGACGCCGATAAAAGCAAAAGTGATTTCGCTAAAGCTTATTTACAGACTATGAACAAGCAGTTAAGCCTGACCAATAAAGGTGTGACAGTGGAAACCCTTGGAATGGTCCGTTCAAGGTTTATCCTTGACTGGTATAATACTTATGCTGCAAAATTCCCTTTCCGCCTGTTCGATTACCAGCGTCAGCTTTTGCAGGATGGCCTCTTTGAAGCCTATAACCAATGGCTGTTTGGCCCGGTAGAGAATCTGGCAGCTTACGACAACTGGACAAAAGCACATGCCGATCAATACGAAGCACTTAACAAATTCCAGCGCAACAGGGTATTCAAGATGCCTCCGGGACAGTATTACCAGGCTGTAGCCGGTAAATAATACGGATTTAAGGGTTAAGGGTTTAAAAGTTTAAGGTTCACGGGCAGACAGATGCTTGCTCATTTATCTTAACTTTTAAACCCTTAAACTTTTTAACTTCCTAAACTTTGGAGCTTCCTCCTTCTTTAAAGCTTTTTTGCCTAATTTGTCTGCAGAATAACGATTGTAATTATGACAGAGCCCCGCAGACTTTTTGATTGTATCGAATGGCACCTGGAAAGAAAGCCGCTGGAAGTAACGTTAGCCGGAAAAGAAAGCGGCCGCTGGAAAACGTACAGCACCCGTGAAGTAGCCACTATCGTTGAAGACCTGGCCGCCGGCCTGCTGGCCCTTGGCGCCAGCCCTAATGATATGACGGTAGAAAACCGGGATAAGATCGCCATCCTCAGCAAAAACAGGCCCGAATGGCTGATGATTGACCTGGCTGTGCAGCAAACAGGCGCTATCTTAACACCGGTGTATCCTACTATCAGCATTGGCGACCTGGAATTTGTGTTGCAGGACGCACAAGTGAAATTCGTGTTCGTAAATGATGAGGAGCTTTACCTGAAAGTGTTCAGCCTGAAAGATAAACTTCCTAACCTCAAGGAAATATTCACGATTGAACATGTGGCAAATGCCACTTACTGGAAAGATATTGTTGCACATGCCACCCCTGAAACAAAGGCTCGCGTAAAAGAAATTGCTGCAAATATCAAATATGAAGATGTGGCAACGATCCTTTACACATCCGGCACCACCGGCACGCCTAAAGGTGTAATGCTCACCCATCGCAATATTCTTTCAAACGTAGTGGCCTGCCTCCCTTGTTTTCCTCCCGGAGAGAATATGCGTTCGTTAAGCTTTTTGCCGCTCAACCACATCTTTGAAAAGATGGTGAGCTATCTCTATCTTTTTAAGGGCACATCTATTTATTATGCAGAAAGCCTGGATACGATCGGTGAAAACCTGAAAGAAGTGAAGCCGCACATGTTCACAACAGTGCCGCGACTGCTGGAGAAAGTATATGACCGCATCATGCAGAAAGGCAATGAACTCACAGGTATCAAGAAGAAATTATTCTTCTGGGCACATGGCCTTGCAGAAAGATTTGAGATCAACCAGAACCAGGGACTCTGGTACAATATACAACTGAAGCTGGCCAACAAACTTATCTTCAGTAAATGGAGGGAAGGCCTGGGCAATGAACTGAAATGTATCGTAACCGGCGGTGCAGCCTGCCAGGTAAGGTTGATACGCATATTCACTGCCGCAAGGATCCCTATCATGGAAGGTTACGGCCTTACTGAAACATCCCCTGTTATCGCCGTTAACCGCTACCAGGAAGAAAACCGCAAATTCGGGACCGTTGGCCCATTGATTGACGGAGTGGAAGTAAAGATTGCAGAAGATGGAGAAATATTAAGCAAAGGCCCGCACATCATGCTGGGTTATTATAAACGTCCTGATCTCACTGCTGAAACCATCACCGATGGCTGGCTTCATACCGGCGATATCGGCACAATGGTCGACAATCATTTTCTCAAGATCACCGACCGTAAAAAGGAATTGTTCAAGACAAGCGGTGGCAAATATGTGGCACCACTTACCGTGGAAAACAAACTCAAGGAATCACCTTATATTGAACATGTGATGGTAGTAGGGCCTGAAAGGAAATTTGTAGGCGGGCTTATTGTTCCGGCATTTCCCGCACTGCGCGACTGGTGCAGGCAGAACGGCATACCGGATGCAGCCAATGAAGAACTGATCCGCAATGAAAAAGTGATCAATTTTTATAAGGAGATCGTTGAACGGTATAACAAATACCTCAATCACGTGGAGCAGGTAAAGAAATTTGAACTGTTGCCTAATGAATGGGGAATCGATACCGGTGAAATGACTCCTAAACTTTCGATGAAACGGAAGGTGATCACAGAGAAATATAAGGATGCTATTGAACGCATCTATGCTTAATGGTTTCCTGCAAAGAAGGTTTTTCTCCCACCAAGACAACAAAGAGCACAAAGAAATAATTGTGCATTCAACTTCATTTTCTGAAAAGAAAACAAAGCAGGCGGTTCAGCTATACGATTTCTTTGTGCTCTTTGTTGTCTTGGTGGGAGAACCCAACTCTTTTTGCGGGACACCAAAAAAGTCCTATCTTTTAAAGAAACCGGTTCATGAAAAAGAATACCTCCCCTATTGATTGCTCATTTACTGATTATTTTAAACAACACTATCCTGATGTAGATGATATATCAGCGATCCCTCCTGAGCAACTGATCGACCTTCGCAAAAATTATATCAACGAATTGCTGGCGCAGGATTTCGGAGAATTGAATGAAGTGGAAAAGATCGTTACCAAAAGTATTAACAACCGTAAGATATTATCAAAGCAACACTCCCTTCCAACCGATAAGAACCTGAGTTTTGGTGAAAAGCTGGCCGATAAAGTGGCCAGTTTCGGGGGAAGCTGGTCATTCATTATTATTTTCTTTGTCATCCTGATAATGTGGATGGGATTCAATGCCTGGTTTCTGCATAATAAGGGCTTCGATCCCTATCCCTTTATCCTTCTCAACCTGATCCTTTCCTGCCTGGCAGCTATCCAGGCGCCAATCATTATGATGAGCCAGAACCGCCAGGAAGCAAAAGACCGCCAGCGTGCAGAACACGATTACAAAGTAAACCTTAAAGCAGAAGTCGAGATCCGCATGCTCCATGAAAAGCTCGACCATTTGTTGCTGCATCAGAATAAGCGGTTGCTGGAAATACAGAAAGTGGAAATGGAGATGCTGGAAGGGATTGAAAAAGCCGTAAGAGAACGCAAATAGAAGGCCCTATTCCTGCCACTTTGTCCGCGTATACCAGTTTGGAACACCCATTGCTGAAAAGGGCCGATAACTCTTTTCAAAAAATTATGACTATGCAAGAAAAAGGTACAATCTCGATCCATACGGAGAATATTTTTCCCATCATTAAAAAGTTCCTGTACTCCGATCATGAGATCTTTTTGAGAGAACTGGTTTCCAATGCTATAGATGCTACCCAAAAGATCAAACGCCTTTCATCCCTGGGGCAATACAAGGGAGAGCTGGGCAATCTGCAAGTGGAAGTGGCTTTTGATAAAGACAAAAAGACCATCACTGTCAGCGATTCCGGGCTGGGGATGACTGCTGATGAGATCAAAAAATATATTAACCAGATCGCATTTTCCGGCGCCACAGAATTCGTGGAAAAATTCAAGGATGCGAAAGATGCCAATGAACTGATCGGCAAGTTCGGTCTCGGCTTTTATTCCGCTTTTATGGTGGCTGATAAAGTGGAGATACAGACCCTTTCCTACCAGGAAGGCGCCACTCCGGCCCGCTGGATATGTGAAGGAAGCACTGATTTCGAGATCACTCCCGGCAGCCGCACCTCACGCGGTACAGATATCATTCTGCATATCAACAATGATTCAGAAGAATTCCTTGATCAGCACAAACTGGAAGAGATCCTGAAAAAACATTGCGCCTTCTTGCCAGTGCCCGTGAAGTTTGGCACCCGCAGCCAATCTGTTGAAGATGGCCAGGATGATAAAGGTGAAACCAAATACAAGACCATCGAAGTGGATAATATCATCAACAATACCACTCCGATCTGGACCAAATCGCCATCAGAACTTACCGACAAAGATTACCTGGATTTTTATAAAGAACTATACCCGTTCTCAGATGATCCGCTGTTCTGGATACACCTCAATGTGGATTATCCCTTCAATCTCACCGGCGTTCTTTACTTCCCCAAAATAAAAAAGGAAGTGGAACTGCGGCCCAATAAGATCAAGCTTTTCTCCCGCCAGGTGTTTATTACAGATGAAGTAAAGGACATTGTGCCTGAATTCCTGATGCTGTTGCATGGAGTGATCGACTCACCCGATATCCCGCTCAATGTATCCCGCAGCTTCCTGCAGGCAGACAGCCATGTAAAAAAGATCAATTCTCATATCACCAAAAAGGTAGCTGATAAGCTGGCTGACCTCTTCAAAAAAGACAGAAAAGCTTATGAAGAAAAATGGTCGGATATAGGCCTGTTCGTAAAATACGGCATGCTCACGGATGAGAAGTTTTATGAAAGAGCAAAAGATTTTGTATTGCTGACCAATACCAAAAATGAGTTCTATACGCTTACCGAATACCAGGAAAAAATATCTCCGCTGCAAACAGATAAAGATGGCAATCGTATTTATCTCTACACCACTGACCCGGGCAGGCAGGATGCTTTTATTCAATCTGCTGAAGCAAGAGGCTATGATGTACTGATGATGAATTCACCGTTGGACAATCACTTTATCAGCCAGCTGGAACAAAAACTGGAAAAGACACAGGTAAAACGCGTTGATTCCGGCACAGCAGATTCACTGATCAATAAAGAAGAGCCGCTGCCTTCCGCCTTAAGCGAAGAAGAATCCAATGCAGTTAAAACAGTATTTGAAAAAACGATCACGAAACCGGGCATGTCCGTAGCAGTGGAAAGCCTTTCTCCTGCTGAGCTGCCTGTTACTGTAACAATGGATGAGTTCATGCGTCGTATGAAAGACATGGCAGCGATGGGTGGTGGAATGAACTTTTATGGTTCTTTACCTGATAATTATAAAGTAACGGTTAACAGCAATCACCCTTTGATCGGTAAAATTGCTCAAGCAGGAAATGATGAAGAGAAAACAAGTCTGGCAAAGCAGGCGTTTGACCTGGCCTTATTATCACAAGGCTTGCTGACAGGCGCAGAGCTGACAGATTTTGTGAAGAGAAGTGTGGCAATGCTGTAAATTAAATAGTATCGCCAAGTGCGGAATGTATACGCACTTGGCGATACTGCTCTTACAATTGCAAACAGTTTACAGATCTGTTATCAGTTTATATTTTGGCACCAGCGATTTCATGATACCCCAGGCCAGCAGATAAGCCACAGCGCAATAGGCAAACATGATCGTATAGCCAGTTTCAATATGCCCCAACGCTTTATAATGATCAAACAATGAGCCGCCAATCTTGGTGATGATCACACCACCAATACCACCAGCCATACCACCAATACCTACTACTGAACCCACTGCTTTCTTAGGAAACATATCAGACACTGTAGTGAAAATATTAGCACTCCATGCCTGGTGTGCAGAAGCTCCGATACCAATCAGGATAACGGGCATCCAGTAGCTTGCCTGCCCCAATGGTTGCGCCGCTAACACCACCAGCGGAATCAAAGCAATCAATAACATGGCTTTCATTCTTCCATCATAAGGCTGGTATCCCTTTTTGATAAAATACATCGGGAACCATCCCCCACCGATACTGCCAAACATTGTCATACTATACAATACGGCCAGCGGTAACATAATACCTGTTCCTTCGATATGATATTGATCTTTCAGATAAGCCGGCAACCAAAACAGGAAAAACCACCAAACTCCGTCCGTTAAAAACTTCCCGGTAACAAAAGACCAGGTTTGTTTGTATTCCAACAGCTTAAACCAGGATACTTTTTCTGTTACTTCTGCTGCTACCCTTTCAGGGGCTGCTTTACTGTCTTCATCACTATGGATATAATCATACTCTTCCTGGCTTAATCTTTTTTGCTTAGTCGGCCTTTCATAATACCTCAACCAGAAGAACAGCCAAAGAAAACCAATGGCACCAATGATCAGGAAAGCTGCCTGCCATCCCCAGTGTTCTTCAATCCAGGGAACGGTCAATGGTGCAAGAATAGCACCTACATTGGCGCCGGAGTTAAATATACCTGTTGCAAATGATCGCTCTTTTTTGGGGAAATATTCTGCTGTGGCCTTAATAGCCGCGGGAAAGTTGCCCGCTTCGCCAATTGCCAGTACCATTCTTGACACCATGAAACCGACTACGGAAATAGGAAGCAAGGCAAGCCCTGTCCAACCCAGTACGGCAATAGTGCCTTTACCAATAGGAATTGCCAGTGCATGTATGACAGCGCCGATCGACCAGATAATGATCGCCCAGGCATAACCCTTCTTTGTACCCAGTTTGTCAATCACCCGGCCTGCAAACAACATCGCTATAGCATACGCGAACTGGAATACTGCCGCGATATCAGCATACTGGCTGTTCGTCCAGCCAAAGTTTTCAGGCTTTTCCAGGGTGGGCTTAAGAAGACTCAGCACCTGCCTGTCGAGATAGTTGACAGTTGTTGCAAAAAATAAAAGCGAACAGATCGTCCACCTGTACTTTCCAATCGTTTTTCCTATGGCTTGCTGCATATCGGTTTATTTTTTTATAGCGGCGGTAATGGCCAATGCCTCCCTCGCCAGCCTGGTGATCGTTGCGTAATCTTTATTGGCTAAAACAGTTTTACTGATCATTTTACTCCCCAACCCTACAGCACACACGCCTGCATTGAACCAGGCACCCATATTCTCTGCACTGACTTCCACTCCACCCGTAGGCATAAAATCCATGTCAGGAAATAATTCTTTAACAGCGCTTACGAAGCCCGGGCCTAATACATTACCCGGAAATAATTTCACCAGCCTGCATCCTGCATTCTCCGCGACATGTATTTCAGTCGGAGTCATGCAGCCGGGAAGCCATAACACTTTCTGCAGGTAAGCTACATCACATACATCGGCATCGAATACAGGGCTGATCAAAAAATCGGCACCTGCCTGGATAAAAGAACTGGCCTGCTCTGCAGTACGGATCGTCCCTACAGCCAGCAACAGATCTTTCATACCATCATTTTTTGCAGCCACCATGGCTTTAAAATTATCAGCAGCCTGTTTGCCACGATTGGTAAACTCGATCACCCGTATACCTGCATCATACAAAGCACGGGTAACCGAAAGACAAACTTCTTTGCTGTCATGATAAAACAAAGGCAATAAACCCTGTTTTTTTATCTGCTCAATGATGTATGCCTGCTGCTCCATATTTTCTCAGGATTTCGTTTACATTTTCTATTCGTTGTGAAGTGGCATCGCTTTTTTCCTGCAGTTTGCCGAAGGCTGCTGCTGCTGCAAAATCGATCACCTGCGAAGGAGTGAACCCTTTATACAGACCATAGATCAATCCTGCCATAAAGCAATCACCGCTTCCTATTTTATCCACCACTTTATCTGTTGCCAGTTCAAGTGATACTGACTGGCCCACCCGGGAATCAAGCGATGCATAATACCTGATGCCTTCGCCGGCATCAAAACGGAAGGTGTTCGCCACCACATGGCAGTTGCTGAACGTAGTCATAATCGCCTGGGATGTTTTACGGCCATGTTCCAGGTAGGCTTCCTTCTGGTTGCGGTCGATCAGCGACTGATCAAGCGGCGTACCCAGCAATTGAGCGGCCGACCAGATATTACCCATCACCACATCGCAGTACTCTGCCAACAATGGCATTATTTCCACCGGAGCTTTCCCATATTTCCAGAGTTTAGCCCGGTAGTTAAGATCAACTGAAATGATCAAGCCCTTTTCCTTTGCTGCTCTTAATCCTTCTTCACAAACAGCAGGAGCAATTTCGTTCAACGCAGGGCTGATCGCACTGAAATGAAACCAGGAACATCCATCGAGGTATTTATTCCAATCGATCATACCTGGTTTCAGCTCTGCAAAAGAAGAATAAGCCCGGTCATAGATCACACCGGCGTTTTTCAGATCAGCTCCCTGCGGCAAATAATAGGTGCCAATACGGTTGCCGGAAAGATGCACCCTGTCCGTTCCGATATTTTTACTTTTCAGTTCTTCCAGTATCTCCTCAGAAAGATAATGTGGCGGTAAAGCAGTGGAATAAGTTACCGGAATATTCCAGTTGGCTAAAGCTGTTGCTACATTCAATTCTGCTCCTCCGATATACACCGGCATCTGGTTGTTGTGTATCCATTGCCTTCCCAGTGATGGCGACATGCGCAGCAATAGTTCTCCAAAACAAAAAACCATTTGGTTTTTGTTTTTGGCCGATAAAATTGCGGTATTGTTGTTTTCGCTCATTCTTTCAGATCAGGTTATTTCAATTCTGCTACAGGAGCAGGATCCATATCAGTGAATGTCTGGTTCTCCCCCGCCATGCCCCAGATAAATCCATAGTTGGAAGTGCCGCTTCCAAAGTGCACACTCCAGGGTGGAGAGATCACTGCATCATGATTGGTCATTACGATATGACGGGTCTGTTGTGGTTCACCCATAAAATGAAATACACGTTGTGATTCGGGGACATCAAAATAAAAATAAGCCTCCATACGGCGGGTATGCGTATGCGGCGGAACGGAGTTCCAGACGCTTCCCGCTTCAAGTACTGTCAATCCCATCACCAACTGGCAGCTTTTGATGCCATCCAAATGGATGTATTTATAGATCGTTCTTTTATTGGAAGTGGAAATATCACCCAAAGACACCGGTGAAGCCTGCTCTTTAGTATACTGAGTATTGGGATAAGTTTGATGTGCGGGCGCTGAAAGCAGGTAAAAAACGGCTGGCGCTTTTTTATCACTGCTTTTAAAATTTACAGCTTTAGTGCCTTTCCCAAGATACACACAGCCCAGCTTATCCAATGTATAATCCTTTCCATCCGCCGTTACAGTACCTGTGCCGCCAACATTGATCACGCCCAGCTCCCTTCTTTCCAGGAAATATTCTGCCCTGAGTTCAGGATGGTTGGGCAATTCCACTGTTTTGCTTACAGGTTTTACCCCGCCAATGATCACACGATCGTAATGGGAATATACCAATTGAATAGTATCGTCCTGCATTAAGCCGGGGATAAGAAAGTTTTCCCGGAGTTGTTCCGTGGTCATCGTTTTGGTTTCAGCAGGACTGTTTTGAAATCTCAGTTCCATAAAATCTTATTTGTAAAGCGAATTAATCAATATCAGCGGCCCATCCATCCGCCATCTACTGTAAGGATGGTGCCATTCACGTAATCCGAAGCAGCGGATGCCAGGTATACTGCAGCGCCTTTGAAATCTTCCGTTTCACCCCAGCGGCCTGCGGGAATACGATCGAGAATAGACTTGCTTCTTACAGGATCATTGCGCAAAGCTTCCGTGTTGTCTGTTGCAATATATCCCGGCGCAATACCATTTACATTCACACCTTTTGCTGCCCATTCATTTGCCAATGCTTTGATCAGGCTCGCTATTGCACCTTTACTGGCTGCATAGCCAGGCACATTGATACCACCCTGGAAGCTAAGCAGGGAAGCAGTGAAAATGATCTTGCCACTGCCATTCTCCAGCATTTGTCTGCCAATCTCCCTGGCCAGTACAAATTGCGCGTTGAGATTGATATCGATCACACGGTCCCAGTATTCATCAGGATGCTCTGCGGCAGGTGCGCGCATAATGGTACCTGCATTATTGATCAGGATGCCGATCTTTTTATTTTCCGCTTTCACTTTGTTGGTGAATGCATAAATACTTTCGCGGTTGGATAGATCAGCCTGGTAAGCTTTAAATTTTCTTCCCAAAGCCGTTACCTCTTTTTCAACTTCACTACCTGTGAGTTCTATTGTTGCAGAAACACCCAGGATGTCTGCGCCAGCTTCTGCAAGACCAAGAGCCATGGCCTTTCCAATGCCCCGGTTGCAACCTGTAACTAATGCCACTTTGCCGGCAAGACTGAATTGTTGGAGAATGCTCATCTGGTTTTTGCTGCAAATTAGTGATTGTTGAATGTTAAACAGAGCCCGCTTTTTCTTTCACCGGCTCCAATTGCCAGTTGAAATAGTTCTTGTTATTATTAAAACAGATATCCTGTATTATTTTCCCAATCCATTCCAGGTCGTTCGGCAGTTCACCATTCTCTATCTCTGTTCCAAACAGATCGCATAATATCCGGCGGAAATATTCATGGCGCGGAAAAGAAAGGAAACTTCTTGAGTCGGTAAGCATGCCTACAAAGCGGCTCAGCAATCCCATATTCGACAGGGTGTTCAGTTGCTTGATCATACCATCTTTCTGATCAAGGAACCACCAGCCGGAGCCCCATTGTATCTTTCCTGCAACAGATCCATCATTGAAATTGCCGATCATAGTTGCCATCAGTTCATTATCTGCAGGATTCAGATTATACAGAATGGTTTTTGCCAGTCTGTTATTGCAATCCAGTTTGTCAAGGAATTTGGCCAAAGTCTTTGCCTGTGAAAAATCACCGATAGAATCCCAGCCGGTGTCTGCGCCGAGGGTTTGCATCATCCGGGTATTGTTGTTGCGCAAAGCTCCCAAATGGAATTGCTGCACCCATCCTTTTTCCCAGTCCCACTCTGCAAAATGGATCAGCATGGCTGATCTGAATTTGCGTTGTTCAATATCGTTCAGGCTTTTGCCGCCATGCACTTTATTGAAAATGGCATCTATCTCTGAACCCGTAAAATCTTCAGCATAGATCTCTTCCAGCCCATGATCGGATACACCGCAACCAAGCGATGCAAAGAAATCGTGGCGGTTCTGCAAAGCATACAAGAAATCATCAAAAGATGAGACAGCAATATTGGTCACAGCTTCAAGCTTTTTGAGATAAGCATTGAACTTCTGCGGGTCGCTTACATTCATTGCATTATCCGGCCGGAATGCGGGCGTAATAGGAATTTCAAAACCATCTTTACGCAGTCGGATATGATGCTCCAGCGAATCAACAGGATCATCAGTAGTGCAAACTGCTTTTACATTCATTTTGCGCAAAAGATTCTTTACAGAAAAAGCAGGTGTCCGCAGTTTGGCCGTGCTTTCTTCATAAATACTCTTAGCTGTATCGAGGCTCAGGGTGTCTTTGATATTAAAATAACGCTGCAGCTCAAGGTGCGTCCAGTGATATAACGGATTGCGAAGCGTATACGGCACGGTAGCTGCCCATTGTTTGAACTTCTCAAAATCAGGCTGGTTGCCGGTGCAATAACTTTCATCCACGCCATTCGTACGCATGGCCCTCCATTTATAATGATCCCCATATAGCCATGCCTGCGTAATATTTTCAAACTGCGTATCCTCTGCTATCTGTTGCGGTGGGAGATGGCAATGATAATCTATGATAGGCATGTCTTTTGCGAACTCATGGTAAAGACGTTGTGCCGTCTTGGTCTTCAGGAAGAAATCTTCGTCCAAAAATGCTTTCATACAACTGCTTTAATGTCTATCTGTATCAGGCGATGTAAAGTCAAAATTTAAAAATCAAAATGCAAAAGGCTTCCCCGTTAAGACAGTTCAATATCAAAGGAGTTTTTTGAATTTTTCATTTTGAATTTTTACTTTACAACTACTGCCTGGTGTTGGTTTATAATGATACTCCGCGTTTCCACGGTATAAAATCGTCCTGGTTTAATAATACTGCTTTGGGGATCACTTCTCCGCTTGCGGCTTTGATGCAATACTCCAGTATCTCTTCGCCCATTTCTTCAATGGTCTTTTCGCCATCAATGATGGGACCAGTGTTGATATCAATGATATCACCCATTTTTTTAGCCAGTGCTGAATTGGTAGCTACTTTAATGGTAGGACAAACCGGGTTGCCGGTAGGTGTTCCCAACCCTGTAGTAAACAGGATCAACGTAGCGCCACTTGCTGCTTTGCCGGTAGTTGCTTCCACATCATTGCCTGGCGTGCATACGAGGTTCAGTCCCGGTTTCACTGCAGGTTCTGTATAATCCAGCACATCTTCTACCGGCGAAGTGCCGCCTTTTTTTGCTGCACCCGTGCTTTTGATCGCATCCGTGATCAATCCATCGCGGATATTGCCGGGCGATGGGTTCATGTGAAAACCTGAACCTACCTGATGTGCCGCTTCATTATATGCTGTCATTAACCGGATGAATTTCTTTGCAGCGGCTTCATCTCTTGTACGGTCGATCAGGTCCTGCTCAGCTCCGCAAAGCTCCGGGAACTCGGCCAGCAATATTTTTCCTCCCAATGCCACCAGCAGGTCTGAACAATACCCTACGGCCGGGTTGGCAGATATGCCGCTAAAACCATCGCTACCGCCGCATTTCACGCCCAGCACCAGGTGATCCAGCGAAGCTGGTTTTCTTTCAATCTTATTGATCTCGATGAGGCCAAGAAAAGTTTTACGGATCGCTTCAGTGATCAGTTGATCTTCACTTTGCGACAACTGCTGTTCAAAAACATACAGCGGTTTATCAAAAGAAGGGTTCCGTTCTTTTATATCGTCCAGTAATTGCTGTGTCTGAAGGTTCTGACAGCCCAGGCTGAGGATCGTAACGCCAGCCACATTGGGATGGTCGGCATAAGAAGCCAGCAGTTTACCCAGTACACCAGCATCCTGGCGGGTGCCACCGCAACCGCCCTGATGATTCAGGAATTTAATGCCATCCACATTTTTAAAGATGCGGTTGGTAGGCACCATGGCTTCTTTCACATCAAGATCGGCTTTGCTTATATCTGCTCCGCTTTTATACAGTTCCAGTAAATGATGAGTTTTCTGTTTGTACTTATCAGTAACTGCATAACCAAGTTCATTGTGCAATGCTTCGCGGATCACATCCAGGTTCCTGTTTTCGCAAAAAACAGTGGGGATGAACAACCAGTAATTGGCTGTTCCCACGCGGCCATCGCTGCGGTGATACCCGTTGAAAGTACGTCCTTTAAATTTTGATACATCCGGCGGCTGCCATTGATAATGAAAAGGGCGGTAAGTGAATGGATCTGCTGCATGTTTGGTATTATCGGTGGTCATACGGCTGCCTGCTGGCACATCAAACTGTATCTTTCCTACCAGCACGCCATACATCGTGATCTTATCGCCAGTGTGCATGTTCTGCATAAAGAACTTATGTTTCGCCGGAATATCTTCCAGCAACACATAGTCCTTACCATTATAAGAAATGGTTTCTCCTTTTGAAAGGTTTTGCAATGCTACCAGCACATTATCGTTCGGATGCACCTTTAATACTCTATGCTTCATTTACTCGGTTGTTTTATTCTTAACCCCTTCGGTTATTAGTGCGAGTGCTCCTTCCTGTTCAATAAACTCCATATAATTTGTTACGGCTTCTGCAAAGCCAGGAAGGTGTAAAAGATCGACTCCCCACAATTCAGTGTCGGCTAAAACAGCCTTCACTACATCTTTTGTATTCAGCTTTGCCCACTTTTCGGAGAAATAAGCAGCCTTGTCATCCTGCATTTTGTACCGTAATGAACCGGTTTGGCCATAATAGCTGCCATCATCACCCTTGCTGCATTTCATGAATAACAGGTAAGCTGCAAAGCCCTGTGCCATCTGCACCGGCACCATGGTCGATTTTTCATAATGCCAGAGCAACAAAGGTATATTTCTCAATCGCATTTTCGACGTGAAATTCATCGTTATGCTGATCCATTGATGATCAATAAATGGGTTCCGGAAACGATCGATCACTGTATTGGCAAAAGCACAGGCTTCATTATAAGAGATCGTATCACCTGACATGGCGGTAGCGATTTCCAGCATCATCAATCTACGGACAAAAGAACTCATCTGCTCATCAGCCATTGCTTCTTTTACAGTAGTAAAGCCAGCCAGTACAGCCAATCCACTGGAAAATGTATGAGTGCCATTCAATAAACGAAGTTTCAGCTCCCTGAATTTTTCAATATCCGGCGTAATCACCACACCTTTATCTACCTGGCTGAAAGAAAGTATTTCCTTCACATCATCACTGCCTGATTCGATCGCCCACAAACGGAACGGTTCTGCCATGATCATAAGCTCGTCTGTATAACCGAGGTGCGCTTCTGTCGCTTTTTGTTCTGCAGCCGGAAGTTTGCCCGGCACAATACGGTCAACCAGCGAACTGCAGAAATGATTGGCCGATGCCAGCCATTGAATAAAGGGTTTTTCCAGTTTATTCTGCTCAGCAAGTTCCAGCACTATCTCACGGAGTTTGGTCCCATTGTCAGTGATCAGTTCAGTAGGTATGATCACCATTCCGCTTTCCTTTGAACCATTGAAAGCTTTATAGCGTTCATGCAGGAAAGCCAGCAGTTTACCCGGGAAAGAAGCTGGAGGTGACTGGTGAATATCATCCTGAGTGAGCACGATACCAACCTCTGTGGTGTTGGAGATCACCAGTTGCATAGCCGGGTTATGAGCGCATTTCAATATTTCCTTCCATTCTTCTGCAGCAGACAGCACACGGCTGATGGAAGCATTGATAATCGTTTCTTCTGTTTTCTTGCTGTTTTCAATGCCTTTCACGCATAAAGTGAATAAGCCGTCCTGTGTAGCAAACGCATCTGCACCACCACTGGAAGTGGATTTTACTACCACTACACGGCCATTGAAAACACCTTGCTTATTAGCCTTGTCAATAAAATAATCAGGCAATCCGCGAAGAAGTACGCCGGTGCCAAACTGTAATACTTTTTCAGGCAGTTCCAGTATTGCTTTACCGGGTATCGATGCCACAGCCTCATGGCTGATCTGCTGAATTATTTGTTTTGATAATTGCATACGCTCACTCAATATTTTACTTTTTCATCTTTTTGCTCCTGAATGTTCTGTGGTATTTCGTATTGGATTTTTCCAGCAACCATTTTGCCAGGTCTTCGCCTGCCTTATAATTCTCATACTGCGCAGGTAACTTCCGTCCGTCTATATATTCGTTGTACAGCCAGGGATCACCAACAGCTACCACAACACCTTTGCCATACTTAGCCGTAGCAATAATTATATCACCATCCTTAACAGCATTGGCCAGGGCAGGTTTTTGCACGGTGATCGCACTCACTTCTTTCAGGAACATCTCTTTTGTTGTTTTAAACACCGGGTTATTATCGCCCGGCAACACTGAGCCCGTAGGGAAATGATCATCTTTCACCATATTCACGCTCTTATCAGTGAAATTGATCCCAAAAGCATTCGCCAGTTTATTAAAATGAACCAGATCGCAATTATTACTGTCGTTTGCCATCAGGAGTAAGGCACCCCCTTGCTTTACCCAATCCTTAATTATTTTCACATCCTCATCTGTAACGTAATTGGGAACAGGATTATCTTTTACATGATCGGGATCAACAATGATATAAACATCTGTTTTTCCAAGGTAGATGGCATTCGGCTTATCCAGGTAACCCAAACCGGCTCCATATTTCTTGAAAATCTGGCCAAAAGTGGAGAAGCCGGGATTCGATCTCTCATCCCATATATAATGCCAGTAAACAGGTGTGCCGGTAACATCTTTACGCTTTTCAGCGTTAAAATACCGGTCGAGCATAACCAGTTTCCTTTCACTGATTGAAAGGGTCGGGATCATTTCCATTTCAACAGCACATTGTATAAAGGCTCCCATGCCTTTAGGATCGTTCACTACAACAGGTTCTTTCATATAATACCCGAAACTACCATCACGGTAAGGATTGCCTCCAAGACCAGACACGGCTACAGTACCATACAGGTTCAATTGCCCATTCTCTGTTTTGAGAAACTCTTTTACAATGCCAGCATAGCCTTTCTCAGCATTCGCCAGGTATTTACGGGGAATATATCCAAGACGTACTGCCTTTGCCAACGTGTACACGATCATGCAGGATGCAGAAGCTTCCTTATAATTTTTAGGCTCCTGGGGGGTGTCAAGTATATCATGCCATAAGCCGGAGTTTTTGTCCTGCACTTTTACAATAGCCTCTGCATACCGCTTCAGCATATCAACAATGATCCATCTTCCTTTGTGAGAACCGGGAAAATAATCCAGTGCATCCACCATTGCCATGCCATACCAGCCCATTGCCCGGCCCCAGAAATTGGGAGAAGTGCCTGTTTCCTTATTTGCCCATTGTTGTTGTTTGCTTTCATCCCATCCATGATACAGCAATCCTGTTTTTGGATCACGCGCGTGAAGCTCCATGTAAGCAAACTGTTTGGTCACATCATCAAAGATCGAATCTTCATGAAACACCTGGGCGTATTCCGCATAAAAGGGTTGACTCATATACAATCCATCCAGCCATACCTGATAAGGATAGATCTTTTTATGCCAGAATCCGCCTTCTTCTGTGCGGGGATGTGTCTTCAATTGATTCCTCAACATCTCAACAGCTTTCCGGTATTTCTCTTTTCCCAATACGCGGTACAACGTCAGCAGTATCTTACCATTGTTGACATCGTCAATATTGTAATCATCTCCCTTATAATCATAGATGGAGCCATTTTCCTTTACATAATAATCCATGCTATGCTGGATATAATTGAAATAGCGTGCATCGCCTGTATTTTGCCAAACACCTTCAATACCTTTCAGGATAACACCCTGATCATAACTCCAACCGGCCTTTGATCCCGGCTTAACAGAAAATGAATCAGGCCACAGCTTCATAGCTGTTTCTGTCATCTGCTGCGATAAGGGAAGTGATTGTGCCACCGGTACTTTTGTAAAACCGAACGAAATCAACAATGCTATCAGGAGGGCTTTTTTAAGCTGCGTGGCAGCAAAGCGGGGAGCAGAGTAGCATAGGACGAAGATCATTTTCATCATGACAAGTACATCGTTATCAGTTAAACACAAGATCCCTTGGGTTCATTTTACAAGTTTAAACCCAAAGACAGTCATATTCAATCCATTCTGAGGTTTTTTTTACGCAATCGTTGCCGGTAACGATTCCATTGGTACAAGAAGAGGAGTATTAAAGACCAATTATGGATTAAAATGCGATATAACGATGACCAAAAGCTTGAGTGATCAGGTCGTTTTCACAGCCTGCCTTGCCAGCATTTTCCAATTGCCTTTTATTTTTTGCCAAACGGTCAATATTTTCAGGTTCACTTCACCGGGTTTACCGTCATCATTAGTTTTGGCAGATAGCTTATGGCGTACAATGGCCACATCTTTACTGACCTGGATAGTTTGCTCTGTAAGATCAATTGTTACAAAATCAGACTTACCGCTTACGATCGTTCTTACGAAATCAGTTTTTGTTTCCACTTTGCCTCCGCTATGGCCATAAGTAAGTTTATCATCGGTAAGATCAGACAATACAACGCTATCTGCATCCACCATTGCCTTGCGTAACTGCTCTACTGCAGCAGCCACTTCTTTTTCCTGTTTGGTCTGTGCGCTCATCGGCATAGCTATCAATGACACCATTACGGCTAGAATCAGTTTATACATATCGTTTAAAGATATTTATTGATCGTACCGGTTGACCATCGGGCAAAGATCAGTTAATCAGTATTTTTTACAGGTCATTTCAAAGCTATGCTTTTCTTGCGGTTGCGCCAATGAGAATATTCTTAATAGCTACAGCCGGTTTAAGAATGGCAGACCATCCTTAAACCGGCTGTAACATGCTGTTCATTTATTTTACCAGTAGATCGTGTACAAAGCTGTCAGTATGCCGCATACGATCAATGCGCCAACCAAAAAGCCGGGAGACATTTTGAACATTTTTGAATCCACTTCAAGGCCTTTGGCAACAACACCTCTCCTGGTTTGATACAGGCTGATAGCAATCATCACAAGTACACAGATCACAAATACAAAACCCATACGGTCAAGGAAAGGTATTTCATACAGCATGCTGCCGTCTTTTTGCGCCACTTGTTTGGAAAAACCATACTGGCTCAGCCATTCCAGGTTGGTCCAGGTAGGCAACACCTTAAAAAGCACCGATAGAGCAAAACCGCCGATAGTAGCGAACATCGCTGCAGCAGAAGTTGTTTTTTTCCAGAAGAAACCAAGGATGAACATCGCAAAAATACCGGGCGAAACGAAGCCGGTGTATTCCTGGATAAATTCAAAGCCGCCTTTTTTATCAATGCCCAGCAAAGGAGCAATCAATACGGCTATTACCATCGCGATAATTACAGTGGTGCGGCCTACCCATACCATTTTCTTTTCATCAGCATCCACATTTATTTTCTTCTTGTAAATATCCAGCGTGAAAATGGTAGCGATACTGTTGGCTTTACCTGCAAGTGATGCTACCACGGCTGCTGTAAGCGCAGCAAAGGCCAGCCCTTTCAGACCTGCCGGCAACAGGTTCAACAATACAGGATAAGCTTTATCCTGCATCAGTTCTCCATTCACCATCATTTCCTGCTGGAAGTAACCATTCTGATGCAATACAAAAGCTGCAATACCCGGCAACACAACAATCACAGGCATCAGTAATTTCAGGAATGCTGCAAAGAGAATACCCTTGCGTGCTGTATTCAGATCTGCACCCAGCGCCCTTTGCGTGATATACTGGTTACACCCCCAATAGCTCAGGTTCACGATCCACATACCACCCACCAGCACGGTAAGACCCGGCAGGCTCATATAGTAGGGATTATCTTTTTTGAAGATCATATGGAAATGATCATCTGCATTCCTTGTCAGTTGTTTAAAACCATCCACTATGCCATCGCCACCAAAGTGTTTTGCTACAAGGTCTAGCGCGAGATAAGTAGTTACCAGGCCACCAAGGATCAGGAAGAATACCTGGATCACATCTGTGTAGCCGATCACTTTCATACCACCCAATGTAATGATAATGGCAAAGGCTGCAAGGAAGATCATACAGGCAGTAAGGCTGATGCCTGATATGCTGCTGATGGCCAGAGCACCAAGAAACAGGATGGAAGTAAGATTCACTATCACGTATAATAACAACCAGAACACAGCCATGATCATTGCTACGGTGCTGTTGTAGCGCTGGTTCAGGAACTGCGGCATCGTATAGATCTTATTCTTCAGGTAAACCGGAATAAAGAATATCGCAACGATCAGCAGGGTGGCAGCGGCCATCCATTCATAAGTAGAGATGGCAAGCCCCATGGTAAAGCCATTACCACTCATACCGATAAACTGCTCTGCCGAAATATTGGAAGCGATCAGCGATGCACCAATAGCCCACCAGGTAAGAGACCCTTCAGCAAGGAAATAATCATGAGAAGCCGATACGCTGGCTTTCTTTTTACGCCGGTAAATCCAGTAGCCATAACCGGCGACAATGATAAAATACAGGAGGAAAACCAGGTAATCCTTAGTGTGAAGAGAATTCATACAGCAAGCTGTTTAGTTGTAAAAATTATTTTTTCCGTTAAGCAATTCTGGTAAAAATACGTGTCACATAAACACTTAATTCACATAGGTACGGAAATTCCGGTAAAAGACCTAAAAATATTGATTTTGGGTTAACAAATGTATTTGGGGTAGATAGTATCGCCAGGTGCGCAAAGATTAAAGGACGCTATGTTGCGCTCTTTGCGTAATCTTTGCGCACCTGGCGATATCCATTTCAATATTCTTTATATAAACCTGTTAACAATATTCTCCAGGTATTCCTGCTTCCCGCTCTTCAATTTTGGTTCTCCGTTTTCAATTGCGTACGTACGTAAGTTTTCCAGTGTCAGCTTGCCTTCTTCAAATTCTTTACCAGCACCGCTATCGAAGCTGGCATATCTTTCTTCACGGATTTTTTTATAATCTGATTTTTCCAGGATCGCTTCTGCTGTAAGCAAGGCCCTGGCAAATATGTCCATTCCCCCAATATGGGCATGGAACAGGTCTTCCATGTCCGTACTGTTGCGGCGCACTTTTGCATCAAAGTTGATACCGCCGCCTTTGAAGCCATTTGCCTGCAGTATGATCAGCATGGCTTCGGTGAGTTCGTTAATATCATTGGGAAACTGGTCTGTGTCCCAACCATTCTGATAATCGCCCCGGTTGGCATCAATGCTGCCAAGCACTCCGGCATCGGCAGCCACCTGCAATTCGTGGGTGAACGTATGGCCTGCCAGTGTAGCATGATTCACTTCAATATTCAGACTGAAATCATCCAGCAACCCATACTGGCGAAGGAACCCGATCACGGTTTCCGAATCATAATCATATTGATGCTTGCTGGGCTCACAGGGTTTGGGTTCAATAAAGAATTTCCCTTTGAATCCATTCTTCCTTGCATAGTCACGTGCCGTTTGAAGAAAACGGGCAAGATGTTCTTTTTCCCTTTTCATGTCTGTATTCAACAAACTCATGTAGCCTTCCCGGCCACCCCAGAACACATAGTTTTCCCCGCCAAGCGCGATAGTGGCATCCAATGCAGCTTTTACCTGGGCTGCTCCATGAGTCAGCACATGAAAATCAGGACTGGTGGCGGCGCCGTTCATATACCGTTTATGGCTGAACAGGTTGGCTGTACCCCAAAGCAATCTCACTCCGCTTTGCTGCTGTTTTTCTTTCAGGTATAAGGCCAGGGTTTGCAGTCGATCATCATTCTCTGCTATATCGGAGCCATAATCCACTACATCCACATCATGAAAACAATAATAAGGAATGCTCATTTTGGTGATGAATTCAAATGCAGCATCGGCTTTATCTTTTGCTCTTTGCAACACATCTTTATTTTCATCCCAGGGAAAGATATGCGTACGCTCACCAAACGGATCTGCACCGCTACCATTGAAGCTATGCCAGTAAGCGCAGGCAAATTTCAAATACTCCTTCATGGTTTTGCCGGCTACTTTTCTGTTTTCATCGTACCAACGGAAGGCTAATGGATTATCTGTATCAAGGCCTTCATACTTTATCTGTGCAATCCCTTTGAAGTATTCCCTGCTTCCTGTTACCACGTTCATAGTGTTGAATCTTTTATATTTTATTACTGGTTGAGTTGATTGAGCAAAACATTTCTCCATCCATTATACAATTCGTCATAAGCAGCGGTAAGCTTTGCAGAAGGTTCCGCTTTGTATAAAGGTTTGAAATGACGGAAAGCTTCCTCTGCCGTTTTATAAATACCGGCCCCTAAACCCGCGCCGATAGCAGCTCCCGTGCTTCCATCACCCTGATACAATTCCACACTGAGGCCAGTAGTATTCACAAATGCTTCGGTAAACACTTCACTGAGGAACATATTTGTTTTGGAAGCCCTGATCACACTGGGGTTGATGCCATTGCTGCGCATAATATCAAGCCCATAACGGAATGCAAACGCTATTCCTTCCTGTGCGGCCCTGTACAGGTGCGGAGCAGCATGTATATTGAAATTGAGTGAGTGGATATGCGCTGCTATAGTCCGGTTGTTGAGCATGCGTTCCGCTCCATTTCCAAACGGGAGAATGTAAACACCTTCACTGCCGGGAGCGATACCGGCAGCAGCTTCATTCATTTCACGGTAATCCAATTTATCGCCTGTAATGTTTTTGATCCAGCGGTTAAGGATACCCGTACCATTTATATTGAGCAATACGCCCAGTCTTTTTTGTTTGCCGGTATGATTCACGTGCGCAAAACTGTTGACACGCGATTCATTGTCGTAAGTCAACTGATCGCTCACTGCATAGATCACACCGCTGGTGCCTGCAGTGGCAGCCACTTCTCCGGGGTTCAGCACGTTCAATGATAATGCATTGTTGGGCTGGTCACCGGCTTTGTAAGTAACCGGTATGCCGGGCGTAAGCGATAATGCTTCCGCTACCACTTTGCTTACCTGGCCATGCACGGTAAACACATCTTTTACCGGGGGAATGAATTGAGGGTCCAATCCATAATAACCAAACACATCTTTGGACAATTCATGCTCCTGGAAATCCCAGAACACTCCTTCGGATAATGCAGAAATGCTGGTGCTGATATCACCGGTCAGTTTCATAGCAATGAAATCACCTGGCAGCATGATCTTATCGATCTTACTATACAATGCTGGTTGGTTCTGTTTTACCCAGGCCAGTTTGCTTGCCGTAAAATTGCCGGGAGAATTAAGCAGGTGCAATAATGCACGCTCTTTACCGATGGCTTCAAAAGCCTGGTTGCCCAATTCCACGGCACGGCTGTCACACCAGATAATGCTATCGCGGAGCACCTGTTGCTGTTTGTCTACACACACCAATCCGTGCATCTGGTAAGCGATACCGATAGCACTGATGCCTTTAGGATCATACTTACGCTGTGCATGCAGTTTCAGGATGGCGAGCTGTACATGTTCCCACCACATGCCGGGCGATTGCTCGGCCCATCCGGGTTGCAGGGATGTAATGCCCGATTCTGTTTCGGGATATTGAGCCGAAGCAAGCTGTTGTTGAGTAGCTGCATCCACTACGGATGCTTTAATGGAAGAAGTGCCTATATCGAGGCCTAGCAATAACATAAATAGTCAGTTTTATTTTCACCCGCCTACGTTGCACTTCGGCGGGCCGAACTTACTGCATATCCACCATTGAAAAATGAAACCGATTGCATTTTTTATACGAAAGCCATCCCCACAGTATCATTATACTGATTATCAACTAATTGCAATTTTCCTTTTTATCTCGGCAGGGTCTTCAAAATCTTCCACATTTCAGTCGCCACCAGCAGGTTTCCGGCACCGGTTAAATGCACCCTGTCTGTAGTAAGAATGCCTTTTTCCGCATTACCGGGATTGTTCGTTTTAAGGTAATCAACAAATGCTTTGTGAAGATCACACAACGGCAGGTTCATGTCTTTCGCAATGCTACGGATAATATTGCTGTAATGATTGAGGTCTCCATCCTGCTCATTAGAGTAATCATTTTTTTCACCGATCACGGTAGGTGTGCATACTACCACTCGGATATTCCTGTCCTGCAATTTTTTGATAATGGCACGATAGAATTTTTCAAACTTCGGCGCATCCGTGCCGGTGCCGGAACTGCTTTTATGCCATACATCATTAATGCCGACATAAATAAATACGATATCAGGGTTCTTTGCCAGCACATCACTGTCCATCCGCAAATAAAGATCATAAACCTTATTGCCGCCAATGCCTGCACCAGTCAGTTCAAAAGATTCAGCCATTCCATCTTTACGGATCAGGCTGTCCATTTTAACGATATAGCCATTTGGATTTACAGCCGCTTGTGTAATGGAATCACCAAAGAAAATAACCTTGTTCTTTTTAACTGGTTTGGTAAATGCTACCAGCGATAAAGTAAGAAAGAGCATGAAATATTTCATTTTCTATTTTTTATGATGAATGATCATTAAGCATTGGTCAGTGCCCTGTCAAGATGCACATAACCGCCATCCACATATAATAGTTGGCCGGTAGTATGGCTTGAACGTTCAGATAAAAGAAAGGCAACGGTATTGCCGATCTCTTCAGCTGTCGTCATCCTGTTGCCCAATGGTATCTTCGATTCAATTTCCTTTAATTTTTTTGCCGGGTCCGGCTGAGTTTGAATCCACCGGCCATACAACGGTGTAAAGCATTCTGCTACTACTACAGCATTTACCCTTATGCCATATTTCAGCAACTCAACCGCCCACTCCCTTGTCAGTGCATTGCGTCCTCCATTGGATGCAGCATAGGCAGAAGTTCCTCCCTGCCCTGTATCAGCTGCTTTAGAAGTGATGTTTACAATGCTGCCTTTTGATTTCTTTAATTCAGGCAGGGCGTACTTTGCCATCAGATAATAATGGATAAGATTTTTATGCAGGCTGGCCATGAATGTTTCATAATTCCCATTCTCCAATCCTACTCCATCATTAACGCCGGCATTATTCACCAATCCGTCTATGCGGCCCCATTGTGAAATAACCTGTTTTACCGCCTGCTCACATTCTTCTGGTCTGGTCAGTTCAGCCACCACCTGCAAAGCTTTGCCTCCATCTCTTTCAATCGCTGATAAAACTGCCTTATTATCTGCTTCATTGCGGCCGACAATAACCGGTATGGCCCCTTCCGAAGCCAGCACTTTCACAATCCCTTCTCCAATACCTTTAGCGCCGCCGGTTACCAGGATGATCTTATTGCTTAGTTGCAGGTCCATTGATTTGTTTTAAAGATGATAAAATGAACAGGCGTTCCCTCCAAAGAAAGCGGCTTGCTCTGCAGCCGAAAACCGGCAGAAATATTGACTAACGATCTCCAGCGTTTTGCTGTAAGAAGCAGCCACCTTGCAAACCGGCCAATCGCTTCCATACATAATCCGGCCGGTACCGAATGCTTCAACCACGGTATCTATATATGGAGTAAAATCTTCTTTCTTCCATTGCTTCCAATCGGCTTCGGTGATCATGCCGGATATTTTACAAAATACGTTATCATGAGCAGCCAATGCGTGTATCTCCTGTTTCCAGTTATTGCTGCTGCCTGTTTTGATATCCGGTTTGGCAATATGGTCTACCACAAATTTTTGCCGGGGAAACGCAGCCACCAGTTCTTCGGCATACTTCAACTGGTCCGGAAATATCAATATGTCATACGTAAACCCATATTTCTCCAGCAAACCGATGCCCTGTTTAAAAGCAGGTTTCAACATCAATGCACGGTCTGCTTCTCCCTGCAAAATATGCCGGAAGCCTTTCATTACAGGAAAGGACCGGTAATACGCCAACCGCTCTTCCACCTGCGGGCTTTGCAGATCAACCCATCCTACTACCCCTTTGATATAACCATACTGTGCTGCATTCTTCAATTGAAAGTCATTTTCCTTTTCCGATTGATCGCTTTGCACCACGATGCATCCATCAAAACCATGCTGCTGCAATACAGGAAAAAAATCTGCCGGCATAAAATCCCTGCGGATAATATCCATCTCTTCCGTGATCCAGCTATCCTTAACAGGATCAAACTTCCAGAAATGATTATGGGCATCAATTTTTAGCATAAGCCACGCAGGTTTGCCGGGATTCTCCCAGCCCATCTATTCCCAGTTCAACAACATCACCGGGTTTGAGATAAACCGGTGGATTGAATCCCAGCCCCACACCCGCCGGTGTGCCTGTAGAAATAATATCACCGGGCAATAAGGTCATAAACCGGCTCACATAAGCAATCACAAAGGGAATGCGGAAAATGAAATTGGAAGTGTTTCCGTCCTGCATCATTTTACCGTTTACTTTCAACCAGAGGCGGAGATTATCAACATCCCTGATCTCGTCGGCTGTTACCAGCCAGGGACCTATCGGCGCAAATGTGTCGCAGCCTTTTCCTTTATCCCAGGTGCCACCTCTTTCCAGTTGGAATTCCCTTTCGCTTACATCATTGTGCAGGCAATACCCGGCTACATGATCCATGGCATCCGCTTCTTCTACATAACTTGCTTCTTTTCCTATCACAACAGCGAGCTCTACTTCCCAATCAGTTTTTACAGAATCACGCGGAATAATGATCGGATCATAAGGGCCACTGATAGCCGTACTCGATTTCAGGAATATAACAGGTTCAGCAGGAGGTGTTGCCCCGGTCTCTTTTGCATGATCTGCATAGTTAAGTCCGACGCAAACGATCTTGGAAGGTCGGGCAACAGGCGATGCCAGGCGGGTACCGGCTGCAAGTTTGGGAAGCTGCCCGGCTGTGGTTATTTTTTCGGAGAGTTGCTGCAAGCCTCCGCCTGCAAAAAAATTTTCATCATAATCCTTAACAAAAGCAGATATATCATACAGCTCATCATTGATAGATATGCCTGGCTTTTCTTTTCCTTTTTCACCAAAACGGATCAGTTTCATTTGGTCTTGAATTTCGATTTAGTTATTCAGTTTAATAAACCCTCCATCGATCGGGTAATCGCATCCTGTAATAAAAGCTGCTTCATCGCTGCAGAGATATAAAACCAGGTTAGCGATCTCACCGGGTTCAGCCATCCGGCCTATAGGTTGAGTTTTCGATAGTTTTTCAAACATTTCCTTTTCCTTGCCGGGGTAATTCTTTGCGATAAAACCATCCACAAAAGGCGTATGCACCCGTGCAGGGGAAATACAGTTGCAGCGGATATTCTGTGAAATATAATCACGGGCAGTGGAGAGGGTCATGCCCAGCACAGCACCCTTGGTCATGGAATAAGCAAACCTGTCCGGCAAACCTACTGAAGAGGCAATGGAAGCCATATTCAAAATGGCGCCTCCTGTTTTTTTCATATGAGGTATCGCTGCCTGCAGGCAATTGTAAACACCTTTTACATTTACAGCCAGCAGGCGGTTGAAATCATCTTCCGTAGTGGTCTCCACATTTCCTACATGTGCAATGCCTGCATTGTTGACCAGCAATTGTATGCCTCCGGCCTTCTGTGCAATACTGTCCACCACCTCTTTTACCTGTTGCTGGTTGCTTACATCACATACGATAGCTGCTGCCTGGTCGCCTTCTTTTTTTGCCTGAGCAGCTACTTCCTCTGCAGACTCTTTATTAAAATCAAGGATATGAACGGAGGCGCCCTGCTGTGCAAAAAGCAGGGAGATCGCTTTACCAATGCCGCTGCCGCCTCCTGTTATGATCGCTGTTTTTCCTTTCAGACTAAACATATCAATTCCTTTTATTCTTTGTCGCTTATTTCAATGAAAAGATCTTGTTCATCAGCACCCATTTCTCTCCTGCTTTAGTGCCGGGTATTACCTGCTGATAGCGGCTCATCAGTGTTTCCCATTCCTGCACTTTGGGGTTTGCCTGATCACTGCCGGCTTTCTGTTCAAAGGTAAACGTATCTGTCACTTCCATGATCATAAAAAGCCGGTTGCCAAAACGGTAGATTTCCATCTGGTCTATCCCTGCATCCCGGATGCTGTTAAGGATCTCAGGCCATACCTGTTGGTGATAGCGCTCATAGGCAGCTATCTTTTCCTGATCATCTACAAGGTCGAGCGCCAGGCAATATCTTTTCATATAAATATGTTATTTGCAGAACTGGCATGCAGGTTGCCAGGACTGTAAGATAGGTATTTATTATATCCTCACAGCAGATGCATTGGCATTCCCTGTAATGATTTACCTTTAATGCACCCGCTTTCAGGGTTTTCTTTTGTTGATTATTGAAACATGAAATTTGAAGCTGTCACTATTAAGGATATTGCCAAAGCACTGGGTCTTTCCACTTCTACTGTATCAAGAGCCCTGCGCGACAGCTATGAGATCAGCCCCGAAACAAAGAAACTGGTGCTGGATTATGCAGAAAAGATCAATTACCAGCCCAACCCTATTGCCCTCGGCCTGAAAGAAAGAAGAACTCATTCCATCGGCGTGATCGTTGCCGAGATCGCCAACAGTTTTTTTTCACAGGTCATTGATGGCATTGAATCGGTAGCTTACAGCAACGGCTATAACGTTATCATTTCCCAGACGCGCGAATCATATGAAAGAGAAGTCAGCAACCTGAATTATCTTACTTCCCGCTCTATCGACGGGCTGATCGTGTCCGTGTCTGCAGAAACCAGCGATTTTAGCAACTTCAAAGAGCTGTATGAACGTGGTATGCCTATTGTTTTCTTTGATCGTATCGTTCCTGAACTGAATACGCATAAAGTAATGGTGGATAGCTACCGGGGGGCGTATGATGCCACTGTCCACCTCATAAAGAACGGTTACAAACAAATTGCAGCACTCAACAGTAATTCTTTCCTTTCCATTACCAAAGACAGGCTGGCAGGTTATCTTGCCGCCCTGGCCGATCATGGCCTGAAAGAAAAAGAAGATCTTATCAAATATTGTCCGCATGGAGGATCCTTGCCTGAAGAAATGGAAGAAGCAATGGAGCAATTATTAAGCGGCAAATCCAGGCCCGATGCTATCCTCGCCCTGTCAGACAAACTGACCACCGGTTGCCTCAGAACATTAAAAGCCCGGAAAATAAAAGTGCCTGAAGAGATCGCCCTGATCGGTTTTTCCAATTCCGATCTTACCGAGCTGATCGATCCGCCCCTTTCTATTATCAAGCAACCTGCTTTTGAAATGGGAAAGCTGGCCACCAACTCATTGCTGCAACTGATCGAAAGCAAAAAACCGGTCACTGAATTCACTACCACTACCCTGGCCCCACAGCTGATCATCGAGGAATCATCAGGCCAGCGAAAAAGGGATTTATAACCCAACGGTTCGGCACCCCAAAAGCCCAGCCCATCTACAGAAACTGCAGTTTATCCCGCACAGCAAGGATAGGAAAAGCAGAAACTCTATCTTAGAGCTGGTTATGCTCAACAATTAGTAATACACATGACGATACTGAAATACAGCAGTAAAGAACGGCTTATTGGCGCTTTCATTATTCCACTCGTGTCCCTTCTCTTCAATTCCATGATCTTTGGGGCTGCTTATTTCAATAGCTGGCAACATTTTCTCTGGCCCAGCCTGATCACGATGGTAGTTGTGCTGGTGATCTATACGCTTTGCAGCATGGTGGCCATTATACTGAATAACCGTTTTCCTCTTTACAGTCAAACTTTCAAACGCATCGGCATCAGCATTGCCTGCTATATCGGTATCACAATGATCGCGATCATCATTCTCTTTTTTGGTTATGATTATATCCAGATAATGGGGTTACGGGTGAAAATGAACAATTATCCCTGGATGCTCGTCATTGCTATTGCCTGCAACCTGCTGGCCACGAGCTTCAATGAAGGTGCCGCCTTTTATGAGAAATGGAGAAAGCTCGTTGACGAAGCCGATCAATTGAAAAAAGAAAACCTGCAAAGCCAACTGGAAGGGTTGAAAGGCCAGGTGAACCCACATTTTCTTTTCAACAGTCTCAATTCCCTTTCATCACTGATCAGTGATGAACCGCAAAAAGCAGAAAAATTTTTGGATGAACTGAGCAAAGTGTACCGCTATCTTCTCCGTACCAATGAAGACGGGCTGACCACCCTGGATACAGAAATGCAATTCATTTATTCCTATTTCCATTTGCTGAAAACCCGCTATGGTGATGGACTGGAAATGGAAGTGCGCATCAATGAACGCTTCCTGGTGTACCTGCTTCCTCCGCTCACGCTTCAGATACTGATGGAAAACGCTGTAAAGCACAACATGATCCTGAAAGACCAGCCGCTTAAAATACTGATCATGACCACCAATAGCGGTAAGCTGTTGGTAAGCAATAATCTCCAGCGCAAAGAACGGATGGTATCCTCCAATAAGGTCGGGCTGATCAACATTGTAAATAAATACCGGCTCATGAAGCAGGAAGACATCACAGTAAGGGATGATGGAAAAGAGTTTGCCGTGGCAGTCCCCCTTATCCAGGGTTAGCCGTCAGCCCATACATAAAAAGAACAGTTCATGCAGGGCTAATGTCAGGTCAACTGGAACAGGTTCATCCGGCCTGTTTTGATGAGTATCTTGGTTTCATCAAAACCATTCTATTATGAAAGTGCTTATCATTGAAGACGAAGAACTGGCAGCCAAAAAGCTCCAGAAAACCCTCGCTGCTATTGAACCCGCTGCAGAGGTTGTGGGCGTTACAGACAGCATCCGCTCTTCAGTAAGCTGGCTGGAAAGCAACGATAGTCCAGATGTGATCCTGATGGATATCGAGCTTGCCGACGGACAAAGCTTTGAAATATTCGACCGCACTTCTATTAAAAGTACGGTCATTTTCACTACTTCATACGATGAATATGCTTTAAAGGCCTTTAAAGTAAGCAGCGTGGATTACCTCCTTAAGCCTATACAAAAAGAGGATCTCCGCGGTGCTCTTGAAAAATTCAGGGGTATGAAAACCCTTTACGGCAATATGGCCGGCCGCGATCCACTTAACGTGGAAGGCCTGGTAAAACAGCTCCAGGAAAAACTGCAGCCCAAAGAATATCGCAAACGCTTCCTTGTAAAACACGCCCAAAAGCTCGTCAGCATTGAAGTAAATGATATCGCTTATTTCTACAGCGATGGCCGTCTCAATTTCTTCAAAACGGCCGACAACAAAAAATTCGTGGTGGACTATATCATGGATGAGCTGGAAGACATGCTCGATCCTGAAAGGTATTTCCGCATCAGCCGCTCCTTCTATGTTTCCGTTGACAGCATTGACCAGATACATGATTATTTCGGGAACCGCCTGATCCTCCAGCTTAATCCTTCAGTGGATAAGGAAGCTATTGTAAGTAGAGAGAAGGTAACTGATTTCAAAAGGTGGATGGGTAAGTGAGCCGGGACTCCAAATCAAACCAGTATTTCCATTTTAACAATTGTTCCCGTATTGATCTCCGATTCAATATAGAATGATGCATTGATGGCGGAAGCTCTTCTTCTCATATCGCTAAGGCCACGGCCCATCATGGCAACGTTGTCCATCATGAACCCTTTTCCATCATCCACGATCATCATCATCAGTTTGGATTTGCGGTAGCGGATACTTACTTCCACCAGTTTACCGCCGGAGTGCTTGCCGGCATTGGCAACAGCTTCCTTATACACGGAGAGAAGTTCATAGCGGTGTTCCATATTCAGTTGCAACCCGCGTACACCGGGCTCAATGTCAAAGCCGATATTGATCTCGTAGATGCTTTCAATTTCACCGGCAAAACTTTTCATCCGTTCGATCGTATCAGCCATCGTGTCCGTCCTGGGATTAATGCTCCACACCATATCAAACATGGCCTGCACCATACGGCTGCTGGTTTCACTGATCTGGCCGATATATTCCTTGGTACGTTGCCGGTCCGTATCCACTTTTGCTTTTGCCAGTTCGCTGGAGATATTGATGCTGCTGAGTGAGTTGCTCATATCTTCTGTAAGGCTGGTAGCAATTCGTGTGCGGATACTTTCGGTGGCCCTGATCTTTTGCATACGCACTTTATCCAGCCAGTATAATACGCAAACACCGGCCAGCACCAGTATACCAAGGAACCACCAGGTTTTCCAGAAAGGCGGCTTTATCCTGATCTTCATCTCCACCACGTTCCGGGAATGGACGCCGTCTGCATTGGTGCAATATGCTTTAAAAGTATAGGTGCCCGGCGGAAGGTAATTATATACAGCCTGGTGGAATTGCCTGGACAATTGCCAGTTCTCATCCAGTCCTTCCAGCTTATAAAAAATACCATAACTGCTTTGAAAGGTCATGGTGGAGAATTCAATGGTGAGTGAGTTTTGATCATGAGACAGTTCAAGCACCGGCAGGCTGGAGACTGAATCAGGGTTCAGCCATTTATTCATCACACCAATGCGGGTAATGGCAACCGGGGGCGGCAGGCGGAAATTATTCTTCGCAATTGTTGCAGGATCGAATATCATCCAATCGTGCGCAGTACCAAAAGCGATGCGGCCGTCATTTAATAAAGCAGCTGTTCCTGAAACAAAAGAACTCGTGTGTACTCCATCCCTTTCATTATAGTTCGTCACCACATTGGTACTCATATTCACACTGCAAAGCCCGCTTTGGGTAGTAACCCATAGATAACCTAACCGGTCTTTAATGATGTTGCAGATAATATTGGAAGGCAGGTCAGCCGTGGCCGGCAACTTTGAAATGGTATTGGTATAAATATTCAAAATGTTCAATCCGCCGGAAGCAATAACATATAAGCTGTCGCTATACCGCAACATATCATAAGCATCATTGGAAAGCAGCTTGCGGCTGGCCGGGCCGGCAGTTGTATAGTTTTCCATCACTGCCCCGTCTTTTATATTCAGCCTGAACAAGCCATTTTGCAAAACACAGACCCAAAGATTTCCTTTGCTGTCCGGCAACAGGCGCATGATGCGGTTCTTGAATTTCTGCAACTGGATCAGGCGCTTACCGGCAGAATCCCATTTTGCCAGCCTGCCGCTGTGGGTACCAACCCATACATTACCCTCTTTATCTTCCGTTATCTGGCTGATGATAGTTGCACCTGAAAAGAAATTGATCCCCTCCGTTTTTCCTGTTGCCTTCCTGATGATCGTGATATTACCATTCTCTCCGGCTTTCCAGATATCTCCGTTCGATCGCTGGTAGATACAGGCTATGCTTTCGTCGGGCCTGGCAGCATTGACAACAAAATTGGAAGGCAGCGGTTGCAGCCTGGTATTATAACGGAAAAGACCATTTCCCGAAGTGCTGACAATAATATCCCCTTCGCTTGTCTGGCATACACCGGATACAGCCTGCGGATAAGGCAGTACACCTTCTCCATGCCGGGTATTGGTCACTGCATGGAAAAACTGGCAGGAAGGGTTAATCCGATATACCCCTTTGTTGGTACAAAACCACAAATTGTTTTCCCTGTCCTCATAGATATTCAATACCGCATCATATCTGATGGAATACGGTCCGGGAAGATTGGATTCGATCAGTTCAAAATGTTCTGCTCCCTTACTCAAACCGGCAAGCAGATTACCGCCCATTACCCAAACAGTGCCGTCTGATTGTTCCTGGACGCGCAATACCCTGTGTTTGGGGTTCTTAACAATGGAAGAAATATCCGAACTCCATTCTTTGAGCACATTTGTCTCTGGTTCAAAACTGTAAAGCAGGCTTACCATGCCCGATGAAGAATGTGCCATCAACCAGATGCGGCCGGAATGATCAGGCACGAGGAAAGTGATAAAACGAAGTTCGCGGGCTGCTGCGATCAACGGGTCGTTCGCCGCATTCTGACCGCGGTAATACATGCTTTTTTTCCTGCTGTCATATTTTACCAAACCGGAATCACAAGCCACCCAATAGATAACCGGGTCTTTATCCTTCTTTATATAAATGGCATTCCAGCCTGCAGGTATTTGCACAGGTACATTCTGCGAATTGAATTCCTGTCTTGCTTCGTCATACACAAATATCCCCACCCTGTACAATAAAAGAAATATCGTACCGTCCTCACCAATAAGAAGCTGGCTGATGGAAATATTGGTGATATTGATTGGAGCGCGGACAGGAATCTCATGGAACGAAAGGCTTACAGGATCCATGTAGCCCACTTTGTTCTCATTGAACAATAGCCAGATGCGGTTTTTCTTATCGATCCGCATCTTTTCAATATTATCATTGGGAATAGAGGTCGTGTCGCCCTCAATATGACGGAAAGTAAGCAGCCTCCGGCCTTCGTAGCGCTGCAAACCATCTACCGTTGCGATCCAGATAAATCCTTTCTCATCCTGCTGCACATCCACTACTTCTTCCGACACGAGGCCGTTGCGGCTGCTTAGACTGGAAAACAGGTAGTCTTTCCGTAATTGCGCTCCGGCCAACTGCGATGAAAGCAATAAACAATATAGGAGAAAGGAACGCATGCGTGTGGTTAAATCTGCCAAATATAACCACCTCATCCGCCGCAGGAAAGCACATACCGATGAACTGTAGCTATCCGCGATAGATTGATTAAAACAACTGATGATATGAGTATCCCGGCGCTGTCGTAAATTTGCCGGCTACAATATTATGACTACAACTACCGACACTGTGAATACCGGGGCAGACAGCCGTTCCATCTCTTCTTCGCTCACCATACTGATGGCCGTTACCTGCGGCCTCGTGGTAGCCAATATCTATTATAATCAACCCTTACTGGTCGAAATAGGCCACACTTTCAATGTATCAGACAGCACGGTGAGCCTGCTGGCAACCATGACGCAGGTGGGTTATACCATCGGGTTGCTGTTTGCCGTGCCATTGGGTGATAAAGTGGAGCGGAAAAGGTTGGTGCTCATCATGCTCGCTATTGCTTTTCTTTCCATGCTGGTGTCTGCTCTGGCGCCTTCTTTTGAAGTGCTGGTGGTGGCAGGCCTTTTCACCGGCATCTTTTCCGCTGTTCCGCAGGTGTTATTGCCGATGACGGCACAGTTGGCCGGTGATCATGAACGCGGCAAAGTAGTGGGCAGGGTGATGAGCGGTTTGCTGATCGGCATCCTGTTGTCAAGAACGATCAGCGGTTATGTGGGTGCCCATTTTGGCTGGCGTATCATGTTTGGTGCCGGTGCAGGCATCATGGTCATATTGTCGCTGGCACTCCTGCGTTATCTGCCGCATAGCCAACCTACTTACCAGGGCTCCTATGCCAGCCTGATGCGGTCGCTGGTCACATTAACACGCACATTGAGGCCTTTACAAAAATCAGCACTGACCGGCTGCTTTATGTTTGCTGCTTTCAGTGTATTCTGGACCACGCTGGTTTTTTTCCTGGAAGGTGCTCCTTATCATTATGGAAGTGATATGGTCGGATTGTTTGGATTGATCGGCGCCTGTGGTGCTTTAGCTGCTCCGATCGCAGGTAAAAGCGCGGATAAAAGAGGGCCTCAGTTCACCCTGCGGCTTGGCATTTTTGCTTCGATGTTCTCTTATGTACTGCTGGGGGCAGGCGGCACTTACCTCTGGGTGCTTATTATCGGTGTAATTATCCTCGATATCGGTATGCAAACAACACATATCTCCAATCAATCACGGATCTTTTCATTGATACCGGAAGCAAGGAGCAGGATCAATACTGTGTATATGACATCTGCATTTATCGGGGGTTCCATTGGCTCGGTAGCAGGCAGCCTTGCATGGGCACATGGAGGATGGATCTATGTATCTGCCGTAGCTTTGGTGTTCGTATTGATCGCTTACCTGGTGAATACGTTTGTACCTCATAAATAGAACCGTATGCCATCAACCAAAAACGTACTGATCCTTGGGGCCAATTCCGATGTGGCCAAGCAGGCGATCAGGCTTTATGCCAGTCAGGGGTTTCATGTTATCGCTGCTTCCCGCAGCACCGGCACACTCGAGGAATTTATCTATAAAGAAAATATTGACGCAGCCAAAGTAACCGTCCTGTATTTTGATGCCGAGGCTTTTGACACGCATACTTCCTTTTATGCAAGCCTGCCGCAAAAACCCAATATTGTTGTGTATGCAGCCGGTTATCTCAAACAGAACGAAGAAGCATTACTGGATTGGGAAGGCAGTTTCCGGATGATGAAAGTGCATTATGCAGGCGCAGTGTCTATCCTCAATATTATTGCAATGGATACATCCAACATTGGCTTGGAGCGTATCGTCGGTTTATCGTCTCTCTCAGGAGTCCGTGGAAGGAAAAGCAATTTTATTTATGGAAGCACCAAATCTGCTTTCACCCAATACCTGGCGGGGTTGAGGCAATACCTGTTTTCCCGCCATATCACCGTCAATGTGATTGTTGCCGGTTATATCCGCAGCAAAATGACAAAGGGATTGAATTTGCCCGAATCACTGATGCTTGAGCCTTCTTTTATTGCCAAGGCTGTAGTGAACGCAGGGAAAAGATTTATTATAGTGCCGGGAATTAAATGGAAAATGATCTACCAGATATTAAAAGCGATGCCGGAACAATTGGTGGCAAAATTGCCATAAGATTGCAGTAATTGTTTGGCGTAAGGTATCGCAGTGCAAAGGATACGCCAGGGGCGTCACGAGTAAGCTAACATTGCGTCCTTTGCATTACTGTGGCGCCCCTGGCGATACATCTATGTCAAATAAATTTTACTTGGCACGAACATCCTTGAAGTAATCCCTTTTTGCATCTATAACAGCCCTGTCTTTTTCGTTTTTCAGCTCATGGATCTTCGCCCTTCTTTCTTTTCTACTCATTGATTTATCACGACGGGTCTCTTTTATCTGTTGCTGATAGTCGTCGCGGATAGCGTCGAGCTTCATTTCCAACTGTCTTGGATAGCGATAAGAGTAATCCGGATTATAATAATATGGATAATAGAACGGGTTATAATAACCATAAGGATACCACGACCCATAAGCAACAATTGGCCGGTAAATCCTGTAACCGCCATGGTAACCGCCACCTTTCATTCTTTGGGCTGATGCTGTAAGAGATAACAGGAATAAGCTTAATATAATCAGTAGATTTTTCATGATCCTGTTTTTTGTTTCATATCTATGACTGCAAAAACAGGAAAAGGAATAAGGAAGAAGCAGGAATAACGGGTGGTTTACAATCGTTAAGGATTTGTTGCAGTAAAAACCATCGATCTTATTGATTAAAATAAAGTTCTTCGATCAAACAGGCGTCTTTAAACGAGCGCCTTGATCCGCCATCTTCGTAAGAAGTGCTGTTGCCGATGCTCAATGAGCCGCCGCGGCGTTTAAGCCTCAGCCTTTCGCCATACAAAATTTTCTGTTCTGCATTCTTTACAGCAATCTCATACGAGCCAGCAGGAAGGGCTACCATCAATGCATTTTTCTTTGATTCCTCATTGTCGCAATCAGGAGCTGTAGGTAGATAAGGCAATTCCCCTTTATTTTCCCCGTCGATAAAAAGATACACTTTCTGCGCTGCCGAGCTCGTCCAGAAATAGGTATCGAATCCCTCCCCCTGCAGCATCCTGCACCCGGCAAAGCCTGCGACCATGACAAAGGCTATCAGTACCGATCTCATTTATTCTCTATTTTACGGACAAATAAATAATAAGCCAGGTAGCCCAGGGCAATGCAGAAACAAAGAATAGCTATTGAATGCAAACCTATCGGCTGTGTAGCATCAATGAAAAGAAAACCTGCGCCGATGCATAAAAAGATGATGAACCATTTCATCGTTTGTCTTTTTACATCTTTTGCATCAGGCCGGAGAAACTGGGCAACCAGTTCATCCGATGCTCCTTTCTCCAACATGCGGTTCTTTAACCGGTGGTCCAGCATCTGCCGGAAAATGATCAGGATAAACGACCCTACCAGGAACATTCCAAACAGGATGATCGTAGATCGTGTTATTTCCTCAAAAATACCCATTGTACGGTCGTCAAAGCCCTGAGCCTGGACCATTACAGAGCTCAGCAAAACCGCTGCAAGTACTGTTAGCTTTTTCATTCTCTTTATTTTTAAATTTTTGTTTTAGTTATTTGACTTTCTTTTAAAATAAATGTTGCAATTATTCAAAATTGAGTTTCCTTATTTGCTGCCGGTAACGCTCATACATTTCCCATAAGCTGATGCCAATGAATGCCACAGCCATTACTGCGGCCAGTCCTATCAACCAGGGAGAAATGTTTTCCCACAGTTCATTTACCCTAAATTGCAACAGGATAAAGGGAAGACTGATCAATCCTGCCGCCGCAATCACTGCTATTGTAATACCCGCAATCTTATAAGAAGAAGCTTTTTTCTTTTCAGGCAATTGCGGCAATACCAATGCTGCCACATCAAAATCGAATGAGGCTTTCGGCAATGATCCGATACCTGTAAACAACATTTCATATTCCTTCACCCTCGCTTTGCAGGCAGGGCATTGCTCCAGGTGTTGCGCTACTTCCTCCTTCACCTTACTTGCATCCAGTACATACAACTGGATATCTTCTTCTGAAATATGCTGGCTTATCATAACTCCTCCTTTTTATAGTTGAGCAATAAGTTTTCTTTTAAAGCCTTCCTGGCCCTGAACAAATAACTTTTTACCGTGCCTTCAGGCAAACCGGTGATCACGCCTATCTCCTGGTAACTCATTTCTTCCTGGTGATACAAAGTGACCAGTGTGCGGTGAATAGGGGAAAGTTTTTCCATTGCCGCCTGCAGTATCATTAAGCGCTCTTTGTTGAAAAGCTGCGCGTCCGACTCATCTGCAGCTACAGGTCCCTGCACTGGCATAATATCTTCTTCATCGCTGCTTTCATTATCATAACCGGGCAGCAGCAATTGCTTTTTCCGGAGATAACTGATGCAGGTATTATACGTGATCTGGCAGATCCAGGTGGAAAGCCTGGCCTGGTGCCGGAATCCCTGAAGATTGCTGTAAACTTTGATGTATATGTCCTGAACAAGATCTTTTCTGTCTTCCGCCCGCGGCACCATCCTGAAAACCATCTGCGCCACCAATGCCTCGGTGTTGTGAATGATAGTGGCAAAAGCCTGTTTATCGCCATTCAATACTCTGTCTACCAGGTATTTATCCGGATTTCTATGGTTGGTTGAAACGCTCACTGGGGCATTTGACGGGGCAACAGGAAAAATGTTGCAATTATCTTCCGGCTTTATCTTTTTTTACCGAATCGTTCTTTGGCTGACCAATATTCTTCTCTGGCTGTGGAAGACTATCAGGAACATAAGGCTGAAACAGAAGTCCGGCAATATCACCTTCGTTATTCAATGCGATCTGGAAACTTAAAACACCTTTTTCAAAACCGGCCTTATATATTTCAAACCCCGATCTCCTGGCGCTGAAGCTATATTCTTTTAGCTTGCCAGCCTGCGCAAACAAACCGTTTAAGAGATCAATCGTTTTGCGCAAGGGCATGGCCATCTTCATCTCTGGTGAAAACTGGTGAAATATCGCTTCAAATTTCTTCTGGTTATATTGTTGTTGAAACTGCCTGAGAGCGGTTTTGTATGCTTCTTTTTCTGTTTGGGAAAAAACATTGGACATCACAAGAAGCAGTATCGCTAAAAATAAGCTATGGCGCATACTTAAAAGTAAACAATAAACAGCATCCCTTCTCAGGCAATTGCCAGCGATTCCCTGTTGTATTTATTCCTGTATTGCACAGGTGAAAGCCCGGTAATTCTTTTGAAGGTGATCCGGAAAGCTTTCGGGTCGGTGTAGCCAACATTATACATCACTTCCGTCACATTTTCCCGGGATGATTCAAGGCTCATTTTGGCAGCTTCGATCTTCACGCGCTGTATGTATTCCACTACAGTATTGGAAGTAGCTTTCTTAAAGCGTCTTTCAAGATTGCGGCGGCCAAGAGCAAGCATGCCCGCAAGTTGATCTACAGTGATCCTTTCCTGGAAGTTGCGCTCAATGAATTCCTGCGCTTTTTTTACCGGCTCATCCTCGTGCTCTTTTTGTCCGCGGAAAATGGTAAAAGGTGATTGACTGTCGCGCTCGATATCTATCTGGAAAATTTTGGAAACAAAAACGGCCATCTCACGACCGGAATATTTTTCTACAAGGTATAAGATAAGATTGAGATAAGAATAAGCGCCGCCGCTTGAATAAATGCCATATTCATCTGTCAGTATCTTATCTGCTACCAGGTTCACATCAGGGAACATTTTTCTGAAATCGTTTGCTGCCAGCCAATGCGTAGCACAGTTGCGCCCCTTGAGCAAACCTGTTGATGCCAGCAGGAAAGCACCTAAGCAAAGGCTCGCAATTTCTGCTCCTGCTTTATACTGGCGAACGATCCAGGGAATAAATGCCTGGTTATCGTCAATCGCTTTCTGCAGATCACCGTGCACGGCAGGTATGATCACCAGGTCAGTCTTTTTGGTATTATCAATTGTCCATTCTGTGCTAACGGTAAACAGCCCGCTGCTTAAAGGAGTATGCTGATCGATACCCACGAGGTGTACTTTGAACAATGGCTGTTTTCCCATAGAAACTGCCAGCTCATTTACTTCAGTAAATAACTTGTGGGGGCCTTCGATGCTGCCCATGATAGCTCCTCTCGGAACAAGGATAGATACGTGTTTCATATCCTAAAGTTAGGCAGATCCTTTGTCGCGATCAACACCCAGATATGGCGGAATTACCCCCTTTGTATCACTTTGAAGTATACCGTCCATTCCGGACCAGCCAGGCTGCAGCCTGGTAGCAGGCAATAGCCTGCCTTGTCAATCTATCATCGGGTTTCAACTCTTTTGCAGCTCCCGTTGAAAAATCAGGTTGAAAAATGGAAGTTTGTTTTACCGGCGATTGTACTATCAATGTATCATGTATAACCAAACCAAGTCCCTGGTAAGTACTGATAAATGCCCTTTGCTTATCAGCAGGCAGGTTCAATACATCCTGGCCAAAGAACTTTGTTTTGTAATTGAATTGCAGCAGCCCCAGGATCGTAGGAGCAATATCTATCTGGGCTGTCAGTGATTCTATTTTTGCAGGTGAAATATTTCCAGGAGAGTAAATGACCATCGGGATATGATAACCGGTTACCGGAAGTGCCGTTTTTCCTGCACTTGAAGCGCAGTGATCGGCAACAACTACAAAAATGGTATTGGAAAACCAGGGTTTCGCAGATGCTTCTCTCAGGAAACGGCCAATAGCATAGTCTGTATATTTCACAGCGCCTTCCCGGGTTTGAGAACTGGGTGGTATATCAATACGGCCTTCGGGATAAGTGTAGGGGCGGTGATTGGAAACCGTCATCACCTGCGTGAAGAAAGGACGATGCTGACTGTAATTTTTATCCATTGTTTGCAAAGCCAGGGTAAAAAGGTCTTCATCTGCCACTCCCCAGATATTGGCATAATGAATATCCTTGTTATTTATAGCCGTCCTGTCTATTACATCATAATTGTTGTGTGAAAAGAAGTAGTTCATGTTATCAAAATACCCATAGCCTCCATAAATGTATTGAGTGGTGTATCCTTTTTCCCTGAACACAGCACCGAGACTGAACAGGTTTTCATTTCCCGGTCTCTTCACCAGGCTTTGCCCGGGCAAAGGAGGAATAGAGAGGGATAGAGCTTCCAGCCCTCTTACGGTTCTTGTGCCGGAAGCATAAAGGTTGGTAAACAGCATTCCTTTATCCGCCAGGGAATCAAGGCAGGGAGTCAGGTGTTGCGTGCTGCCAAAAGCATCCATGAAAGAAGCACTCAGGCTTTCCACGCTGATCAGCACCACATTCATTTTCTTTTCAGGACCCGGATAGGATATCTCTCTTTCAAGATTGAAGAGATCATTGCTTACAAAGCGGCTGTAGGGGGCCGACAATTGCTCTCTCACTATGGAAAACGCAGTGGAGTCCGGAAGGGTTTGATAATACTTATAAAAATCGAGTTCGTTGTTCTGGAAAGCCTGCACAAAATCATAAATACCATTGCCGGCCAATTCATTTGCATAGTTGTCTTTACTGAAATTTCTCCAGCTTGCCGGTATCACAAATGCAACAATGAATGTTGCCAGCGCAAAAAGTGCCATAAAAGCCAGCCTTGGAACAATAGAAAAGCGTTCCTTTATACTTGCTGTTATCTTTCTCCGGAACAGGAAGATGATACCACCTGCAACAATAGCAGCCGTCAGCAAAATGCTGGTTACAGGATAAGATTCCCTGATATTCCCGATCACTTCATTGGTATAGATCAGGTAATCCACCGCAATAAAATTGTAGCGGGAAGAAAATTCATTCCAGAAAAACCATTCACTCACTGCATTGAACAGAAGAAGGAATATGGCAATGAACAAAAATAATCCCACCACAGCGGCCCGCCATTTCCTGCGGAAAGAAAAGCTGCGTGTCAGCAGGAAAAGATAAATGACCACGCGTACGGCCAGGTAAATAAGAAAAGCTTTGTAGAGGTCACGGTTAAAATCTTTTGGGATAAGATGGGTAAACAGGATTATTCCCAGCAATGCCACAAAAAAAGCAGCCATCACCCATCTTCCTTTCTTTGTGTAAATAAATTCATTGGTAAAGCAGATATGCAATACCAGCGGAACAGCCACAAAAAGAGCGATCATCAGGTCGTACAGCATCCCGATAAAAAAACTTTCTGCAACCGGCAGGAATGAGCTACCCATCCTGTGTTCAAAACTGATCACTAATATCAACCTGGTAAGAAAAGAAATGAGCACGGCAAGCCCAACAAGTAGAATGGCGGGGGCATATTTACTCCTTCCTTCCTTAAAAAAATCCCAATGCATACAGCTATCTGTTATAATTATGATGGATCAATAGATCAGTTTCTTTGTTTTCTTTCCCCATTTATACTGGTGTGTCCAGTAGGAAGCTTTCATGGAAAGAATGCCAATACCTGCTCCCAGCAGCACATCGCTGATATAATGCCGGTTGTTGGCCATACGCATCATACCGACTGTAGAAGCCAGTCCATAAGCAGCATAGGGCATCCAGGGAAAGCGGTCCTGATACTCCTGGCTTAAGAATGTAGCGGCGGCAAAAGCCTGGGCAGTATGCCCGGAAGGAAAGGAATTATAATTAGATCCATCCGGCCGGAGCTGATGCGTAGTATTCTTGAGCAGGGTAACCGTTCCGAACATCAGCAGTTCACCTTTCAGCAGGATGGCTGTACGGTTGGCAAAATCCGTTTTCGATTTAATACCCATTGCATCCAACCCATACGCAATAGCAATGGGGGAATACTGCAGGTAATTATCAATATTCGTCCTGAAACTCTGCATATGCTCATTCCGCTCCTCCACGATCTCGTTCTTAATGGATTCTTTTCCGTTCCCATCAGTAAATACGCCCATCAGTGCCAGGGTGACAGGCACATTCAACTGGCGTACGCTGAAGCGGTAACGGGGCACGACCAGGCTGCTATCCGTTTGTTGGGTATATCCACACTGGAACAATAAAAGGAGGAAAAGGCAGGCGAAAGCTTGTTTTTTCATGCAGGCAGAACTTATGTCCGCAAAGTTTTTGATTGATTTGGAAGAAATTTTGAAGAATAGAGGGGCAAACTGGTTAACGAAGTATTAATCACTGCCAAAGTGTTGTTAATTGGCCTTTACACTTCCCATTTATACCCGGTGCCATAAACCGTTTTCAGGTAATTGCCGTAGCCAGCATCATGCAGTTTTTTTTTAAGGTTCTTAATATGAGCATACACAAAATCGTGATTATCCAGCATATCTGCAATATCTCCCGATAAATGCTCCGCCAGCGCACCTTTGGATATGACCCGGTTTTTATTGCCAACAAAATAGAGCAGGAGATCAAATTCTTTCCTGGTTAGGGAAACAGGCGTATCATTGACCATCACGGTTTTGGCCAGCAGGTCGATTTCCAATTCATGCTGACGCACCATATTGTTATTGCCAAAACTTCTCCGGCGGATAATGGAATAAATGCGTGCAGCCAGCTCTGGAAGATGGAAGGGTTTGGCCAGGTAATCATCTGCACCGATCTGTAAACCTTTGATCCTGTCGTCCACAGAATTTTTAGCCGATATGATGATCACGCCATCCTGCTTTTTCTGGGCTTTCAGCTCTTCCAGGATCTTCAGACCGTCACCGCCAGGCAGCATCAGATCAAGCAAAATGCAGTCATATTCATACAGGCTGATCTTTTCTATAGCCTGCGCATAAGTATTGGCAAATTCGCAGCGATAATTCTCTTCCTTAAGATATTGAGCAATACTGGAAGAAAGTTCTTCTTCGTCTTCGATGATCAGAATCTTCATGCAGAGTTATTACAGCAAATTTACCCGAATAAATTTGAATTCTTTTTGAAAGAGGGCTGGTAAGGATCAGTAGATCAGTTTTGCTGTTTTCTTCTTTCCCCATTTGTACTGGTGCGTCCAATAGGAAGCTTTCATGGAAAGAATGCCAATACCCGCACCCAGCAGCACATCGCTGATATAATGCCGGTTGTTGGCCATACGCATCATACCGACTGTAGAAGCCAGTCCATAAGCAGCATAAGGCATCCAGGGAAAACGGTCTTTATATTCCATACTCAGAAAGGTGGCAGTAGCAAAAGCCTGGGCAGTGTGTCCTGAAGGAAAAGAGCTGTGATCAGAACCATCAGGCCGTAATTGATTAGTTGTGTTCTTCAAGAGGGTTACGGTGGTCAGCATCATCAACTCACCTTTGATCAGCATGGCCGTCCGGTTGGCAAAATCATTTTTGGCTTTAATACCCATCGCATCGAGCCCATACACAATTGCGATCGGGGAATATTGCAGATAATTATCAATATGGGTTTTAAAACCCGGTAGATGTTCATTCCTTTCCCGTACAATATAATTCTTGATAGAACCGTCTGCATTGCTGCTTGCAGCCAATCCCATTAAGGTAAGGGTGAGCGGTACCTGCAATTGACGTACTGTGAACTTATTGCGCGGTAGGGCTGGCAACGGGATACTATCTGTTTGTTGGGAATAGCCACTTTGGGTCAATACAATAAAAGAAGAAAGTAGAACGGCCAGTTTTTTCATGTGGGAATACACCTGGATGGTGCGCCAGGATGTGGTTTAACGAATAAAGGGCCGGTTTAAGTATATAAAAGGATTGTTAAATACAATTCATTCCTTCTTTCAATTTAATAAAATAAAAATCAGCAACTTAAACATTTACCTGGCATTTATAGATACTCCTGTCCCGCAACTTTGCTGTATATATTCCTTAATTGGTGCAAATGCCTTTGCGTATGGATCACCATAAAGCTGAGCCATTCAAAACGGGTAAGCATCCCTGTTCCCGGAAACTCAAAATCCATGCAGGTGGGATTGAGATCGAGCGTATTGGCCGCATGCCGGATATTTTTCCAGGTAGTCTCCAGGCGTTTATACATTTCCTCTTTCTGATAATAATTCTCCTGCGGGTAAATGAAATCAGGGGAGTTCATTTTGGTGCTGAAATCGAGAAATAATCTTCTGAGCGGCTCTATCATAATAGCGGGGTCACGCCCGGTAGGTTTTGTGTTGCCATATAACAATTCTACAGAACAACCCTTTGCTAAATGCTCCCCCACCTGCCCGGCAGTCCAACTGCCCTTAAAAGGTACCTGGTTCAACTGCTCCTGGGAAAGTGATGCATAAATATGCAGCAATTCAGCTTCTGTGGTATCGATCTGATCAAGCAATTCCTCTTTCATAATCTCAATTATTAAATGAATACAAACCTAGCTGCATTTTCTGGCGGAGGAAGGGTGCGATCACGGCAATCTTGAGGCAGAATACGACAAGTAAACAGGAATCATGTACTTCATACACATTAAAACTTATTACTTACATTTGCTTCAGCCCGGCTTAGTACCCGGTTGTTTATTCATCCTTAATCAAACGATATGCGCAGATTATTTGCCTCTCTTGTTCTCGTTCTCCTGTACATTATCTCTTATAGCCAGGACCTTCAATCGCCCGACAAACAACTGCAGCTTCACTTTTCCCTGGTGGAGAAAGGAACGCCGGCCTACAGCCTGACTTATAAAGGAAAAGATGTACTCCGCACCAGCAGGTTGGGATTGCAACTGGTAAATGACACTTCCCTTTTGCAGGGATTCGTGATCAGTGATACCGCCCGCACCAGTTTTGATGAAACCTGGAAACCGGTATGGGGAGAAGTGAAAGAGATCAGGGATCATTATAATGAACTGGCCGTAACGATCACCCAGTCATCTACCCAACGGTTTATCGTGATCCGCTTCCGTTTGTTCAATGATGGATTGGGGTTCCGTTATGAATTTCCTGAACAAAAAAACCTGAACTATTTTATTATCAAGGAAGAGAGAACGCAGTTTGCCCTGGCAGGTGATCACAAAGCTTTCTGGCTGCCCGGCGATTATGATACGCAGGAATACAGTACTGTTACTTCCAATCTTTCGGAAATAAGAGGAAAAATGAAAGCAGCCGTTACACCCAACGCTTCTCAAACCACGTTTTCCCCCACTGGTGTGCAAACACCATTGATGATGAAAAGTAAGGATGGATTGTATATCAATATCCACGAAGCAGCGCTGGTCAACTACTCCTGCATGTCATTGGACCTGGATGATAAGAACTTTATCCTTGAATCATTCCTCACGCCGGATGCAGTGGGCAACAAGGGACGCATGCAAACACCCTGTCAGTCGCCCTGGCGCACAGTGATCGTGAGCGACAGGGCAGGCGATATACTGGAATCCAAACTTGTATTGAACCTGAATGAACCTACCAAGTATCAGAACACTTCCTGGATCAAGCCTATCAAATATATAGGTGTATGGTGGGAAATGATCACAGGCAAAAGCACCTGGTCATATACCAACCTTGAAAATATACAGCTCGATAAGATTGATTATACCAAAACGCCACCCAACGGTACACATGCAGCCAATACCAAACACGTGAAGGAGTACATAGATTTTGCTGCACAACACGGATTCGATGCCGTGCTGGTAGAAGGCTGGAATGTGGGTTGGGAGGACTGGTTTGGCAAAATGAAAGATTATGTATTTGATTTTGTAACACCCTACCCTGATTTTGATGTAAAAGAACTGCATCGCTATGCTGCCAGCAAAAATGTCCGCATCATCATGCACCATGAAACATCTTCTTCTGTCCGCAACTATGAGCGGCATATGGACACTGCTTATAAATTCATGGTGGAGAACGGGTACAATGCAGTAAAGAGTGGTTATGTAGGAAATATCCTTCCGGCAGGGGAACACCATTATGGACAATGGATGGTCAATCATTATCTCTATGCCATTCAGAAAGCTGCGGATTACAAGATAATGGTGAATGCACATGAAGCGATCCGCCCCACAGGTTTGCATCGCACTTATCCCAACCTGCTGGCGAATGAAGCAGCAAGAGGCACCGAGTATGAATCATTCGGAGGGAATAACCCGGACCATACCACGATCCTTCCTTTCACCCGGCTGATCGGCGGCCCGATGGATTATACGCCGGGTATTTTTGAAACGAAGATCAGCAAGTACAATCCTGCCAATACTTCTTATGTGCATAGCACGCTTGCAAGGCAACTGGCATTATATGTTACCATGTACAGTCCTTTGCAAATGGCTGCCGACCTGCCAGAGACATACAATAAATTCCTCGATGCTTTCCGCTTTATTGAAGATGTGGCCGTTGACTGGGATGATACAAAAGCGCTGGAAGCTGAGCCAGGTGACTATATCACGCTTGCACGTAAAGCAAAAGGAACAAATAACTGGTTTATCGGCAGCACCTGTGATGAGAATGGCCGTGTGTCCAATATCAAATTCGATTTCCTGGATGCCGGTAAAAAATACATTGCAACAATTTATAGTGACGGTGAAAAAGCACATTACGATACAAATCCGCAAGACTATGTGATCAGGAAAGTGGTAGTGACCAATAAATCGAAATTGTCACAGCATTGTGCACCGGGAGGAGGTTATGCAATAAGTGTGATGGAAGTGAAAAATACGGAGGAGATAAAAGGGTTAAGGATGCTGAAATAGTAATCACGATCCTGTATTTTGCGAGGGCAGTGCTCTGTTGGAAGAAACATACCTGGCAATAACACAACAATCATATATAAGGAATAAAAAAGAGGCCGCTACTTTTGGTAGCGGCCCTGTCTCTTTAACTGGACGGTAAAAAGAGTGAGTGACATTGGATTTTAAACCCGGGGTGGTTAAGACCGGTTGGTTTTAAGGATTTGGAAGTTTTTGTTTTTCACTGAATATTGGATGGACTGATAT
>DATAJQ010000132.1:0-6737 GCA_036262095.1 Chitinophagaceae bacterium | reverse complement strand
ACCCATCAAAGCTGATGCACTGCCGGCTCCTTTGGTAAAAGGCGACATGGCCAGGGCAGACGAATTGGGCAGTATATATCCCAGGCAGCTTAAATAAATAAACAACAGCAACAGGATCAATGGAAGCGAAAGCCAGCCGCGTGAAGCTGCAATCAACAGCAGCAGACCGGTAAACGTTTTAACAATAAGTGCTGTGATCACGATCTGCTGGATCCTGTATCTTTTCATCAGAAATCTGTTCACCTGGCTTGCCAGGATCAGCCCACCGGCCAGTAAAGCAAAGATCCATCCGTATTCCTTCTCACTCACTTTATACAATTCCATAAATACATAGGGCGAACCGGAGAGATAGGTAAACAAACCCGCAAAAGCGATAGCTCCCGTAAAGGTATAGGTGTAAAACACCGGCTCTCTGAATACGGCCAGATAGCTGCGTGTGATCGCTGCAGGTTTTAGCGAATAGTCCGGATCAGGCTTACTGCTTTCCGGCAGGCCAAAGAAAACTGCCAGCAGTATCGCGGCTGTGATCGATGCAAGAATAATAAATACTGCCTGCCAGCCAAGCGAAGAAGTAACATAACTGCCAACCGTAGGTGCAATAATAGGCGACACCCCCAGGATAAGTATCAGCATGGAAAACACCTTTGCATTTTCTTCCACCGGGAAGAGATCACGCACCATGGCATTGGCTGCCACAGTGGCCGCACAAGCCCCAATAGCCTGCGCCACACGAACAGCCACCAGGAAATTGAGCGAGGTAGCCATAACGCAAAGCACTGAAGCAGCGATATACAACAAAAGCGCAACATACAACGGAGGCTTCCGGCCAAACCGGTCCATTAACGGACCGTATAATAATTGTCCCAGGGAAACTCCCACAAAGAAGCCGGACAGGGAAAGTGATACTTCCGATACAGATGTGTGCAGGTCCTTTGCAATAGCAGGGAAACCCGGCAAATACATATCGATAGAAAATGGCGCAATAGTAGTAAGCGCACCAAGAAGTGATACGAGAAAGTAATATCTTTTTTTAGTCACAGTTAACAGGTTTAAATCAATAACATCATACTTCCGGCAATGCCGGGAATCAAAATGGTTGGCAAAGGAATAGAGTGGCCGGGTTGGAAAAGGGCGTAAAGCTACAGATTGTACAGTAATAGCTTTCACCAAAGCCGGGAAGGTATCAACAAAGAGAAGATTAATATGTTCGGATTAAAAGAGAGGAGACCGCAAAGGTACAATTAATTCATATAGGCATAAATTTGACGATAAAATTCTTTGCATGAATATTTTTCTGACGGCTTTGCTTGTGTTCGTTTCAATGACCCCCGGTTTTAAACAACCTGCTGCTCCTACCCCTGCTCCGGATGATGCGGAAGCCCGGGCCAGGATCATTCCCGGCGCCGACCAAACAGAAAAATACATTCCTTATTTAAAAGGCAAACGCATTGCTATCCTGGCCAATCCCACTTCACGTATCGGGAATAAGCATCTTGTCGACAGTCTCAAAGCCAGCGGTATTAATATCGTAAAAGTGTTCGGGCCTGAACATGGATTCCGTGGAAATGTAGGCGCCGGTGTAAAAGTCGCCGATCAAATTGATCCAGCTACCGGCATCCCCATCATCTCTTTATATGGCCCAAAAAGAAAACCCAGCAAAGAAGATATGGCAGACGTGGACCTGATGATCTATGATGTGCAGGATGTTGGCTGCCGCTTTTTTACTTATATCAATGTGCTGGCATTACTCATGGAAACCTGTGCCACTTATGATAAGGAATTACTGATCCTCGACCGACCCAATCCCAATGGCTACCTGATAGACGGACCTGTACTCGATATGTCATTGAAATCCGGGATCGGTAAATTTCCGCTCCCCATCAGCCATGGGCTCACTGTTGCTGAATTTGCCCGAATGGCCAACGGCGAAGGTTGGCTCGAAGGCAAAGTAAAGTGCAGGCTGAAGATCATTCCCGTGGCCAATTACAATCACGATATGTATTATGAGCTGCCTGTAAGCCCTTCACCCAATCTGAATACTCAACAGGCTGTAATGCTTTATCCCTCTACCTGTTTGTTTGAAGGCACATATCTTAACCATGGCCGGGGCACATATTATCCCTTTACAGTACTGGGCAGCCCCGAACTGAAAGGCAAGTACCCGTTTTCTTTCACTCCCACTTCTATTAAAGGAATGAGTGAAACGCCTCTTTTTATGAATGAAGTATGTTATGGCCTGGACCTGCGCAATTATGACATTCAAAAGCTGAGGCGTTCAAAAAAACTCAATCTTCAATGGATGATGGAATTGTATAAAGCACATCCGCATAAAGAAAAGTTTTTCGATTCAAAGCTAAGCAAGGAAATGGGTGATATCGGCAAACTTAGCGGCTCACCTTTATTCCGCAAACAGATTATAGACAGAGTGCCTGAAGCCATGATCCGTAAAAGCTGGGAACCAGGACTGAGCAAGTACAGGAAAATGCGCAAGAAATATTTATTGTATAAATAAATCCTGTTCACCACTGGTCTCATCACCTACTAAAATTCAATGTAAGAAGATATAATCTACTTCGTACTGTCTTTCCTTGCCCGCGTATTATCTTTCGCACGGGCGCTGTCTGCCATGCGCGCGCTATCAGATGTTTGTGGTGGCACAGCAAGGCTGTCTGATGAACGACCTCCCGGCAAAACCACACTATCGGTACTGTCTCTATCCATACCCTGATTATCGGCATTGTTATTACAAGCTGCGGCAACTACGATTACTGCAAAAAACAGAAGGATCTTTTTCATAACAACCATTTAACAGAACCGGCCCAACAACCATGCCGGGCCATTTATGTAAAAACCACTATCTTGAACACATCATTCTGCCAGTGTAAAATGAAAACTATATTTATCTCTTTACTATCATTATATCTATGTAACATTAATTCCACATCCATGTTACATGAACAATCCAGTGTACATGGCCTGTATCACAAAAAAGATTCCATTGATAATTTCTGGGGCTGGTTTGTAAAAAATGAAAAAAGGCTCCGCAATTTCCAGAGCGATCCTGATAAATACCTCAATGAATTATTCATTCAGGTAAAAAAGATAAAAGCCGGTCTTGCCATAGAATTTGAACCACCGCAGAACGGCATTATCAATATGACGGTTTCAGCCAATGGCAATCCTGAGCTTTTTCAACTGGTAAGAGACATTGTAGAAAGAGCACCTGCTGTAAAAGGCTGGAAGTTTTTTGCTTTCCGCCAGCGAATGCCGGCAACAGCAGTAAAAGAAATGAAATTAAACGTTGGCCAACTGGTTCTGGATCCTGCACAAATGAAATTCTTCCCGGTTATCGACAACCAGCAATTGAACATTATTATTTATGCAAAAGGGATAACCGAACAGAATTATAACCAGGTGGCTTATGCCTGCTTTATATTACTGGATAATGTTCTTGGAGAATATGATTGTACTGTAAAAGTCAACAACTTTGACTTTCAGCAGATGCCGGACCAGGCTGCAGAACTGAATGATCTCAAACCATTCCTGGAACTGGCAGCTTATGTGGATGCTTTTTACAAGCAAAAAAACAATTGATCCAAATCAAACAAATACGATATAAATTCCCGTCCCATAAAAGTTCATCTGCCCTCTTTAAAGTAGTAGTTCAACTGCCTGTTAAAGTTCAGCCACTCTTAGTGATAATAACCTGGCATACCTGTATCAGATCATAAATCCTGTTTTTATGTAGCAGTCCAACTACATTACAATGATAGGATAATCTATACAGCAGCTCATCTTATTCTGCTTCCTTTGTATTGTTAATGAATAAACAGGATCATTGATAAGCCACCTTGCAACTCCTGTTTACTAATTTTTAATGCCATCTAATATTTTATGAAACCTAATCCTACGATCATAAACCGTAAAGGTTTATTATTTGTCGCGCTATTCCTAAGCTCCACCATTTTTGTAAATGCCCAGTTGAAAGTAGGCGACAATCCCACCAGCATCCAGAAATCATCTATTCTTGAATTGGAAAGCACACGCCAGGGTCTTTTATTGCCCAGGCTGGCCGACACCACTGCAATCAATGCCCTGACCCCACCAGACGGTATGATCATTTTCCTGAATACCGATAAAAGCCTCCGCCTCCGCAGTAACGGAAGCTGGAAAAAGATCGCTGATCTGTCTGAAGCAAACTCCAACTGGTCACTTAATGGTAACAGCGGCACAGATCCCTCTTTAAATTTTATCGGTACAGTAGACGGTCAACCATTAGTAATGAAAACCAGCAATGCAGAAAGATTGCGCATTAATGCCAATGGGGACGTCGGTATCGGTACTGCTAATCCTACTGCCAAACTGAACGTCGATGGTTCCGTAAAATTTGAAAATCTTGCCGCTGGCACCAACGAACTGGACGTGCTTGTGCTGGCTGCTGACGGCTCTGTATACAAACGCTCCATGTCCTCTTCCGCCTTTGAAAATGCGATCCGTGCTATTAACGGTATCCAGAAACAAACCCTGAGCCTTACCGCAGATGCCAACACCACCACTGATACAGTAGCAGTAGAGAACCGTGCTTCAGACAGCACTATTGCCATCCATCTCCCTGTGCAGAATGGTTCCTCTCCCACCAAACCTTATGGCTTGCTCACTTATGCCGACTGGCAAAAGATCAACAGCGGCATCCAGACGATCACGATCGGCGCTGTAGCATCCGTACCTAATGTAAATGGCGCATCTATCACTTCCGACACCACTTCACGCACCATAATACTGCATCCGGCTGATGCCACCAACCCCGGTATCGTAACAGCGGCTGCACAAACTTTCGGCGGCAACAAAACCTTCCAGGACAGTGTAGCTGCAGCCAAAGCAATACTTATAGGTAATACAGGGCAGGCAAACTCTACCGTGCAGGTGAGCGGCTCCCTTTCAATGGCTATCCAGACATTCAGCAGCAACTACACGGCTACTGCAGCAGACAATACCATTCTGATGAACACCACCAGTTCAGCACTTACACTCACATTGCCCAACCCTTCCACCTTTTCAGGGCGTATATACACTATCAAGAAGGTTGGTACCGGCGGCATCGATCACGAACTGACTATTACTCCCGCTTCAGGAACGATTGATGGCGGCTCTTCCTATGTGATATATAACGACTGGACTTATGTGACGCTGCAAACAGACGGCGCTAACTGGTATATCATCAAGAAGTAATTATTCCGCAGAAGACAACCGCAAAGACCAATCCTGTTACTATGCGTAGCCTGAAGCGAATCAGCGTGGCCTTGTTATGTCTTGCATGGAGCAGTTTAGCCTATTCACAACAATTACGTTTAGGTAAAACACCGCTTGCCCTGCAGAAATCAGCTATACTGGAATTGGAATCCAATGACCAGGGTATGCTGTTCCCCAGGATCACCGATACAACACTGATCAATGGCCTGACACCCCCGGATGGCATGGTGATCTTTCACCAGCCATCTGCCCAACTCATGATCAGAAGCAATGGCCACTGGCGGGCATTAAGCACGACCGATCTGCTGAAGAATTACTGGAGTACTACCGGCAATACAGGGGTCAGCTCATCCAATTTTATTGGAACGACCGATGATAAAGCGATGATCTTAAAATCGAACAGCAGCAGTTTTCTTGAACTTGGACGGAGGGCTACTTTAGGATTGGTGCAGGCATACCCGGATTATTCCGATAATAATGAACAGCTTACTTATTTAAGATCTGCCCTGCAGTTCCATGCGCCGGCAGCACAATTCTATAAACCCAAAATATTTATAGATGCCAACGGTAATTTCAGGATAAAAGGAAGCGCGGCCGGTGTCGATTATTTTGAATTCGGTGCCACAGGCACTTCCGATAACGGCGGTTTAGAATTTATTACCGGCAAGGACGGAAATGAGCCTTTCGTTTTTAAAAGTTACAATAGCTCAACCAGTACAATGACTGAGATAATGCGGTTGCAAAGCGGGTCCGTTGGAATAGGCACTCCCACCCCTGCTGCTGTTCTCGATGTTACCGGCACTTATAAGATGGGAGCTAAAGGGACTGTTCAAAAAAACACTATTAGCCTCGAAATAGCAACAACCTCGACGATCAATTTCGGCGGCGCAAACCTTGTGGTAATCGGTCTTGCTTATAGCCCTGCCCTGGTAGATGTGGACCTGGCTATCCCAACAGCCAACGCACCGACCAGCACCAGGGCCACCGTAACCGTTTCGCTGGACACAGATCTGCCGGCTGGTGTCAGCATTGGATCAGCCAGACTGACCAGCACAAGCAATGTCAGGGTTAGAATGTATAATGCATCAACAAACAGCCGGACCCTTGGCAATGGAACAAAGTTTTACGTAACGATCACAGAGTTTTGATGAATGGCCAAACGATACAGGCATATTATCCATAATGTATTCGCTATTTTACTGCTTTGTTTAAAAGCAACAGCTCAACAGGGGTTTTATGTACCTGCCACCGGCAAAATATTTTTTATCGGCGATTCGGCTACCATCTTTTCTAATGTAACCAACCAGGGCAATCTTGGCATCGGAAAAAATGCCATTGTGAATTTTTCAGGAAAAAGCTGGAACAATAGCTACCAGTCACGGATCACCGATAACTCCAATAATGGTACCGGCATTACCGGTGAGGGAGGCTGGCTCCGCTTTATATCGGACACAGTAAGGCAACAAATATCCGGTGGCTACAATGCC
>DATAJQ010000131.1:0-10556 GCA_036262095.1 Chitinophagaceae bacterium | reverse complement strand
ATACCGTGGCTTTGCATCACCGAACACTGCCGCGGCAGCCGCAGAATCCTTTCGCGCCAGTTTCCGTTTTAATTTATTTTCCTGCTTTAAAAACCGGGTGATGATTTTTTCAGATTGCTTATCCAGCTTTTGTTCCAGGCTGCCGGCTTTTTTATTTACCGCCTCCAGGTATTTATTACTGACAGGAGAAGATACCGAAGCTGTATCTTCCTGCGCCTGTACATGCAGGGACAGAAGTATCCCTATAAAAAAAAGTACGCTGCGGTGGTTCAGCATAGCTGGTGGTTGGTGTTGGTTACTATTAGGAGATGTGGTATTTAAGAAAATACACAACCCTCTCCCGTTTTTCTCAATACTGACAAGCAGTAAGAGTTTTTCCTTAATTGGTGGCTAAGAAAAAACTGTGATGGTGAAGATGACGTAAAAGGAGTAGTTAACCAAAATAAAAAACCTGTTTTTATTCACCCATTTTCGCACACAATAAAAAAGGATGGAAGATTCCTTCCATCCTTTTTTATTTAAGCTATCTCTTCTCTCTTACTTCGCAGCCTTGAACTCTACCCTTCTGTTCTCCGCACGTCCTTTCACCGTCTTATTATCTGCAATAGGCATAGATTGACCATAACCCACCGTCACTAACCTGTCTGCACTAATGCCTTTCTGCACAAAATAAGCTTTCACTGCATCCGCTCTCTTTTCAGAAAGTTTTTGGTTAGATGCTTCTTTGCCTGTATTGTCTGTATGGCCTTCAATAGAGATCTTGATCTCAGGATGCTCGCTAAGGATGGTAGCACCTTTGTCCAGTTCAGCTTTTGCTGCTTTGGTGAGCGTAGCACTTCCGGAAAGGAACTGCACTTTCTTCGCATCAAACTTGAATTGCTCCAGTGTGGGGCAGCCGAAGTTTTCGGGCAGACCTGGTTCTGAAGGGCATCTGTCTTCCTCATCATTCACACCGTCTTTATCCGTGTCAGGGACAGGGCACCCCTGGTAACGGGCTACACCGGCAACTGTCGGACATTTATCTTCTTCATCATTGATACCATCATTATCTGTATCAGGGATAGGGCAGCCCTGGTATTTTGCCAGACCCGGAACAGTGGGGCATTTATCTTCTTCATCATTCACACCATCTTTATCAGTGTCGGGAATGGGGCAACCATCATATTTCGCCAAACCTGGTACAGTGGGACATTTATCCAGGCTATCAATGATACCATCATTGTCGGTATCAGGCGGAGGTGCAGGAGGCAAAGGCTTCAGGGCAACAGGTTCTGCCTTCTTGCCGATACGGCCTGCGATCCCGATCTGGTACATAAAATGGTAATTGGAGTTTTCCTTGGTAACAGGAACACGGTACTGGGAAGTAACAAACAGGTGGGCATCATCATAAAAATTCACTTTCATGCCTACACCGGTTGGGATGAACGCACCAAAGTAGCTGCCATCATACATGGAAGCTCCGATACCAGCGATCAGGTAAGGCTGCACCCAGTATTTTTCTGATACCATTTTAAAGTTGAAAGAAGCATCGGCTTCCAGCAGGAATTTATCACTGCTGAGTACGCGGTCGCGAAGCGCTTCCCTTACAAATGATCCTGCCAGTGTGCCGGCAACATCAATATGCTTGTGCAATCCCTGGAAATATGAAATAGCCAGGCCAGGGGACATTTCTTTTGGTTTGGCCCATTGCTTATTCATTAATACATTGGATAAAGACTGCGACCTGATGCGACTGGCAGTCAGGTAGTCATTGAAGAAAAAACTCACACCAAGAGCCGCCGGCCGGATCTCAGGATTCTGAGCAAAGCTGGCTGGGGACAAAAAACACAGAGCCATTAAGACGACTAAAATCTTCTTCATAAGCGATAAGTTTGGTTAATAAACAGGGCAAAAATAAATGGTATTTGACTGGAAAATAAATTATTTCCTTAGAATTCATTCCCTTACAGGCAAAACCGGGCAAAATTAACGTACGGTTAATTATCCGGCAGGCTATTTCCCGGGAAAATACCTGGCCCGGATATATTTGTCTTCCCCATACATGTCATCATAAAAGGCAACTTTTCCGTCTTTGCCGTCAGCTGTAAAATAACGGATGAACACAGGCAGCCGGTTCTTTACATTTATGAAGTGCTTTTCCTTGCGCACAAGCCAGGTAGACATAGAATCTTCTTCTGACGAGGGAATAGCTGAATACTCGCCCTCATCATTATCATAGCGGACAATATTATAGGCCAGCTTTTCCCATTCCTGCACCCTCACACAGCCATGGCTTAATGAACGCACCGTGCGGGCAAAAAGATAGCGCTGGTTGGTATCATGCAGGTATACGGCATACTTATTAGGGAAACTGAACTTCAGGATACCTAAAGCATTCTCATCCCCACTGCCCTGCACCACCTTATAAGGAATACCCTTGCTGTATTTCGACCAGTCTACACTATCCGGGTTCACCTCATCTCCATGGGAATTGATCAGGCTGTACCCTTTTTTGGCCAGGTAAGCCGTATCCCTTTTCAACCCGGGCAATATTTCCTTTACAATAATGCTATTGGGGATCGTCCATTGAGGATAGGTAACCAGGGTAGAAATGGAACTGGTCAGCAATGGAGTACGGGTCGCCGGTTTGCCGCAAATGATCTTTGATACGATCTCCACCGAATCCTTATGCAACAGCTTCATGTAAAAACCCGGCAGGTTCACCCAAACATAGCGTTCGGGCATTTGCTCCGGCAACATTTTATACCGGTCCATATTGATAGCGATACTTACAAAACGATCACGGTCGGAAATATTGAGCATTCTTACCGTTCCCTCCCCGGCCTTGCCATCATCAGTGATGCCGGCGTGTTGCTGAAAACGCCTGATGGCCTGCGCCAGTTGCAGTGAATCGGGTGACAGGCTATCGGTAATGTAGCCGGCTTCCCGCATGCGGCGTTCCAGTGCCGGCTTAAAACCAGGATCCTTCGGCAAGGGCACGGGTGTGTACGCCTTCTGAAAATCGGCGCTATCCAAAAAGCCGGGAATACCTGCTTTCAATGCCAGGTACCCACTATGCTGCGGCTCCAGCGCTGCGATAGTCCCCGAAAGGGATTGCTGCTGCAAAAGCTGTAACTGCTGCACATAAAAATCATCTGCAAGCACAGAGTCTTTCCGAAGGCTGATGCTATCCTGTGGAAGGCGACCCAGTTTTATATCCTTTACAAAATGCACAAAAGCATCCGTAAGCAGGATATCCGCTTTTGCCCAAAGCACGGCGTCCTTTTTTTCTGTGGCCGATGTGTCCGTTACCAGTTTATGGTAGATCAGTTCAAGCGGAGCGAGATGATAATCCTCCGGGAAAAGCCCATACAATCGTGCATTACGGACCAGCCCCAGCATGGAATCGCTCAAAGGCTTCCATTGCTGATGGGGATTCCAGACAGGCGCATAGCTGCTTTTTTCGTATGCCGATTTCAAAGGGGATAAAAAAGAAAGGCGAAGCGAATCGTCTATCCGCCCCTCACTTGATGCAGCATACTCAATAGAGCCGCGGATCAGTTCCGTTACCTTACTATTTAATTCTTCCGGGGAAACAACGATCTCTTTTTCCGGTGGTTTCTTTGCTTCATGGCAGGCAATCAGCATACTTAGCAAAACCAATAGGGGGAGAACAGTGGAATACGAAAAGGCTTTCTTATTCATAGCGGTGAATGCGTGCAACTGTAGATGGAACCAGGAAATCACTGGTTGCATACGGTATTTTAAATTTTAGCTTTTACTTTTAACACAGTAAAGCGATCAACAAGCTTAAAGCACCAGTATGTATAACAAATTAAGCAATCCTTTCCGGATTCAGCTATCAGTGTTTGTTATTTTTTTAACAATCGGGGCTTCAAAACTGTCAGCACAGGATAGCCTCAGGGAAAAGCCACCGGTAACGGATACCTGGAATAAGTACTTGTCCGAAGTAAAGGCTGATGCCTCTAAAAAAATGGTGGAATTGAAAAGTAAAGCTCCGGGCATCCAGTACGATCTGCACTATGCCTCCACTGATAATTTTATGAACCGGCAAATGTATGTGCCTGCCCCTGACGTAACTTTTCTGAGGTTACCGGCAGCAGAAGCGCTCGGGAAAGTGCAGCAGGAATTATCTGCATCAGGCCTGGGACTGAAAGTTTTTGATGCTTACCGGCCTTATTCAGTAACTGTGTTGTTCTGGGAACTGGTAAAAGATGAACGCTATGTGGCAAACCCGGCCAGGGGGAGCGGACATAACCGGGGCATTGCAGTTGACCTCACCCTGGTGAGTCTCTCCGATAAAACTGAATTGCCTATGGGTACCGGTTTTGATAATTTCAGTGATACGGCACATCATAGTTTTACCGATCTGCCGGCCGGGGTATTAAAAAACCGCCGATTGCTGCGGTCTGTGATGGAGAAATATGGGTTCAAAGCACTGGAAACAGAATGGTGGCATTATTACCTGCCAGGAGGCGACCGTTTTGAATTGCTGGACATTCCTTTCCAACAATTGCAGCAGGCGCATTAATGAAACTTCGCCGTTTTTTCATCGCCTGTAATATCACCACCGCTTCTTACCTGCAACTGGATATTGCTGATCCATTCTGAACAACCGCGCTGATACAGGTATTCATTCACTGCAAGCAACACTTTCACCACTTCGTCATAAGTGCCTTCCAGCACTGTAGCAAAAGGGCCTACATCATATTTGATGCCTGACTGTTTGATAATTTCAATGGCTTCATCCACCCATTCATACGGATGGCGGTCCTGCACCACAGGAACGATCTGTAAAGAAGCATTGACGATATACTGATGCATGATCGTTGATTGTATAGGACAACTACATTAAAGAAATCACTTTCTCTACAGCCTCAATATTGATCGGGCCATAGATATGCGGGAAAGTGTCCTGCACAGAAGGTGACCATTCCTGCACATAGCGGCTGGTTAATTTGTCTGTATCTATTTTCAGCTTTACCAGGTCCTTTTTTCCTGCAAAATATCTTTCCAGCACACCCGCCACCTGGCGGTCTTCACTGCAATGAATAAATCCTTCTTCCTTCAATGAAGGCGCTTCATAAAATCCCTGTCGTTGGGCTTGCTCCCATTCGGGCGCAGTGGTAACATGATAAATGATCGGCATGTTCAATAGTAATTTTAGATTTAACGGTTTAACAGTTTAAAAGTTTAAGGCTGGATTAAAGAAGTAGAAAGATAAACTTAAACTATCAAACCTCTGAACTTTAAACAGAGACAGCTAGGATATAACGCGCTTGCTGTGTTGCTCCAGCAAATAAAGATCAACCAATGCTATTGCTGCAGCAGCTTCAAGTATGACCGGTGCACGCAAAGCAACACAAAGATCATGGCGGCCTTTGATAGAAAATTTTTCCACCTGACCGCTTTCCCAGTTAAGACTGCTTTGCTCTTTCGGAGTAGACGCGGTAGGTTTGATAGCAATGCGGAATACGAGTTCATTTCCGTTGCTGATGCCGCCCACAATGCCTCCAGCATGATTGGTACTGGTTTTCCCTTCCATGTTTTCAATAGAGTCGTTATGCTGCGAACCAAACATTTTGGCTGCTGCAAAACCACTTCCGAATTCAACACCTTTTACAGCAGGAATGGCAAAAGCAATATGCGCGATCTGCGATTCCACTGAATCAAAAAAAGGTTCTCCCAATCCCACAGGGAGTCCGTTCACCCTGCATTCCACCAACCCTCCTACCGAATCTTTTGCGTCAATAGCTTTCTGCAATCCTTTTTCCAGGTCAGCTTCACCACCGATCTCTGTAACGGCCGATTCAATGGTAACACCTGGCATTATTTTTTTTGCAATAGCCCCTGCAGCCACTAATCCTGTTGTAAGCCTTGCACTGAAATGACCTCCACCGCGGTAGTCTTCATTGCCGCCATATTTTTGATGGGCTACCATGTCTGCATGTCCCGGACGGGGAATGCTGCGCTGCTTTTCATAATCGGCACTGCGGGTATTATTATTTTCAAAAAAGATCATTATCGGTGCGCCGGTCGTTTTTCCGTTAAACACACCGCTTTTGATAAAAGGATAATCTGCTTCCTGGCGGGGGGTAGTTCCTTTTTGCTTGCCACCTTTCCGGCGCTCAAGATCAGGCAGCATATCTTCTGCTGAAAGAGGCAGGCCGGCAGGGCATCCGTCGATCACGATCCCAACGGATTCGCCATGTGATTCACCAAAAATGTGCACCCGGAATATGCGACCAAAACTATTCATGGAATTTAAATTGATGATTTAAGGAAACAACTGCTCCCAATGCACGGAGATCGTTGTAAAAATCAGGATATGATTTATTCACTGCTTCTGCATGCTCAATGGAAGTTTCACCGGTTGCTTTTAAGGCCGCCACCGCACAGGCCATTGCAATGCGATGGTCGTGCCGGGAACTGACAGCAGCCCCTTTCAGGCCATTACCACCTTCAATACGCATGATATCTCCATCAAGATGGATAATCACACCCATTTTGCCAAACTCCTCCTGCAAGGTCAGCCCCCTGTCGCTTTCCTTATGCGCCAGCCTGCTGACTCCTTTTATTTGCGTCACACCATTGCAATAAGCTGCCAATGCTACCAGCGGGGGGAAAAGGTCGGGGCAATCAGTGGCGTCAAATTCAAATGCGTTTAGCGCTGAAGGGTGCAATTGTATTTCTTTCGCATCGATGGCAATCCCTGCATTGGCTTGCATCAGTGCCTGCACAATAGCTTTATCAGCCTGAGTGGAAGCAATGTCCAATCCTCTTACGGTGATCGGGCCGGCAATAGCACCTGCTACCAGCAGAAAAGCCCCTCCGCTCCAGTCGCCTTCCACCGTGTAATGATGAATTGCTTCAGCAGCAGAAACGGAATCATCAAAATAGAATTCTTTGTAATCCCTGTTCTCCGGTGTTTTCAAACCAAACCTCTTCATTACATCCAGGGTAAGGTCGATATAAGGCCGGCTCTTGAGATCATTTACATGAATGGACACATTGCTTGCACCTGCTGCGGCATAAGCCAGCAACAGGCCTGTAAGGAACTGTGAACTTAATGAACCGTCCACACTGATGGTCGCAGGCTTCAATGGCCCCTGTATTACCAGGGGAAGCTTGCCTTCCTGTGTCTTTACTTTCACACCAAGCTGAGGCAGTATCTCATCAAAGAAATCCATCGGCCGGGTAACCAGGCTGCCGGAACCTTTGATCGTAATTTCTTTATCACTAAGCGCCACCAGAGGCGTGAACATACGGATGCTTAATCCCGATTCGCCGCAATCAATAAACGGCTCAACAGGATGTATGCCTTCACTGCTGACACGCAGCAGATCAGCAACCTGCTCTTCCGGTTTTGCACCCAGCCTGCTGATAATATCCATCGCAGCTTTATCATCATTGCTATGCCCCGGATTATGGATCTCACTGATGCCTTTCGCTACAAGCGCTGCTGCACATGCCCTTTGCATGGAGCTCTTGGAAGCAGGCGCCTGAATAACGCCTTTTAAAACGGTTGGTTGTATAGTAACTTTCACGATGGTAGTCCTTGAATGATTTTTTCTAATCGAACCAGCGGTATGCTTTGCACAATACCTTTTCCTACTTTTTCCAGCAACACATAGTTCATTTCTTTTCTTTCGCGTTTCTTATCCATTTTCAGCACTTCAAAAGCCCTTCGCTTATCAAAAGGCATATAGGTAGGCAACCCATACTGCTCCAATACCTTTACAACTTTGGCGGTTTGTTTGAACCCTGTAAGCTGCTCAGATATATGACAGGCATACGTCATGCCAATTGCAACTGCCTGCCCATGCATCAGTTTATATTCGTTTTCCAACGCATGCCCAAGTGTATGCCCGAAATTCAACAAGCGGCGGACGGATTTTTCAAACTCATCCTGCTGCACCACTTTAGCTTTGAGCTGCGCATTTCTTTGCAGTAAAGCAGCAGCCAGCCTGGGTTTAGCCTGGTATGTTTTCAGCGTATGTGATTCCAGCTCGCGGAACATGGCAGCATCCTTAATGCAGGCATGCTTGATGATCTCGGCAAAACCATTTTCCCATTCATGCTGCGGCAGGCTTTTCAGGAAAAGCATATCATGCAGGATAAAAGAAGGCTGGCGGATCACACCGACCATATTTTTATAAATACCTACATCAATGCCATTCTTTCCTCCCACTGAAGCATCTACCAATGCCAGCAGGGATGTTGGAAGAAAACCAAAACGGATCCCGCGCATATACACGGAAGCTACATAACCCGTAATATCAGTTATCACTCCCCCGCCGATGCCTACCAGCGTCGTTTTCCTGTCGGCCTCCGCTTCAATCAATTGGCGGATGATATCATCCACTGTAGCCTGCACCTTATATGCTTCGCCGGCTTTCAGCACAATTGTCCGCCATCCCCTGAATCTCTTTGCATGGGCATTGAATACATTTTCATCTGTGATCAACACTGTAGCTTTCGGATCAGTGATCTTCTTCAATTGTGCAAAGCCTGCATCAAAATAAAAATCAGTGAACGAACCGGAGAATTTATATCGGATATGTTTCATCTTAATTCTGTTGACCTTTCTTATGCATCCAGTACTTTCTTCTGATGGTTGATACTTTCCATGTGCACCGCATCAAAATACTTGGTGATGAATTCCTTGCTCAAACCGATCTTCTCCCCTTTTGTCAATGCTTTCTCAATGATCTCATTCCAGCGGTTGGTTTGCAGGATGGTGATATTGTTCTCTTTTTTGTACTGTCCGATCTTTTCAGCGATCTTCATCCGCTGACCCAGTATCTGCATCAGTTCATCATCGAGATGATTGATCTGCTGACGCAATTTTTCCAGAGCGGCGTGATATTCTGCAGAGTTCACGTCTTCTTTTCTCCAGATGATCGCTTCCAGCATTTCTTTCAAACGCTCAGGTGTGATCTGTTGCTTGGCATCGCTCCAGGCATTGTCCGGATCAATATGACTTTCGATCATCAGGCCGTCATAATCCAGATCAACCGCACGTTGCATTACATCCTGCAGGATATCACGGCGGCCGCAGATATGCGAAGGGTCATTGATGATAGGCATGTCAGGGTGTTTCAGCTTCATCTCGATCGCCAGGTGCCACATCGGTGCATTCCTGTATTCTGTATTGCCATAAGAAGAGAATCCGCGATGGATCAAACCAATGTCTTTAATACCTGCGCGCGCTATTCTCTCCACTGCCCCGGCCCATAATTCAAGATCAGGATTGATGGGATTTTTGATCAGTACAGGCACATTCACGCCCCTCAATGCATCAGCTACTTCCTGTACACTGAAAGGGTTAACTGTAGTACGGGCGCCCACCCATAGCACGTCCACATCAAATGTCAACGCATCTTCTACCTGCTTGCCGGTTGCTACTTCAACCGTAGTGGGAAGACCGGTCAGTTTTTTTGCCTGCTGAAGCCAGGGAAGCCCTTTTGCCCCGATGCCTTCAAACATGCCAGGTTTGGTACGTGGTTTCCAAATGCCCGCACGGAGCATGTCTATTTTGCCGGTAGCCGCCAGCCGCTGGGCTGTAGCCAGTACCTGCTCTTCCGTTTCAGCACTGCAGGGGCCGCTGATGATCAGCGGTCTTTTCTTCCAGGCCTTTTGCACGGTGTCATTTGTTGTTTGTTCTGCTGTTTGCATATTGCTTATTGTTTGTAAAGTTATTATTTATAAGTCGTTTATGGTTGAAGGGTGCTGATCGTTGTCCGTTGACCGATGGCCGATGGCCGATGATCAACTCGATTCGAGTGTTGATCAAATATCGAATAGACTCTCCCAAATTGTGTGGCCGGTCAACGGGCAACGATCACCTGATGATCCTTCTTATCTGATTCGCTTCCTCGATCAGTTGCTGCAATAATCTTCCGTCACCTTTCTCAATGCTTTCTTTGAATTTTGTTAACTGGGCGATATGCTCTGTCAGCACATCCAGCACATTCTCCTTATTCTGCATAAAAATGGGTACCCACATGGCCGGGTTGCTTTTCGCCAGCCTCACTGTGCTTTCAAAACCAGCGCTTGCCATTTCAAATATAGCCTGCTCTTCTTTTTCCTTTTCCAGCACCGTATTGGCGAGTGCAAAAGAAGTGATATGCGAGATATGGCTTACATAAGCCGCATGCAGATCATGTGCATTACCTTCCATCTCGAGCAGGTGCATTCCGATCTTTTTATACATTGCTTTTGTCCATTCCAGTGCCTCCTTATCACTGTCCTGCGGATTGCAGATGATCACAGCCTTGTTCTCATAGGCGCCACGCACCGCTGCCTGTGGGCCGCTGTACTCGGTTCCCCACATAGGATGCGTGGCTACATATCTCCCCCTTTTGGGATGATCTTTTATGCTGTTGATCAATTGAGCTTTTGTTGACCCAAGATCTATCACGATCTGCCGGTCGATCTTATCCATGATGGAAGGCAGTAATAACACCAGCTTATCTACCGGTATCGCCAGCACTACCACATCAGCATTGGCAATAGCTTCATTCATCGGCAGCACCTCATCCACCAGTTCCAGT
>DATAJQ010000130.1:0-2494 GCA_036262095.1 Chitinophagaceae bacterium | reverse complement strand
TCTTTCTAAAGACCAGTATAAGATCACCGCAGATCTGAGTCAGACCATCTATGATGGAGGAACTGTGAAAGCGCAAAAGGAATGGCAGCAACTGAATGCCGGTGTGGAAGATGAAAAGGCTGAAGTAGAACTCTACCAGTTAAAGGAAAGGATCAACCAGCTTTACCTGGGCATTCTTTACCTGGACGAACAGCTTCGCCAGGTTGATCTTATAAGGGCAGACTTGAACAACGGGATCAAAACCGTAAGTGCACAGGTGGATAATGGCGTGGCATTCCGTTCCAACCTGAATTTATTGAAAGCGGAATTGCTGAAGAATGATCAAAGAGCCATCGAATTGAAAGCTTCCCGCAAAGGCATGATCAATACGCTCTCGCTTTTCCTGAACCGTCCGCTGCCTGAAAATACGGTGTTTGAAAAACCTGCGGATCCATTTCCCGGTTTGCCAGACAAGCAAGTGCAACGACCTGAATTAAGGTTGTATGATAACCAGGCAAAACTGTTTGCGCAGCAAAATAAAGTGATCGATGCAAAGAACCTTCCCAAGTTCAGCGCCTTTGTGCAGGGTGGTTATGGCAGGCCTGGCCTTAATTTTCTCGATAATAGTTTTGACCTGTTTTATGTGGCTGGTGTCCGGCTCAGCTGGCCGCTTGGAGGATTGTATACCAAAAAGAAAGAAAAAGAACTCGTAAAGATCAGCCAGCAGCAAGTGGCTTTGCAAAAAGAAACCTTCCTGTTAAATACAAATGCCAGCCTGAGTCAGCAACAATCGGATATGGAGAAACTGGAACAACTGGTGGCAACAGACAGGGAGATCATTGCTTTGCGTCAATCTGTAAAAGAAGCAGCAAAAGCCCAATTGGATAACGGAGTGATCACGGCTACTGATTATCTCGAAGAAGTGAATGCAGAAGACCAGGCACGTCAACTGATGATCACTCATCAACTGCAATGGCTGCAGGCCAAGATCAATTATCAAACCATTTTAGGAAAACAATAAACTGTATTATGAACAAACGAATGTATATCCCGGCGATCCTGCTCTTTGCATTGGCTGCATGCGGCAACAAAGAACATGATTTTGATGCATCGGGAACTTTTGAAACAGATGATGTGGTAGTATCATCTGAGACAGGCGGAAAGATCATTCTTTTCCAGGTGGAAGAAGGGGATAGTATTCCTGCTGGCAAAACTGTAGGGGAGGTGGATGCAGAAAATATGCGTTTGCAAAAAGAGCAGGTGGAAGAAAGCATCCGGGCGCTGCAGGAAAAAACAGCCGATGTATCGCCACAGATCAAATTGTTGCAGGACCAGTTATCTGTTCAGCAAACACGTGTCGCCAACCTGGAACATGAAAAGAACAGGATCGAAAACCTTATTAAGCAGGATGCTGCCACCGGCAAACAGTTGGATGATATAAACTTTCAACTGGAATCTGCCAGGAAAGAACTGATGGTGACACAGCAGCAGATAAAAGTGCAGCAGAATAATGTATCAACTCAAAACAGATCTATTCTCAGTGAAGGTAAACCCCTGTCAAAAAGAGTGGCGCAGCTCGATGATCAGTTAAAGCGGGCCAGCATTGTCAATCCCATCGGTGGTATTGTTACCACCAAGTATGCTGAGGAAGGGGAATACTCCACTCCCGGTAAAGCGCTGTATAAGATAGCTGATCTTTCTGTGCTCACGCTCCGGGCTTATATCACCGGCACTCAATTGTCACAGGTGAAATTAGGCCAGGTTGTAAAAGTGTGGGTCGATAATGGTGCAGATAAATACAAAGAGTATAGTGGTACGATCACCTGGATCTCCGGCAAAGCAGAGTTCACACCCAAGACCATTCAAACAAAAGAGGAGCGCGCCAACCTTGTATATGCAGTAAAAATAAAAGTGAAGAATGATGGCTATCTCAAGATAGGCATGTATGGAGAAATCACTTTTCAATAAACGTTGTTAGCATGGGATCAGTTGTCGTAAATAATATTGTCAAAACCTATGGCACCAAAAAAGCCCAGGTAACTGCACTTAACGGGATCAGTTTTGAAGTGGCGCCGGGAGAATTGTTTGGCATCATCGGGCCGGATGGGGCGGGCAAAACAAGCCTGTTCCGTATTCTCACCACGTTGATGCTGGCTGATAAAGGCGAAGCCTCTGTTGATGGTTATGATGTGGTGAAAGATCTGAAAGCTATCCGGAAAAGAGTGGGATATATGCCCGGCCGTTTTTCCCTGTACCAGGACCTTACTGTTGCAGAGAACCTGGAATTTTTCGCCACCATTTTCAATACATCCATTGAAGAGAACTACGATCTTATCAAAGATATCTATTCGCAGATAGAACCATTTAAAAACAGGCGGGCAGGCAAATTATCTGGCGGTATGAAGCAAAAGCTTGCTCTTAGCTGCGCCCTGATCCATTATCCTTCTGTTCTTTTCCTGGATGAACCTACAACCGGTGTGGATGCCGTTTCCCGGAAAGAGTTTTGGGAAATGCT
>DATAJQ010000129.1:0-8056 GCA_036262095.1 Chitinophagaceae bacterium | reverse complement strand
AAAAGGTTTTATTAAAAAGCAGGTGGTATGTGATTATAGTGGGGATGTTGTGTGTGGGGTTGTTTTCTTTTAGGAAAGAGAAAACAGTAGAGGATAGTTATGATGTGGTGGTGTATGGCGGAACGGCTTCGGGAGTGATTGCGGCAGTGAGTGCTGCAAGGGAGGGAATGAAGGTGGTGGTATTGGAGCCGAAGAAGCATATTGGTGGAATGGTGTCTGGCGGGCTTTCTGCGACTGATGTGGGCAGGAAGGACGTGATTGGCGGGTATGCTAAGGAAGTGTATCTGCGTGCAGGCAGATATTATCAGACGAATGCGAAGGATTCTGCAGCGTGGTTCCCGGAGCCGCATGTGGCAGAGAAGATATTGAATGATATGGTAAGTGAGGCAGGGGTGACCGTGCTGTATGGTCAACGGTTGAAAGAGAAGGGTGGTGTGAAGAAAAAGAATGGGCAGATCGTATCGGTCACTATGGAAGATGGGAAAGCGTATAGCGGCAAAGTGTTTATTGATGCTACTTATGAAGGTGATCTGATGGCTTTTGCAGGAGCTTCTTATACAGTGGGCCGCGAAGCGCAGAGCCTGTATAGTGAATATTCGGCTGGTGTGCGCGATGCATTTGGTTCACAAAGTGCGTATGATGAGAATGGTAAGTTGTTGCCGGGTGTGCAAAGGACTCCGCCTGGTACTGTTGGTTCCGGTGATAAAAAAACACAGGCTTATAATTTCAGGTTATCGCTGACAAATGATAAGAATAACCTGGTTCCTTTCCCCAAGCCAAAGGGATATGATCCCCGGCGTTATACTGATTTGCTCCGTAATACGCTGGGCTCAATCGAAAAGCAGGGTGCTGCAGAGGCTGCTGCCAAAACATTTCCAGGCTTAGGCAAAGTGCCCAACAACAAAGTTGATTTTAACAATGCTGATTATGTAGGCGGCAGTTGGGATTATCCTGATGGATCTTACAAAAAGAGAGCAGCCATCTGGCAGGACCATATCAATTATGTACAGGGATTTGTTTATTTCCTGGCCAATGACCCAAGGCTTCCGAAAGAATACAGGGACGAGTTCAATAAATGGGGATTGGCGAAAGATGAATTTGCCGACAATAATAACTGGCCCTATGAACTGTATGTGCGCGAAGGCCGCAGGATGAAAGGTGATTGGGTGATGATACAAAAAGATGTGGTTTCTGAAATGCAGAAGGAAGACCCAGTTGGATTGGGTTCTTATGGTCTCGATGTGCATCGTGTACAGGCCTGGGTTGATGAAAAAGGCATTCTTAAATATGAAGGCACACCGCAGCGGACAGAGCAGGAGAGGATGAAACATATTCCTTACCAGATCCCTTATCGCGTGCTCACGCCAAAACGTGCAGAATTGAACAACCTGCTGGTGACGGTTTGTGTTTCCACAAGTCATGTGGTGTATTCCACCATCCGTATGGAACCTCAATACATGATCATGGGACAGGCAGCAGGCAATGCTGCTGTGCTGGCGATAAAAGAAGGTAAAGCAGTACAGGATATTGATGTAAAAGTATTAGGCGACAAACTGCGCAGGCAGGGAGCTTTGCTGGAACATAAATTAAAAACACTGGCTGATCTGCCTGCAGGAAAAGAATAATGACAATGAACAACCATAAGATATTACTGGTACTGTTCTTATTTGCCTGGAGTCTTTCCGTTTGTGCAGGCGATGGTTGGTGGCCCGACCAGAAAGCGCCCCACTCTGTCAGCACCTGTAAAATAGCACGTGTGGCAGACCTGCGGGAAATGAACCTTGCCCAGTCTGTATCCGGGTTGGCGGCACAGGCTGTGAACGAAGGAACATTCAGCGAAGCTGTCTGGATCTCTACCCCCAATCCGGATTATGCGATCTATTATGCATCGCTGATGAAAAGGCTGGATGCAAAGAAAGCAGGAGAATATAGAGTATGGGAGCTGGTAAAACGGTATGCTAAAAAGGGAGTTGTAAAGGGGTATGTGTTGTATGATGTGACGAAGCAGGATAATTCCATCAACCTGGCAACAGTGTATGCAGGTTTGCAGAAAGGAATACTGGTAGATATTTCGCAGGAAGCTGTTGCAAAGAAACTGGGATTGCCCAAACTGGCAGATGCTACTACCCGGCAACCCGACACCATTATTTTTAATGAACTGAAAAACCAACTGAACCCGGGTTTGCTGGTGCTGGCCAACCCGAAATTTTCCAACAACAGGGATTATGCCATTGCCCATAAAAGCATGGTGTATTACGGAGTGGATAGCGTGTTGTACACCATCCTCAAATGGGTGCGTCCTGTTTCGCCCGTGATAGGATGGAATAAAGGAGATGAATTCAAACAGATAGAACCCTGCACACGTTACGGGTTGATCAATACAGCCACCGATTGGTGTATGAACCTTGCGCTGCTGTCTATTCCATCTGCAGAGGAACCAGTGAAGTTAAAAGGGGTGGACCCTGCAAAAATTGATTGGGAAAAAAAAGGAAATTTCCATTCATTCGTATTAAGTGATGGAGATAATATGCAATGGACTTTCGGCGGTTTCCTGAATAATAAAGAATACTGGGGGAATGATTACAGGAACCGGCTCCCGATGTCGTATACTTCCTGCGTGCTCAATCTTTCACAGGCAGGCCGTGATGTATATAATTACCTGGCGGGCACTCAAACCGATCTTACATCAGTGGTAGAATATGGAGGTGGTTATTATTACCCTGACCTGTTTGCCAAAAGCACCGGTATGCCGGAAAAGATATTGCGTGATTATGCCCAAAAGATCAATGCACAAATGAAACGTACGGGTACCAAAGTATTTGGATTTATTTGCCGGAATATATCTGGCGAAGCGGCCATGAAAGCCTACAGGATCTATGCAGAGGAAATAGACGACCTCACAGGCATGATCGCCGTACAATATTCACCTTATAATGGCGGACATGGAAAAGTGTTCTGGGTAAAAAATAAAAAAGGGACCGAGATACCGGTAGTAGCTGCCCGCTACCAGCTTTGGGCCAACCTGCCCAGGCCGGGATCAGGCAATCCGGCAGCGCTTGCCAACTGGATCAATACGGACAGCACTTTATCGGGCAACAGTAAACTGGACTGGACGATCGTTCATGCCTGGTCGCAGTTTGCCGACCCATCATCAGGCAAAGCGGATCCGGTAAAAGGCGTGAAAGATGATGCGGCTCAAAAGGGAGTGCCGGCTGTGTGGTGGACAAAAGAAAGGATCGATGAGCATACAACGGTGGTGTCGGTAGAAGAGCTGCTGTGGAGGATCAGGATGAAGCATGACCCCGAAGCTACCAGGAAAGTGATCAATGACCGCTAAAGTATATTCACAGGTATATCAAAAAAAAATTATACTTGTAACAAATATCACAAGAGAGAAAGCAAATTTATGGCATCACTAAAAGAACTGGCCAGGATCGTAGGCGTATCACCCACTACTGTTTCATTTGCATTAAACGGAAGAAGCAAGGAAATGCGGATCAGTGAAGAACTGACCAGCAGGATCCTGAAAGCTGCAGAAGAAACAGGCTATCGCCCCAATAATATTGCAGTGGCCCTGCGTACCGGGCAAACCAAGATCATTGGACTGATAGTGGAAGATATTGCCAACCATTTCTTTTCCACACTTGCCAAAACAATTGAAGAAGAAGCCAATCTTTTTGATTATAAAGTGGTGTATTGCAGTACAGAGAATGATGATGAAAAAGGAGAGGGGTTGTTGGATATGTTGCAGCAGCAGCAGGTGGATGGTTATCTTATCACACCTACATCCGGTATGCGCAATAAGATCGGAAAACTTATCAACCGTAAAATTCCACTGGTATTGATCGACCGTTATTTTGAAGACATGGAATGTCCCCATGTAATGGTCAACAACTTTGAAGGCATAGTAAAAGGCGTGAACCTGCTTATCAAAAAGGGATATAAGAAGATCAGCTTTATCACTCCCGATCTTGATCTGATGCAAATGAAGGAAAGGGAGAAAGGATTTATCGCAGCGCTGGAAAAGCAGCATCTTTACAAAAGCAAAAAGCAGATACTAAAAGTGGATTATAAGGATGGGGGAAAGAAAGAAGCGATTGAAAAGATCAAGACCTATCTTAAAACAGAGTCTCCTGAGGCAGTTGTGTTTGCTACCAACTATATCGGTATTCATGGCTTGCAGGCGATCAAGGAACTGAAACGGAGAATACCTGATGACCTGGCAGTGGTTTGCTTTGATGATAACGAGGTATTCGATCTCTGCACACCATCAATTACAGCTATCAGCCAGCCAATAGAAGATATTGCGAGAACTGCTGTAAAAATATTAATGGGTGAACTGGGTGTAACAAGAAAGAGTACAAAAAAATTTGTACGCATACCCACTGAAATCATTACCAGGGAATCTGCCTAGCAGCCCCTTTTTTCTAAATCTATCGCTAAAACGAATTAGCTTCCATGAAAAAAACGATCAAGTGTATGAAATGCCTTTGTCTCTCCCTTCTTCTTTGTTTGGGAACATTGTTTTCTGCTCATACGCAAACAGGCGCTTATGATCTTGTTATTGTAAGCGGAACTCCTTCCGGCATCATGGCCGGTATTGCTGCCGGTAAAATGGGCAAACGTTCATTGATCCTGGAGCGGACAACGCATCCGGGAGGGCTGGTGGCGAATGGCCTCGGTGCTACTGATCTGATCACCCGCGGAGCAACAGGCGGTTTATTCCTCGAGTTCATCAACCGTATCAAAACGCATTACGTCAATAAATATGGCGCTCAATCGCAGCAGGTAAAAGATTGTGTGAACGGTTATCATTTTGAACCCTCTGTTGGGGAAATGGTATTGCACGATATGCTGAAGGAAGCACCGCTGGTGACCCTGCTTACCAACCGCCAGTTTGATGCTGACCCTGCCAACCTGATCATGAATGGTAATACCATTACCGGTATTAAAGTATTGAACAGGGAAACCAAACAGACAGAACAGTACACCGGCAAATTCTTCATTGATGCCAGCTACGAAGGCGATCTTATTGCGGCAGCAGGTGTTCCTTTTGCATTGGGAAGGGAAGGCATTAAAGAATACAATGAACCTTTTGCCGGCGTTGTATACAAGCTATGGGCAAGCGATGCGCAGGAAGAAGGCTCTACCAATATGGCTGATAATGCTATCCAGGCATATAACTATCGCCTTTGCCTGACCACTGATCCTGCAAAAAGAGTAGCCATTCCTCAACCGGCTAACTATAACCGGGAAGAATATGCTTCTATTGTGGAGGATGTACTAACCGGTCATCATGCAGGTATCGAATATAAACAAATGACGCAGGCGCAAAAGGATTCCAATGCCCGCCTGTTTGCACAGGGATTGCCGCCTACGGGCAAGTTTATGCCACAGGGTATGCAGCGGCTGGTAAACAAAGTGATACTGCCCAATGGCAAAACTGATGCAAATAACCAGCACCGTGCTTTGGTATCAACTGATCTGCCGGAAGAGAACTGGGCCTGGCCAAGTTCATCCTGGGAATGGCGCGACAGATTTGCGCAACGTTTGAAAGAATATACATTGGGTCTTTTATGGTTTGGGCAAAATGATCCTGCTTTGCCGGAATGGTTTCGCAAAGAGTGCAAAGAATGGGGATTGGCCAATGATGAGTTTACCGATAACGGCAATTTTCCCCGGCAGGTATACGTACGTGAAGGAAGAAGGATGAGAGGGATGTACCTGTTCACCGCTGCAGATGCAACGGTGGTTAAAACAGGTGGCCGACCTCCTGTACACGCTTCAAGCTTAACGGCCAGTCATTATGGTATTGATTCACACGCTACACGCAAACGCGAGAAAGGCAAACATACACTGGAAGGATTTTTAAGTTACGGTGCGGCTCCTTACACTGTTCCTTATGGTGTGATCGTACCTCCAAATATCTCTAACCTACTGGCACCAGTACCTGCATCTGCCACGCATCTTGGACTGGCCACACTGCGCATGGAACCTTGCTGGATGGCTTTAGGCCAGGCTGCAGGCGTAGCAGCAGTGGTTTCTATGGAAACAAAAGAAACTGCACAGAAACTGCCTATTAAAAAAGTGCAGGATGAACTGATCAATCAAAACTCCATTCTTATTTATTATAAAGATGTGAAACCGGATCATCTTCAGTTCAGGGCTTTGCAATTCCTCGGCCTGCAGGGTTATGTTCCGGGTTGGGAAGCGAAACTGGATGATAAAGTAAGTGCAACGGACCTGGCTGATTGGGAAAAACTGTCCGGGATCAAACTGAAGAAAAACTTTACCATGAACAGCAAAAGGGGAGATGTATTGCAATGGATCTTTGAAAAAACCAAAAACAAAAAATGATTCCAGTCATGAAAAGGATGAGAAATATATTGATCTGTATTGCTGTATTGAACGTTTTGCAAGCGGCTGCGCAGAAAAAAGAACCGGTCGACTATGTTGATCCGATGATCGGTACCACGGAAGTAAGATGGATGCAATATCCCGGACCTTCCATGCCATTCAGCATGGTAAAACTGAGCCCGGATAATAAAGAAGACGGTACACATGCAGGATATAATTATGCAACAGATAATATTGCCGGTTTCAGCCATATACATAGCTGGGCAATGGCCGGCTTGCTGACAATGCCGGTAACGGGTCCTTTGCAAACCCAACCGGGCAGGATCAATCAACCGGATTCCGGTTACCGTTCCCGGTTTGATCATGCTTCTGAATCTGCTTCCATTGGTTACTATTCTGTATTCCTGAAAGACTATGGCATTAAAGCAGAACTGACCAGCACCAACCGTACCGGTTTTCAACGCTATACTTTTCCGGCTTCCAATTCTTCCCGCATTCTTTTCGATCTGAAAATACCTACTGAATATCCTTACGAGGTGGATTGGGCCTCCATTAAAAAAGTAAATGATTATGAGATCGAGGGTTTTTGCAAACAGCAAATGTTCAACTGGTTTGCCAGCCTCTCCAACGACTACACCATTTATTTTGTAGCGAAGCTTGACAAGCCGATGAAATCGTTCGGCACCTGGGTGAATGCGGATATAGACAGTATTGCCTCATACAATTGGGGACATGGAGATGTGGGCGCTTTCCTGAACTTCAATACCAAAGAAGGTGAAGTGATACAATTGAAAACTGCCATCTCTTTCGTCAGCATTGAGCAGGCAAGGAAAAACCTGCAGGTGGAATCAGAACCATTCGGTTGGGACTTTAATGCAGTAAGGCAAAACGCAAGAGCAGAATGGGCGAAGATCCTTAACAGGATCGAAGTGGAAGGTGGCACTGAAGACGAAAGAAGAAAATTCTATACAAATTTCTACCGGGCTTATTGTTCCCGCACCACTTTCAGTGATGTGGATGGGCAGTATGTTGATATGTGCGAACAGGTACAACAGGTAAAAGATCCTTCTTCCCCTATGCTGGGCAGTGATGCATTCTGGGGTGCGCAATGGAACCTGAATCAACTCTGGTCATTGATCACACCGAAGTATTCCAACGATTGGATCAGGTCATTCATCGAAATGTCTGATAAAGGAGGTTGGCTACCCAATGGCCCTATTGGTCTGGAGTATTGTGATATCATGGTCGGTAATCATGAAATAACCTTAATGAACAGTGCTTTCCAGAAAGGTATCCGCAATTTCGATGTGGAGAAAGCGTATGCTGCCATGAAGAAGTTGCAAACCGAGCAGGGCATTGCCCACCCTTGTGGAGGATTGGCCGGCAACAGGCAACTGGATATCTATAAAAAGCTGGGCTATGTACCCGATGGCAGTAACTGGAGCCGTTTTAAAGTTTTTGGTACACCGTACGAAGGTCCGAGTTCCAACACGATCGATTATGCTTTTGATGATTGGAACGTGGCACAGATGGCAAAAGCGCTGGGAAAAAATGAAGATTATAATTATTTTATCCAACGCGCATATAACTATAAAAATATTTTCGATTCAACCATCCGTTATTTCCGCAGGAAGGATAAGGATGGGAAATGGCTGGAATTTTATTTATCCCAAAGTGAAGCAAAGAACCCTCGCTATTC
>DATAJQ010000128.1:0-34802 GCA_036262095.1 Chitinophagaceae bacterium | reverse complement strand
GCCAGGCCGCCACCTTTGGGGTTCTGTACCAATACGATAAGTCCTAATACTACAGCCGCCAGGATTACCAGTATCACAAATAAGATAGTCATGTCACAATTGCTTTAAGTGTTCTATTTTGGCTGCAAAATAAGAGCTTTTAGAGGGATCGAGCAAACTTAATTTTTTATATAACTCCTGGGCTTTTACGGCATTGCCCTGTTTTTCCCATACTTCGGCCATGGCTTCAGTCACCACTTCACGGTCTGTAATGGAAACCTGTGCCATTTGCTCCACATTTTTTTCTTCCTGCCGGGTAGCTGTAACAGGGATTTGGGAAGGCGGCAGTTTCTTAAGGGTCTTCAACCATTCTGTAAAACTTTTCAACTGATAACCGAGCCGGTCTTTCGGTTTGTCCTCTTCCCTGAAACGGATTCCCTGGGACGCAAAATAATCTACGGTGTGATAGGGTTCAAAGGTCAGTTCCATCTTACTCTCATCAAGCGGTTCTATTTTCAGGGAAGGAAGAATGAGAGGCTGCTCCGTATTGCCGGTAGTGGTCTCTTCCTCATCAGACATTTCATTGATCTGTTCCGCCACCTGTTCATCTTCCGTTTCAGCAGGCTTTTCAAAAATAACCTCTTCTGAATGCACAGTAGCAGGCACAACCGGTATGGTATCCTGGCTGTTTATCTGCTCCACCACCTCTTCTTCTGTGGCAGGCGTTTCCAATATAGTATCATGTATTTCCCCGGAAACCGCCTCGGTAACCAATTGCTCTGTTAAACCGGTTTCATTCAACAACTGATCAAACCAAAGCGGACTGGAAAAATAAATAGAGGCTTTTTGCACAACTGCTGACGCATCTTCAGACCGGTCTGTTCTCACTTTTTTGGCCAGCAACAAATGAGCGGGACCAAAAAAAGGATAAAGCCTTACCATCTGGCGCAATTCATTTTCGGAACATTCCCCGATGCCTTCTTTCCCTGTAAGGGCGTGCGTTAATTGATTAATGGCTTTCTTCATGCAAAATGAACATCAAAGATAGGGATTAGCACGAATTAACACTAATGAGCGTGAGGTAAGGTATAGGTTTGGTTTTAGCCGCTAATTACACGAATAGATCCATATAAATGAGAATGAACTTCTGATAATATGGTATTTGTATGTTTTTAATAACTGTTCAAAAACGAAGTACTCCATTTGCGTAATTAGCGGCTAAAACCAAATCTATACCTTACCTCACGCTCATTAGTGTTAATTCGTGTTATTACCATTCGGAGAAGAGCCTGTTAAAAATATCATCTGTAACCCCTCTCACCATCTCATCCCTCAATTGGGATTCGGCCTGCTGTATGGATAATGAAGCTTTGAATTCGAAGTTGCGGCTTACATCGTACTCTTTTGTTTCATTGCTTTTGGTATCCAGGCGCACGATATGAACAGTAACGGCCAAACGGTTGGTTGCTTCCTGGCCCTGGGAGATGCCTGAAGTGGTGAAAGAATAATTGGTGATGGTGCCATTAATGATCCAGTCTGCATTATCATTATTGGTTTGGCTCAATCTTGTCTGGCTGACGATCTTCTGGCGAAGCTTGTCGGAGATAAGCTGGCTTAATTGCGGGTTTACATAGGTAGCCCTGTTTTCAAACTGGACGATCTTGACTGTTTTGATGGTGTCAGGAACAGAAATATCGTTGAATTTATAGACACCGCAACTGGTAATATTGATCGAAGTGAATAATAATGCCAGCAGGGCCAGTAACCCGGTTGAACATAAAATTTTAGTGGAAACTTTTTTTGTACGCATACGGTAATGTTCTTTATTTCCGGGTTTATTCATCAATATCATATTCCTTTAACTTCCTGTATAAAGTTCTTTCGCTGATGCCCAGGTCGAGTGCAGCATCCTTGCGTTTGCTTTTGTGTTTTTTCAGGGCTTTTATGATGAGTTCTTTTTCCTTGTCCATGATGTTCAGGCTTTCTTCCACTTCTTCATGATCATGGATATCATCATGCGCTGCATTATTGCTGTTATGCATCAGCACCGGTTGTGCCTGTGAGCCTGGCTGAATAGCCGGTTGCTGCATAAAGAATGGCTGAAGCCCTTCATTAGATTTCAGCTCTTTCACTTCATTGAGAAAAGAGGCGTCCTTGGGTGTCATAGAAGGGTTTTGCAGCACTTCAAGGAACAGCCGCTTAAGTTCTGTTACATCTTTCTTCATATCAAAGAAAAGCTTGTACAGTATCTCTCGTTCATTGGCAAAATCCTGGTTATGACTGTTGCCCGGAGCAAGTGCCGGCAGGCGGTTGCTGGAATAGGGTTGTAAAAACCTGCTGAGCTCTTTGGCGGTGATATTCTTATCCTGTGAAAGAACCGAGATCTGCTCTGCAATATTCTTCAATTCACGCACATTGCCGGGCCAGGGGTAGTTAATTAACAGGTTTTTTGCTTCCTCATCCAGTTGAACAGAGGCTGTTTTGTATTTATCCGCAAAGTCGGCCGCAAATTTTCTGAACAATAAATGAATGTCTTCTTTACGGTCGTGCAGGGCAGGCACGCGGATAGGCACTGTGCTGAGACGGTAATAAAGATCTTCCCTGAACTTACCTTGCTGCACCAGTTGGAGCAGATCTTTATTGGTAGCCGCAATAACGCGAACATCGGTCTTTTGCACTTTGGAAGAGCCAACGCGGATATACTCACCCGCTTCCAGTACCCGTAACAGGCGTGCTTGTGTGCCCAGGGGCATTTCACCGATCTCGTCGAGGAAAATGGTGCCGCCGTTCACTGTTTCAAAATAACCTTTGCGGCTGTCTACTGCGCCGGTGAAGGAGCCTTTTTCGTGACCGAACAATTCGGAGTCGATCGTTCCTTCAGGAATAGCGCCGCAGTTGACGGCTATAAAAGGATTGTGCTTTCTGTTGGAAAGCGCATGGATGATCATGGAGAATGCTTCTTTGCCCACGCCGCTTTCACCCATGATCAGCACCGTCAGGTCTGTATTGGCTACCTGCGCAGCTACCTGCAAAGCATAATTGAGCGCCGGTGAATTCCCGATAATCCCAAAACGGTTTTTTATTGATTGAATATCCATTCTTAAGTTTTAAAATCCGTGCAAGCTTTATCTGCAAAGATCAGTTAACGATCTTTCCCAAAAGGGTGGCCTGTGTACAATCTGTCACATTTACCATAACATAATCTCCCTTTTTTAGTTCATGGGCTTCTTTGGGGAATACGATCACTTTGTTTTGTGAATTCCTTCCCATCCAGTCGGTTTCGCTGCGTTTGCTATTGCCTTCGATCAGTACTTTGAAAGTTTTACCCAGGTCGCGCTGATTACTTTCCCGGGAGAGCCTGTTCTGCAACTCCACGATCTCCTGCAGGCGTCTTTTTTTAACATCTTCCGGTACATCATCTTTGTACCGGCGTTGGGCAAGAGTGCCGGGGCGTTCGCTGTAAAAGAACATATAGCTCATATCATAACGGCTGTGTTCCATAATGCTCAGCGTATCCTGGTGATCCTTTTCTTCTTCGGTACAAAAACCGGCAATAACGTCTGAACTGATACCGCAGTCAGGCATGATCTCACGAATGCGGTCCACCTTGGCCATATACCATTCACGTGTATAGGTCCTGTTCATCAACTGCAACACACGGGATGATCCGCTTTGTACAGGTAAGTGGATATAGCGGCAGATATTTTCATACTGCGCCATGATATGCAATACTTCGTCGGTAATATCTTTCGGATGTGAAGTGGAAAACCGTACTCTCAGCAATGGTGAGATGAGTGCTACTCTTTCCAGGAGTTTTCCAAACGTTATTGTTTCGTTTTCTTTATCGTTCACATAATAGTAGCTGTCCACATTCTGTCCCAGCAATGTCACTTCGCGGTATCCTTTTTCAAACAGGTCCCTGCATTCGTTGATGATGCTTTCGGTGTCGCGGCTTCTTTCACGGCCACGGGTAAAAGGCACTACGCAGAAAGCGCACATATTATTGCAACCGCGCATGATGCTGACAAAAGCAGATACGCCATTGCTGTCGAGCCGGACGGGGGAGATATCTGCATAGGTCTCTTCACGGCTTAGCAGCACATTAACTGCTTTTTGACCGCCTTCGGCTTCTTCCACGAGACCGGGCAGGGTGCGGTAAGCATCGGGACCTACTACCAGATCTACCAGTTTCTCTTCTTCCAGGAATTTCGACTTGAGCCGCTCTGCCATACAACCCAGTACTCCTACCAGCATTCCTTTTTTCTGATTCTTCAGTTTTCTGAATTCAGTGAGACGCTTGCGGACTGTCTGCTCCGCTTTTTCGCGGATAGAACAGGTATTGATAAAAATGAGGTCAGCTTCCTCCAGGTTGCGGGTGGCGCCAAAACCCTCCTGGTTAAGAATAGAGGCGACGATCTCGCTGTCGGCAAAATTCATCTGGCAGCCATAACTTTCTATATAAAATCTTTTCTTATATGTATTCGGATCATTTGCAAAGGGGGCATAAGCTTCCCCCTGGCGGGTTTCATCCTGTTCTTTCATCCCTTCGGGGCGTACTGAATCTGTCACCAGGTCAAACATTCTATTATAATTTTTTCCGGGATTTGCCCGGGACGCAAATATAAGAAAAGGCTGCGGAATATGACAGGATGGCAGCGGGAAGGCTTTTGATGCGTTGACCGTTGACCGTTGACCGAATGGCCGATGGCCGAATTTGAATGCAAGGCGGAGCCAATAATCCCTTTTCCATTGTCACCCCGGCCCTGATTTCGGATAATAACTTGTATAGTACGCTAAGAGCCGGGGTCTCCCCATCTGCAATATTTTCCAAACAGTAATGGTTATTGGTCGGCCACTCGGCCATTCGGTCAACGGTCAACGAATAACGTCCACCGGACAACCATTCCTAAAAAAAATGCGTCAGTTTAAACTATCTTAGAGCGCTATTATTTAACCGAATCACCATTCTCTTGAGAATATTTGCCCTGCTTCTTGGCCTTATTGCCGGGGTGTCCTGCTTTTCACAGGGGACTCAGGGATTGCTGACTGGTAATGTGATGGATGAAAGAAGCAAGCCGGTAGAAAATGCTACCGTGGAATTGATTCCTTCCCGCGATACGTTGGCTAAAAAAGCCCAGCTTTCCCTGGCCGATGGCAGTTTTATTTTCCGTGATCTTCCATTCGATTATTATCAAATAAGGATCAGCTATGTCGGGTTTCAAATGCTGGTCATCGACAGTATTAATGTAAGGGCCGAAAGGGCCGATTTCAACCTGCCTGATCTCGTGCTTCGCGGCAAGACCTCTGAGAACCTGCAGGCTGTTATCGTTTATTCCGAAAAACCATTGATCGAATCCAAAGATGGCAATATCACTTTCAATGCTGCTGAATCGCCGCTTAGTGCAGGAAGTAATGCAAGCGATCTGCTGGCCACTGTGCCGCTTGTAACGAAAGATGGCGATGGTAAGATATCTGTGCGTGGAAAGGAGCCAATGATCCTGATCGATGACAAGCCTGTGCAGTTGAACATGCAACAGCTTCAGGACCTGTTGGAATCGATGCCGGGCAGCTCAATCGAAAAGATTGAAGTGATGACTAATCCACCGCCGCAATATGCCAATGAACAGGGTGGGGTGATCAATATTGTAACACGGAAAGGAAGAGTAGGGAAGAGCGGACGTATCAGCCTGTCCGGTGGCAGTCGCGGTGAAGCCAGTGTGAACGGCAATTACAGTTACCGCAAGCAGGGACTGGTATTTAATATCAATGCAGGGGTGGGTTATAATAGGTTTGTCAGTAGCGGATATTCCATCCGCAACAATCTCTATACGGATTCAAGCAATTATTTCAATACTACCAGCAACAATGTAAATAAAGGATTGCGGCCCAATTTCAGGACCAGCCTGGATTATGATATCACCAAAAAGCAATCGCTCAGTGTGGTATTGCAACTCAATTCCGGCGACCTGGAAAGTCAAAGCCATACAGAATACACCAATATCAACCGCTTTGGACAGATATACCGGTTGAGCCAGCGGGAGATCCGGAGCGAAAGTGAGAACTATAATGGCTCTTTGAGTATTTCCTATCTGCTGCGCACAAAAAGAGCAGGAGAGCAGTTACGCGTGATCGCAGATGCCAACCGCTCCATTAATCGTAACGACAGGCAGTTTTACCAGCAGTTCTTCAATCCTGATCATACCCCCAACGGCATTGATTCAACACAGCGGCAGTTGAATAAAAACCGCAACACCGGTTATAATCTCCGTGCGAATTATGACCGTCCGCTTATTGCACAGAAGACCTTTCTTTCATTAGGAAGTTTTTATACCAATGTCAGCAATCTCGTAAATGTGGATGCCAGCTATCTGAAAAAGCCGGATAATGTATCCGAGCCTTTGGATTTGCTGAGCAATCATTTCCGCTTTCATCAGTCGGTTGTTAATCTGCGGGCAGCATTGAGGCAGAATATCGGTTCGCAGTTCAATATCACTGCAGGTGTTTCAGCAGAGCATACTTCGATCTGGTTTGAACTGTATAAGGAGCAGCGTGATGCACGCAACAGCTACTGGACCTGGCTTCCTTTTGCCACTGTCGCAAAACGCTGGGAAAACCAAACCAGCTTAACGGCCTCCTGGAGAAGAAGTATCCGCCGTCCGGGCATCAATGAACTGAACCCGACAGTAGATTTTTCTGATCCTTACAATATCCGTTTCGGTAATGAAAAACTGGAAGCATCCACTGCCGATAATTTTGATTTCGTGTTTGGCAAATCCGACCGGCCTTATTTTATCAATCTCGGTTTGGGGTATAATCTCGTGAAAGATATTTACAGCCGTGTGAGAACCTTATTACCTGATGGTAAAACACAGATCAGTTGGGAGAATATCAGCGGACGCAAGGAGTATGAAGTAAGTACCTGGGGCGGGATAACTGTTGCCCGTAAATGGAGAACGAATATCAGTGCCAGCTACACATTCAATCAGTACAGCGAATTTGACCGTACGGTGAACCGCTATCGCAATGGCGGATCATTTACTTCCAATATCAGTTCTTCGTATACCCCGAAAGATATCCTGAATTTCACAACAGGGTTTACTGTAAACCGGTTTGCCAATCCACAGGGATTTGCCCGTTGGAGCTGGAGCATGAATGCTGGTGTGCAAAGGAAATTCTTTGAAAAGCGGCTTACCGTTACCCTGAATATGATCGATCCGTTCATGCAGCAGCGGAACCGGACCTATACGTATGGCACTAATTTCAATCTCGAGAACTATAACACGACTGCCACACGGAATTTTCGCCTGACCTTGGGTTACAACCTTAGCCGCCCACCGAAGAATCCGTTAAAAAATATTCCCCTTAAAGGATAATTGATATCCCACAAAGACGACGAAGAGCACAAAGAATATTTTTTCTTTGTGCTCTTCGTCGTCTTTGTGGGATACAACAAACTGCGGGAACAGAGCGGCAAATGGGAATCGAACCCACGACCTTCAGTTTGGGAAACTGAAGCTCTACCACTGAGCTACTGCCGCGTATCAGGATACCGGGTTAATAGCTGCAGGCATTTTCTTTGCCAGCCAGCTTTCTTTCACTGGTATGATCCATTTATTTTCCAGTTCTTCCTTAGTCTGTACTGTATTGTTGATATATAAAGTATCTGCATCCAGGAAGCCGTTCTGAAATGCGTAAGACAGTTGCGTAAGAGGCAACTGCTGTATTTTGTCTTTTACGACAAAAGAAAGCATTGTTCTGTCGAACAGATTAACGCCATATCGTTGTTCTATCTCTTTAACGAAACGTACAGAACTATCGGTGCTGCATCCGCTTACGCCGGTAACTGTTTCGTCTGCCATTAAAATAATGAACTGCCCGAAGAATAAATAGGCGGCACCTTTTACCGGTGAGCCATGAGCTTTCCATTGCTTTGCAAACGCCTGCAATGCTTCTTCGATATCCAATGCTTCACTGATGGAAAATATGCGGCTGCTTTGATAGATCCATACGCGGGACTGCGGGTCAAAGCTGCTATCAAGTAGGGATTTATATTCAAGGTTCATGCTGCAAAATTACGCAAGCCCGGTTAAACCCTGTCAAATAGATTGGGCGATCAGCTCTGCTATATCCAGTACCTGCACGCTTTCTTCTTTTTCTGCAAGTTTAACACCGTCCGTCATCATGGTATTGCAGAAAGGGCAGGCTGCGGCGATGACGGATGCTCCGGTGCCAATTGCTTCATTACCACGTTCTATATTGACGCGGGTCGTACCTTTTTCCTCTTCTTTGAACATTTGTGCACCACCGGCACCACAGCATAAGCCTTTACTGCGGCAGCGTTTCATTTCTACCAGCTCGGCATCCAGTGCTTCCAGCACCTTGCGGGGAGCTTCATAAATATTGTTGGCGCGGCCGAGGTAGCAGCTATCATGGTAAGTGATCTTCTTTCCTTTGAAACTGCCGCCTTCTTTTATTTTTATCCTTCCTTCATCAATCAACTGCTGAAGGAAAACGCTATGATGCACTACATCATAATGACCGCCCAGTTCAGGGTATTCATTTTTCAGGATATTAAAGCAGTGCGGACATGCAGTAACGATCTTTTTAATGCCATAATTATTCAGCACCTGTATATTCTGGTAGGCCATCATCTGGAACATGAACTCGTTGCCGGCCCGGCGGACAGGGTCGCCGGTGCACATTTCTTCCTTACCCAGGATAGCATACCGGATGCCTATTTTGTCGAGAATAGTGACGAAAGCTTTGGTGATCTTCTGGGCCCTTTGATCAAAACTGCCGGCACAGCCGACCCAAAACAATATCTCGGGGCTTTCTCCGTTGGCGAATAATTCTGCAACCGTAGGGACCTTCATATTCCAAATTTGTTCAAATCTAAAGACAATTCATTAACAAAGTGATAGTCTTTGTTTTATTTTTGCCACCCTGCATGCGTATAAAGAAATTTTTCGAGAAACTGTTTAACTGGGAGTTATGGAACTTTTACATGCTGTATGCTCCCATCGGCCCGGTCTGGTTCTGGTATTGCCTCCGGAGCCGCTCATTCTGGTTTTTCAGTTCTTCCAACCCGACCATCACTTTTGGCGGATTTGAAGGAGAAGGGAAAAAAGAAATGTATGATCAATTGCCCCCCCATCTTGTTCCCCGCACTATATATATCCTGCACGACCTGCCTTTTGAAGAAGTAAAAAAGAAGATCACTGATGCCGGGTTTCAATTCCCTTTTGTGGTAAAGCCTGATGTGGGTATGAAAGGAGTGCTGTTCCGTAAAATAGAAAATGAAGAGCAGTTGATCAAATACCATGAGCGCATGCCGGTTGAATACATCGTACAGGAACTAATCACCCTGCCGGTGGAAGTAAGCGTGTTTTATTACCGATATCCTGATCAGCAGCAGGGAGTGGTGAGTGGTTTTATCCAGAAAGAATTATTGCAGGTGTCAGGCGATGGGGCTTCTACCTTAAAAACATTGATAGAGCAACACCCCCGTGCCCGATTCCGCATGGAAGAAATGGAGCACCGGCATGGACACCGTTTTCAGCGTGTCATTCCCAAAGATGAAGTGTTTTACCTTTCGTATGCAGGAAACCATAACCGGGGAGCGCATTTTACCAATCTTCATAAAGAGATCAATGCAAGTCTGCTCGCTGTATTTGATGAACTAAGCCATTATACAGGTCAATTTTATTATGGACGTTATGATATTAAAACATCCTCTATAGAAGACCTGAAACAGGGAAAGAATTTCCAGATCATCGAGTTCAACGGCTGTGGCGCAGAACCTAATCATATTTATGATTGTGGGATGAATATCTGGCAGGCTTATAGCGAAATACTCCGGCACTGGAAAGCATTGTACCGCATCAGCCGTTATAATCATCATAATGGCACTCCTTACTGGTCATTCAAAAGAGGGTGGCAGTTCCTGAAGCAGTCTCAAAAGCATTTTAAGATGCTGGAGAAGTATGATTGAGGCAGGAGTCAAATTATAAATCTTCTTACATTCGTTTATGCACTCCTTACTGCGCATTTTCTTTACAGGTATGTTGGTGAGTTTTCTTGGATCACTGCCTCTGGGAACGCTAAACATTGCTGCTATGCAGATCGCCATTTCCGATGGCATCAGCTCAGCCCTGCTTTTTTCTTGCGGATCATTGCTCGTGGAAGTGGTGTATGTAAGGCTTTCGCTGGTGGCAATGGACTGGGTGCGTAAGCAGGACAAACTTTTCCGCATACTGGAATGGGTGACCCTGGCTATTGTGCTGGCCCTTGCCATCTCAAGTTTTTATGCTGCAGCCCATCCAAAAGTGGAGAAGAATGTAATACTCAGCAGCACACTGCCGCGGTTTGTGCTGGGTATTGTTATGAGCGCCGTAAACCCTGTGCAGATACCATTCTGGTTTGGATGGAGCACGGTGCTGTTTACCAAAAAAATATTACTGCCCCGGCAGGACCACTATAATACTTATATTGGAGGTATCGGGTTGGGAACACTCGCAGGCAACTGCGTATTTATTTTTGGAGGCCTGTTAATTGCCAGTAAGATCAACAATAATCAGCATGTGTTGAACTGGGTGATCGGTGGTATCTTTTCTGTCACTGCGCTGATCCAGCTTTGGAAAATATGGAGAAAGAAAGATGTGGTGCACGACCTGGAGCATCCGGAAGAAGTAGAAGAGCGCATCAAAGCAAAGGCTGGTAAAATGAAGTGATTACTACCCCAATTTTACAGAAGTCATATTTAATGAACCTGCTACAAGTTTATTGTTGAACAGGGAAATTTCATCTGCTTTATCCTGCAATCCTAATGTATACATCAGCGGGTAGTAATGATCGGGAGTGGGGATGGCCAGTTTTGCAGCAGTTCCTAACTTTTCATACCGGATCAATCCTTCGTGATCTCCATTCAACAGTTTTTGATTGAAGACCTCATTCATTTCTATGGCCCAGTCGTAACCATAATTGGATACATTCATTTTATCCCAGGCCACCATGCGCAGGTTATGGATGATATTGCCGCTGCCAATGATCAGTATCCCTTTTTTGCGGAGGCTGGCCAATTGTTTGGCCAGTTCATAATGATAAGCGGCAGGTTGGTCATAGTCAATGCTCAGTTGGATCACTGGTATGGATGCATCAGGGTACATCCGTTTTACTACCGACCAGGCGCCATGGTCCAGCCCCCAGTCATGGTTCAGCCCTACATTCGTGCTTTTGATCAGTTCCTTTGTTTCGGCTGCCAGCAGGGGATCGCCCGGCGCGGGGTATTGTACTTCAAACAGTTCCTGGGGAAATCCACCAAAATCATGGATCGTGGCGGGGTGTTCCATGGCGGTGATATGCGTGCCGTGTGTAAGCCAATGCGCAGATATTACCAGGATCGCTTTGGGCAAAGGCAATTCTTTACCCATTGCCTCCCATTGAAGGCTGAACTCATTGGTCTCAATGCCATTCATCGGGGAGCCATGACCCATAAAAAGAACAGGCATTTTCTGTTCATGAGTGGCCAGACTATCTGTAAATTTTTTAAGATTTCCTAAACTGCTCATAAGATCATTCAACTTCAATCCACAATAAATAATTGACAACCGGCTGCAGTGCTGCTGCGATGCGCTTCATTGTTGTCTCCCACCAGGTAGGTCATTCCCTTTTGCAGCTTAAACACACGGCCATCTTCCAGTTCCGTATCCATTTCACCTTCCACACAGTGCAGCACGTGCCCTTTTTTGCACCAATGATCGGCTTTGTATCCTGGCGTGTATCTTACTTTTCGGACCCTGATCCCGTTCATCTGTTTTACCTGCCAGTAGGCCATTCCGGTTTCTCCGGCATGCTCTTCTTCGGGGATATCATCCCAGTCCAGTGTCTGAAAAGGAAACGAATCAATGGTCATTTTGTTTACTTCAAATTGAAAAATCAGTCTGTCATCTCTGTAGCCCATTTGTCCCTTTCATCGGGAGAGAACTTCCAGGGAGCGAAATTGTTTTCGACGTTGCCAAACATAACGGCCCATTCCTGTGGTGAATTGCTTTCTTCCATCACCAGGTAGCGGCGCAGTTGTAAAATGATATCAAGCGGGTTGATGCTTACAGGGCATTCCTGCACGCAGGCATTGCAGGTAGTGCAGGCCCTTAGTTCCTCCACGGTGATATAATCATGGAGCAATGTTTTTCCATCATCCTTGAATTCACCTTTATTGGCGGCAATATTCTTACCGACTGTTTCGGCACGGTCGCGGGTATCCATCATGATCTTCCTGGGAGATAAAGCTTTGCCGGTGATATTGGCGGGGCAGGCTGCGGAGCAACGCCCGCATTCCGTGCAGCTATAGGCGTCCAGGATATTTTTCCAGCTAAGATCTGCAACATCCTTTGCACCGAATTTTTTGGGTGCTTCTGCTTCTCCGCCGGTTGGTGCCAGTTCGGGTTGCATTGCATACAGCACTTCGTTCTGGATAGCCGGCATATTTTCCATTTTTCCCATTGGCTCCAGCCGGGCATAATAGGCATTGGGAAATGCAAGGATGATATGCAGGTGTTTTGAATAGGGGAGATAGTTCAGGAAAGCGAAAATGCCAACGATATGCAACCACCAGCAGGCTCTTTCAATGCCCTGCAACCCTTCATTGCCAATACCGTTCAGCAATGGGTGAAGGAATTGGGAAAAAATAAAATTACCGGTAGGGTGTGCCGCATAATGTTCCACTCCTCTTGCCTGCAAAAGTGTATCACTGGCATTCAGGGTGAGGAACAGGAGCATAAGAACGATCTCTGTGATCAGGATATAATTGGCATCACTGCGGGGCCAGCCATTCAGGTCTTTACTGATGAAGCGGCGGAGTTTGAGAATATTCCGGCGGATCAGGAATATGGCGCAGCCGATGATCACCAGCACAGCCAGTGTTTCAAATGCATTGATCAGGAAAGTATAAAACCCTCCTAATGGAGCAGCAAACAAACGGTGTGTGCCGAAGATGCCATCCAGCACAATTTCCAGCACTTCTATATTGATGATGATGAAGCCGGCATACACAAAGAAATGAAGCACTGCCACCAAAGGATTGCGGAACATTTTCTTTTGCCCCAGGGCAAGCAGCAATACATTCCGCCAGCGGCGGCCTGGTTGATCATTGATGATCTCATCCCTGCCTAACCGGATATTACGGATGATCTGTCTTGCATTTTTACTGAAAAGGAAGATAGCCGCTCCGCTTATAAGAACGAATAAAATTTGTTGTGCAATTTGCATAGCAATCAATTACAAGTGCTAATTTACGGCTTGTAATACAGTTTTAAACTTCTTTGCCACAGATTATGCTGTTTACAGCAATTTTCCGTGGCAGTAAACAAATAAATACGTGGCTGCAAAGAATTATATACTTGATGAGGCAGTGGCAGAAAAAAAACTCCGCCGGATGGCCCTGGAAATACTGGAAAATAATGCTGACGAAAAGGAACTGGTATTTGCGGGTGTCCGTGAAAGCGGAAGCGTAGTGGCAAAACGTATCCAGGAAATCATCGCTGAGCTTTCACCTGCTATTAAAACAACGCTGCTGACCATCACACTTGATAAACGCGAACCCAAAGAGATCACACTGGATCATAAGATGGACTTCAACGGGAAAGTCATCATAATGGTAGATGATGTGGCCAACAGCGGCAAAACCCTTTTATACGCCCTGAAGCCATTCCTGGAGTATCAGCCCAGGAAAATACAGACGCTGGTGCTGGTAGAGAGAAGCCATAATTCTTTCCCGGTAAGGCCTGATTATGTTGGTGTCAGCATTTCCACTACACTGCAGGAACATATTTTCGTGGAAGTAGATGGCAAGAAAGTGCTGGGTGCCTACCTGGAATAAGTTGATCCCGCTCAAAAATAGATAGCATACGCTTTAAGCTTTCCCTTACTGTCGAGCATCAGTGCTGGTGCGGGGCATTTGAATGCATTCAATAAGGCAAACGTGGTACGTAAAAACCTGCTGTTGGTTTTTATTTTGGTGAAATCAATATCAGGGGCCAGGTAAAACTGTCTTTTGCGGGGAATATCATAACGGGTTACCAGGTTCCCGTTCTTATCCAGCCAACTGTTATCAAACCCGCCAAACATTCCATCTGCACCATAACCAACAGCTACATTCAGCCAGAGCGGTAGTTTACTGCTTTTGAAGAATGAACGGAGATTGGCACTGAACCAATATGTTTGAGCATTGTAGTCTTTCAGCATCCGTTCATACCAGGGCTTGCCAAACAAACTGCCTGCACGTTGCTCAAGAACAGGATCAGTATAGCTGCTATGATGAAAAGAGAATTTGAACTGGATGCGTTGCTCCTTCCATAAAAATTCCTGTCCCATAAAAAGCGTTGATCCAAATACATTTGCACCCATATCGCTCCAGCTCCATCCCCATTCAGCCGAATGGGCATCCAGGAATTCGATAACGGTGAGATAGGCAGCTCCGCTCAATCCACCCACCCAAACGGCTTTTCGCCGTGGAAGCCCGGCCCATTCCCACATTTCTGATAAATATTTGCCTGTTGTATAAGCCGTCCAGGCATGCCCTACCTTATCTACCTGCAACCACTCTTTGCTATCATCGAATGTATGAAAGCTGGTGCGGGGATAATCCTTATACCAGGCTGCATTCAATGTAATGAGCGAACCTCCGTAGAAAGCGATATTGGCGGCCGTGACCCAAGCCAGGCGTTTTTTCTTATTGAAAGAAGGAGGAACTGAATCTGCCAGAGGAGAAGTAAGCAGGCTGAATGGCGCTGACTGTTCAAACTCCGGTTGCGGAAAATGAGGGATCACCTGCGCAGTGTCTTCTTCAACGGATTGAATTGATTGCGCTGCAAGGCCGCTACACCATAACAAAGCCAGTAAACCCAGGAGTTTGCAATTCATATCTTCAAAAATACGTTTCCTCCGGAGAACTAGATTTTCAGACTAAAAATCAATAACTTCAAACCCAAATCATTCACTCTAAACCTATACTAATGGACAGTGCCATACAGAAGAAAGTAGATACCTGGCTCAATGGAAATTTTGATGCCGATACAAAAGACGAGATCAGAAAAATGCAAGCGGGAAATATCACAGAACTGGCCGATTCATTTTACCGTAACCTGGAATTTGGTACAGGAGGATTGCGCGGTATTATGGGCGTAGGTACCAACCGCATGAATAAATATACTGTAGGCATGGCCACGCAGGGATATGCCAATTACCTGAAAGCTTCTTTCCCGGGTGAAGAAGTGCGGGTAGCTATTGCACACGATAGCCGGAACAACAGCCGTTTTTTTGCAGAAACAACAGCCAACGTTTTTGGCGCCAACGGGATTAAAGTATTCCTGTTTGAAAGCCTTCGCCCCACACCGGAATTATCTTTCGCGATCCGTCATCTTAAATGTAAAGGCGGTGTGGTGTGCACAGCTTCACATAATCCTAAAGAGTACAACGGATATAAAGCCTATTGGGTAGATGGCGGGCAATTGGTGCCGCCCCATGATAAGAACGTGATCAAAGAAGTGGAAAAGATCGCTTCCGTAGATGATGTAAAATGGACAGGCGGTGAAGCCAATATCACCCTGATCGGGAAAGAAATGGATGAAGCATATATTAAAATGGTCAAGGGGTTGAGTGTCTATCCCGAAGTGATCTTAAAACAGCATGACCTGAAGATCGTTTATACGCCGATCCATGGCACAGGTATTAAGCTGGTGCCGGAAGTGCTGAAGCAATTCGGGTTCACCAATGTCAATATTGTAAAAGAACAGAGCGAGCCGGATGGCAATTTCCCTACAGTGGTTTATCCCAATCCTGAAGAGAAGGAAACCATGAGCATTGGCTTGAAAAAAGCCAAAGAGCTGGATGCGGATATTTTATTAGGCACAGACCCTGATGCAGACAGGGTAGGTATTGGTGTAAAAGATAATCATGGCAACTGGGTTTTGATGAATGGCAACCAGACCGCTGTACTGGCATTTAACTACCTGCTGGAAGCCCGCAAAACAAAAGGGGTTGCCCGACCCAATGACATGATCATCACAACGATCGTGACAACCGGCATGGCTGACGGGTTGGCCAAAGGCAACAATGTAGCCTGCTACCGCGTGCTCACCGGTTTTAAATGGATCGCTGAAATGATCCGGTTGAAGGAAGGAAAGGAAAACTATGTGATCGGCGGGGAAGAAAGTTTCGGTTTGATGATCGGCGACAAGATCCGGGATAAAGATGCTGTAAGCGCCGTAGCGCTGCTGTGTGAAATGGCAGCTTACGAAAAAGAGAAAGGCAAAACTTTATTCGAAAAATTACTGGAACTGTATGTTCAATACGGTTTTTATAAAGAAGACCTGATCTCTATCACTAAAAAAGGAATGGATGGCCAGCAACAGATCGCTGCCATGATGGAAAGCTACCGTGCTAATCCTCCCAAAGCGATCAACGGATCTGAAGTAGTGGAACTGCTGGATTATGAATTGCAGAGTGGCAAGAACCTGCAAACAGGAAATGAATGGAAGATCGATCTGCCTAAATCGAATGTGCTGCAATTTATACTGGCCGACGGAAGTATAATCTCTGCCAGACCGAGCGGAACCGAACCAAAGATCAAGTTTTATTTCAGTGTAAAAGAGAAGCTGGAAAAGGCCGCCGACTTTGATAAAGTGAATAAGCAGCTGGATGATAAGATCAGGGCTATTATTGCAGATATGAAATTATCATAAGTATGTAAACCAACGCGGCGTTAATAACAGACCTGTTATTAACGCCGCGTTATTATTTGCATGGCCTCAGTTTCTTTTTAAATAGATGGCCTTAACTGTTTTTTCCTCCCAGCATAGGCACAAAAGAAAAATTATCAAATACTTCTTCTTTCAATGCGCCATTGGCCTGTTTGGTGATACGCATCATACGCTGCACATCGCCAGCCCCAACCGGAATCACCATCATACCTCCGGGCTTTAGTTGTGCAATTAATTTTTCAGGAATCTCCGGTGCTGCTGCTGTAATGATGATCCTGTCGAACGGAGCATAAGTAGGCAATCCTTCATATCCATCGCCATAAAAGAATTTAATGGTAGGATATTTTTTTAAAAGTGGGAAGTTCTTGTTGAGCTCAAACAGTTTTTTCTGTCTTTCAATAGTGTATACCTGTGCGCCCATTTCTGCCAGCACCACAGCCTGGTAAGCACTGCCTGTGCCGATCTCCAGCACTTTATTAAAGGGTTCTATTTCCAGCAACTGTGTTTGATAAGCAACGGTGTATGGTTGGGAAATGGTTTGTCCTTCGCCGATAGGAAAGGCTTTATCTGCATACGCTTCTTCGCCAAATGCAGAATCCAGAAAAAAATGCCGGGGAATTTTACCAATGACCTGTAAAATTTTTTCGTTACTGATACCTTTGGCGGCAATTGTATCTACCAGTTTTTTGCGTAAGCCCTGAAAACGGTATGAATCTTCGGTCGGTCTCATAAGCGGCCGCAATATATTGAATATTCAATGATCAATTACTTTGCCAATACAACTTTCTTCAAATACAAAAGACCACAGTTGCCCGTGGTCTTTTGCCATATATCAAACTGGTTGAAGTGGATATATCTTTTATAAGTGTATTGCTTCGCCATACGCTACTTCGATAGCATCTTTCACGCTTTCGCTGATGGTAGGGTGGGGGTGAATGCTGTTCAGCACTTCGTGGTAAGTGGTTTCCAGCTTGCGGGCTGTAACGGTTTGGGCGATGATCTCTGTTACGTTGTAGCCAATCGCATGAGTGCCCAGCCATTCTCCATATTTCGCATCAAAGATCACTTTGATAAATCCTTCTGCATGGCCGGCTGCAGATGCTTTGCCGGACGCGCTGAGAGGGAACTTACCAACTTTGATCTCGTATCCGGCGTCTTTTGCTTGTTTCTCAGTGAAACCTACAGAAGCGATCTCAGGATAGCAATAAGTACAACCCGGAACATTGTTATAGTCGATCGGCTCAGGCTGATGGTTGTATTTCTTTTCGGCATAGCCGATTGCTTCCACGCAAATGATACCTTCTTTGGATGCTACGTGTGCCAGGGCCTGGCCAGGTACGCAGTCGCCAATGGCATAAATGCCGGGAACGCTGGTTTGATAATATTTATCTACCGTGATGCGGCCTTTATCTGTTTTAATGCCCAGCTCTTCCAGCCCGATACCTTCGATATTGGCTGAAACGCCTACTGCGCTTAATACGATATCTGCTTCCAGTGTAACTTCTCCGTTGGCTGTTTTTACTTTTGCTTTTACGCCATTGCCGGATGTATCTACAGAAGTTACTTCACTGCTGGTAAGCACTTCAATACCCTGTTTTTTGAAATTCTTCTCCAGTTCTTTGGAGATCTCTTCATCTTCTACAGGCACGATGCGGGGAAGGAATTCTACGATGGTTACTTTGGTGCCGATGCTGTTGTAGAAATATCCGAACTCAACACCGATTGCGCCACTGCCTACTACGATCATGCTTTTAGGCTGTGTTGGCAACACCATGCCTTCGCGGTAGCCGATGATCTTTTTGCCGTCTTGTTTGAGGCTGGGCAGTTCACGGCTCCGTCCCCCGGTTGCGATAATGATATTTTTAGCTTCTACTGTTTGTTTTTTGCCATCTTTATCGGTCACTTCCAGTTTGCCTTTGGCTACGAGTTTGCCAAAGCCCATGATCACGTCGATCTTGTTCTTCTTCATCAGGAATTGCACGCCTTTGCTCATTTTGTCGGCAACACCACGGCTGCGTTTGATGATAGCGTCGAATTTTGGGGTGCCAGTTGCTTCAATGCCATAAGATTCGGCATGTTTGATATCATTTACCACCTGGGCGCTTTTCAGCAGGGCTTTTGTGGGGATGCAACCCCAGTTAAGGCAGATACCGCCGAGGCTTTCTTTTTCAATGATTGCTGTCTTAAATCCTAATTGGGAAGCCCGGATAGCCGCCACATAACCGCCGGGGCCACTACCGAGAACAACTACATCGTATGCCATATTTGTTGATTGTTTTAATGAATGCCCTTTCCGCATCGGCGGTTAGTGCATAAATGAGTCGCGAAGTTATTTAAAAAACTGCAAACCTTTTATTGGGAATATTTCTTGAAAATTGTCGTTGCAATATGCCCGCCGAAACCAAAAGTATTGTTCATGGCATGATTTATTTGTTTTTCCACAGCCCGGTCAAGGGTCAGGTCAAACAAGCCGTCAAATTCAGGCTCTACTGTTTGCACATTGATGGTTGGCGGGATCTTGTTTTCCTGCACGGCTTTTACTGCGGCAATGGATTCTATAGCGCCGGCCGCACCGAGCAAATGACCTGTCATTGATTTGGTGGCGCTGATATGAAAGCCTTTTCCTGTTCCAAAAACACGCCTGGCCGCTATAAGCTCACTGTTGTCGCCGGCATGGGTGGAAGTAGCGTGTGCATTCAGGTAGTCGATGTCCGAAGGCTGCAACCCTGCATCATCCAAAGCAGCCAGCATGCCGAGATAAGCACCTTCGCCTTCCGGATGGGTACCGGTTAAATGATAGGCATCGGCCGCCATACCTCCGCCAACCACTTCAGCCAGTATGGGAGCATTGCGTTGTAAAGCATGTTCGAGGCTTTCGAGTATCAGCGCACCGGCGCCTTCACCCATTACAAAGCCATCGCGGTCTATATCAAATGGACGGGAGGCAGTAGCAGGCGAATCGTTGCGGGTCGATAATGCTTTGGCTGCATTAAAGCCACCAACAGCACTTTCTGTGATCGGCGCTTCAGAACCACCCGTAATGATCATATCAGCTTTATTCCAGCGGATATAATTCATGGCATCGATGATGGCTGTATTGGAAGTGGCGCAGGCAGACATGGTAGTGAAATTGATGCCGCGTAAACCATATTTTATGGAAATAACGCCGGAAGCAATATCGGCGATCATTTTCGGGATAAAAAAAGGGCTGAACCTGGGTGTGCCATCGCCCTGTGCATATTCCATTACCTGCTGCTGAAAGGTGTTGATGCCGCCATTACCAGAACCCCAGATCACACCGATACGGTTGCGGTTCAGTTTTTCAAAATCAATATTCGCATCCTTACGGGCTTCTTCTACAGCAATGAGGGCATATTGGGTAAACAGGTCATATCTCCGGGCTTCCGCTTTTTCGATGAAATTGAGCGGATCGAAATCCTTTAACTCGCAGGCAAATTTTGTTTTGAATTTACCGGTATCAAATTTAGTGATAGGGGCAGCTCCGCTTACACCTTTCAGTAAAGATGCCCAGAAATCCTTGCTGTTGTTGCCGACAGGTGTTAAAGCACCTGTGCCGGTAATGACGACTCTTTTCATACGTTGATTTTATAATTAACTTATAACAATGATCCGGATCAATAGTTTTACCGGATGCCGTTCAGAAGATTGGGCATACTTCGGTGGATCAAGGATTGTGGGGTAAAAATAAATTAAATTTTATACCAATCGGTATTTTATATATTTTCGGCTTCTAATGTCGATATCAGCATCAAAAGCGGAAAGGACCAAACAATTCATCATTGAAAAAACTGCCCCAATTTTCAATAAGAAGGGTTATGCAGGTACTTCACTTAATGATCTTACTAAAGCTACCGGCCTGACCAAAGGAAGCATCTATGGCAATTTTGAAAATAAGGACGAGGTCGCTTTAGCGGTCTTTGATTATAATTACAACAGGGTTGTTGAATTTATTAAGGCAAAATTGCTGGCAACTGAAAATTCCATTGAGCGTTTATTGATTTACCCGGAAGTATACCGCAACTATTTAAAAACTCCTTTCTTACAACCTGGCTGTCCTATTCTGAATACAGCAACAGAAGCTGATGACACTCACCCTCTGTTGAAAGAGAAAGCAGCTAACGCACTTGCCTTTTGGAAAAAAGCAGTTGAAAATCAAATTAAGCGGGGCATTGCGCGGGGAGAAATAAAAGCTGATGCCAATCCAACAGAAATAGCGGTCATCCTTATGTCATTGATTGAAGGAGCATTTATGCAGGCTAAGGTCACCGGCAGAACGGTGGAGTTAAAAATAGCAATGGATTACCTGGAAAAAATAATACAGAACCTGAGAAAGTAATTTTTTTGATCAGAAATATACCGATTGGTATATTTTATAAACCAACGTATATGGAGCAATATAAAAAAGTGCTGGAAAGTAAAATGAAGATCCGTTTTCATGACTGCGACCCGTTTAACCACCTGAATAACTCAAGGTATATCGATTATATCATAACGGCCAGGGAAGACCAGCTACTGGATAGCTATGGGCTCGATATATATAAACTCGCAAAGGAAAAAGGGATCGGCTGGGTGGCTGCCCAAACACAGATCTCATATATGGTTCCCGCATACCTTATGGAAGAAGTAATTGTTCAAACGCAATTGATCGCCTGCTCTGAAAAAAGCCTGCTGCTGGAAGCTTTTATGTGGAATAAGGATAAGACGGCTTTAAAAGCAGTGATGTGGGCAAAGCTGGTCCATTTCAATCTTGTAACGCAAAAGAGTCACCGGCATTCTGAAGAACTAATGCAATTCTTCAAACAAATAGTGAATCCGCTTTCATCGGAAATGGATTTCGAAGAAAGATTAAAAAGTTTAAAACAAGGGGTGCAATGATAGCAGGGTAAACAGTATCAAAAAGCCAAACCAATAATAATGAACTTTAAAGAACTATTGCGGAAAAAGCCTCTTGAAGCCTATAAAGAGGATATCAAAACAAGCCAGCTAAAGAGAACATTAGGCAAATGGGAACTGACTGCTATTGGCGTGGGTGCTGTGATCGGCGGAGGGATTTTTGTATTAACCGGAGTGGCAGCCAACCAGTACGCCGGGCCTGCTTTGGCCTTATCATTTGTATTGGCAGGAATAGGGTGTTTGTTTGCCGCATTTTGTTATGCTGAATTTGCCAGTATCCTGCCGGTCTCAGGCTCGGCTTATGCCTATTCTTATGGAACAATAGGAGAGTTCTTCGCCTGGTTTATTGGGTGGAATCTTATCCTGGAATATATGATGGGGGCTACCACTGTTGCGGTTAGCTGGTCGAAATACTTTGTAAAGCTGTTGCATTTATCGGGTGTGCATAATATACCGGCATGGCTGGTGAATGACCCGGTAACGGCCAGGGAAGAAGCAATAAGTTCAGGTATGGATGCTCCTGCATTTTCAATCAATCTTCCTGCTGCATTAATTGTCTGGGTTGTTACTTATATTCTTGTCAAAGGGATAAAGGAGTCGGCTAAAACAAATAATATCATTGTTTCATTAAAAGTGGCAGCCGTGTTATTTGTGGTAGTTGCAGGTGTCGCTTATATCACTCCTTCCAACTGGCAGCCATTCATTCCCGGTAAGGTGGTTGATAGTTCTGGTATAAGTCATTACGGTTTCTCCGGGGTATTAACTGCTGCGGGTATTGTTTTTTTTGCTTTTATCGGGTTTGATGCCGTTTCAACACAATCCCAGGAGGCTGTCAATCCGGTAAAAGATATTCCCTTCGCCATTCTTACTTCGCTGATCATTTGTACAGTCCTGTATATCCTGGTTTCCCTGACGCTGACAGGAATGGTGAAATATACTGAGTTGGATCTTGGTGCACCTGTAGCTTCAGCATTCAGTGCTCTTGGCCTCAATTGGGCATCGCTCCTGATCACCATTGCAGCAGTGATCGGACTGATCTCTGTAATGCTGGTAATGCTTCTTTCACAAACAAGGATCTTTTTAAACATGGCTAAGGATGGGTTATTGCCTGCAAAGATGTTTGCAACCATTCATCCCCGGTTTAAAACGCCATGGAAAAGCACCATTTTACTGGGTGCAATTGCTTCCCTGGTAGCGGCCGTTACGCCAATTGAAAAAGCGACTAAAATGACGAGCATCGGTACTTTGTTTGCCTTTGCCATGATCTGTGCGGCAGTGTTGATCCTGCGGAAAAAGCAACCGGATCTGCACAGGCCATATAAAGTAAGATACCTTCCTCTTGTAGCCGGTTTAGGATTTTGCTTTAATGTTCTCCTGATGTTCAGCCTGGACATATCAACCTGGATGCGGTTATTGGTATGGAGTGTAATAGGTATCTCGGTATATTTTCTTTATAGCGCAAGGCACAGCAACCTGAACAAAAGGAACTAAAATAAACAGCTATGAATTATTCAGTCACCAATGCTTCAACAGATGATCTGCCGGTGATTTATAGTCTTTTTGAAGAGGCGATCCTGTTTCAGAAAGAGAATAACTATACCGGCTGGAAAAATTATGATAAGGAGTTTATAAAATCGGATATTCAACATCAACTGTTGTTTAAAATAATGCTTGGTGATGATATTGTTTGCATTTTCAGTATTTGCTTCAATGATGCTTTAATATGGCGGGAGAAAGAAAAGAACGATGCTGTTTATTTACACCGGATTGTACTGAACAGGCAGTTTAAAGGCAGGAAAATATTTCAGGAAGTTCTTGACTGGGCAATACAATTTGCCCGGAAAGAGAAATTGAAATATGTCAGGATGGATACCTGGGCGGAAAATGAAAAGATCATTGCCTATTATCAAAGGTATGGTTTCTCCATTATTGAAAATTATACTACATCCGGTACGGAAGACTTACCGGTGCAACACAGAAACCTGAACGTTGTGCTGTTAGAACTGAATGTTCAGGCAGTTCCGGATCAAACCTATGTAGAATAACAAATAGTTGTGTAATGCAAAAGGAGGATTCAATTTATATCATTGGCGCCGGAGCGATCGGGAAAGCGTTGGCAACTTTTCTGAAGCTGGAAGGTAAAGAGGTTGTCATCATCCGCGGCAGTGTTGACCATAAGCCGGTGCATACTGAAAAGGTCAGAGTTGAATTACCTGGTAAGACGACAGTTGAAGCGGAAATTGAAATAAACACAGCAAGTAATTTCTCTGCCCTGAACGGCATAGTTGTTTTTACCAATAAGTCTTTCGGGAACCAGCATCTTGCAGCTACGCTCAAAACAAAAATCAATAATTCTCCCATTCTTATCCTGCAAAACGGATTGAATATTGAACAACCCTTTATTGATGCTGGCTATCCGGAGATATACCGGTGTGTCCTTTTTGCTACATGCCAGTTCTTATTGCCCAATGTACTCCGGTTTAAACCTGTTGCGGCTTCTCCAATTGGTTCCATTAAAGGCAGTGGTGATAATTTGAATGCAGTCGCCGGCCAGGTAAACAACAGGCATTTTCAATTCAGGGCAGAAGAAAATATTCAGCCTTTAATCTGGACAAAGACCATTGTGAATTGCATATTTAATTCCGTTTGCCCTCTCCTTGAAACGGATAATGGCATCTTTCACCGTAACCAGAACGCCCTGCATATTGCGGAAAGAGTTATTGCAGGGTGTGTAGCTGTGGCTGAAAGCAAAGGGATCTACCTGAAGGAGGATGAAGTAATGAATACACTGTTAAGCATAAGCCAATCATCTGATGGACAGCTTATATCCACTTACCAGGATATTATGAACAAAAGAAGGACCGAAATTGAGACCCTGAACTTTGCTATTGCCGATAGTGCAAACACATCAGAGCAGGCGGGAGCAGTGATAGAAACAAGATTATTGGGAGAGTTGGTAAAACTCAAATCTGAATTAAGTATGGATTTGCCGGTATACCCGGTTGCCGGAAAATGACTGTTCATGTAATTTTCTGCATATTCCTGCTGTTTCATCTGTCTTTTTAACCGCTGACACCAAACCCTTTTCTTATTCCCAGCCGGTTGAATAGATTCGCCTTTTCAACTGCATGAAGAAGATCCTACTATTATTATGCTGCATCTGCAGCTTCCGGGCAATGGCTCAGCCTGCCGGTACAGCAAGGGAGATAAATATCAGCGTAAACGGTCCCGGCGGACAAGCTTTGCCTTTTGTTACCGTCAGCCTGTTGAAAGCAGATTCAAGCCTTGTTAAAACCCTGCTTACAGACAGCCTGGGTGCCGCTTCATTCTATAATCTGCCGGCGGATAAATATATTACCAGGATCAGCATGGTCAATTTCCAGGTGCAGCATGCCGATGTTGACCTTATCAGTAATCCCAGCATCAGCAGGGCGGTGGTATTGCAGCCTGAAGCAGGACTGATGGGCAATGTGACTGTGACGGCCAGGAAACCGCTGGTGCAGTTCATGCCCGATAAAACCGTTATTAATGTAGAAGCTGGTATTACCAATGCAGGTGCTACTGTGATGGAAGTGCTGGAGAAATCGCCCGGTATTACAGTGGACCGCGATGGAAATATCAGCCTTAAAGGAAGGGCAGGAGTGCAGGTAATGATTGATGGTAAGCTTACACAATTGTCAGGTGCTGACCTGCAAAACCTTCTGAACGGAATGAATGCCTCGCAAGTGGAAACCATCGAGCTGATGGATAATCCACCAGCCAAATATGATGCAGCAGGAAATGCAGGATTGATCAATATCCGCACCAGGCGGGTGCGTCAGAAAGGGTTTAATGGGACGTTGACGCTTGCTTATGGGCAGGGCAGGTTGCCGAAAAACAATAACAGTCTTTTGCTGAACTACCGGACCGGCGATTTCAATTTCTTCCTGACCTACAGTATTAATGCAAGCCGCTACCTGATGGATCTTTATGCGCTTCGCACTTATTATAAAAATGATGGCACGGTAACCGGCCTGCTGGAGCAGCCTTATGAAACAAGAGGCACAGGCTACACACATAATCTTCGCACAGGAGTGGATTATTCCCTGAATAAGAAAACCACACTGGGGCTGGCCTTTACGGGTCTTTATCTCACGAGAGATAATAAAGGCAACAGCAATGCATCCTGGAAAAATGCTGCCGGACTGGAAGATTCAACCATTCATACCACCAACCGCAATACCAGCCGGCTGAAACAGGGAGGCATCAATTTCAATGCACGCCATGTTTTCAATACCAAAGAAGAACTGACAGCGGATATAGACATTATCGGGTATGATATTTATAACGATCAGTTTTTTGAAAACCTGTCTTCTGTGCCCGGCAGCCAGCCCGAAGCATCGAAGGGAGAAGTGCCATCAGACATACAGATATTTTCTGCTAAAGCTGATTACTCCAAGCGTTTCTCCGGTTTGTTATGGGAAGCCGGTTGGAAAACATCGGGTGTGAACACGGATAATCTCGCACGTTATTATTACCGCGATGGAAACAACTGGGAAGATGATCTTGGTAAAAGCAACCATTTTTTATACAAGGAAAATATACATGCGGTTTACAGCAGCATTGATAAAAAAGCAGGGAAATGGGATATCCAGGCCGGGCTGCGTTATGAGTATACCAACTACAAGGCGAGGCAACTCGGCAATGCGATCACAAAGGATTCCTCTTTTAACCGTAATTATCATAGCCTGTTTCCTACAGCGTTTATCAGCTACGAAGCAGACTCTCTCAACACTTTCACATTCCGTGCCGGGAGAAGGATAGACAGGCCGGGTTTTCAAAAACTAAATCCATTTGTTTTTATAATCAATAAATACACATTCCAGCGGGGCAACCCTTATTTTCTGCCTCAGTACACCTGGAATATGGAACTCTCGCATCAATACAAGGACATACTGTCTACCGGTTTGAGCTATAGCATTACCGATGATTATTTTTCGCAGATATTCATATCCGATACGGCTACCGGAACGATCGTGTATACAGAAGGAAATGTTGGCAAAATGAAAAACCTGGGCGTATCAGTGAGTGCGCAACTGCAATTATCGCCCTGGTGGTCTGTTTCCAGCCAGGCGGTGCTGAACCGGAAGATCATTGAAGGCACACTTTGGAAAAATTATAAAGCCACGATCACGCAGGCGACATTCAGTGTGAATAACCAGTTCCGTTTTAAGAAGGGGTGGGCTGGTGAACTAAGCGGTTTCTATATCACTAAAAGCCAGAACGATCTGCAGGAAGTGCTGGAGCCTACAGGGCAGGTTTCTGCCGGTATTTCCAAGCAGGTGCTGAAGAATAAAGGGACATTGCGTTTGGTGATGCGCGATATTTTCTACACCCAGGCCATGGAAGGACTAACAGATTTTCAAAATACCAAAGAGTACTTCAAACTGATCCGTGATACGCGTGTGGCAACATTGTCTTTTACCTGGCGTTTTGGCAAAACGATGAAACAACTGAAACGTTCTTCAGGTAGTGCACAAGAGTTAATTGAGCGTGCCGGGTCTGTAAATTGAGCTGATATGTCAATTCATAAACAATTCATCCAAAAATACCCATCCTTTATCACCTTTTCCGGGATGCCATGCAGGTAGTTTGCCCACTGGCTTTACTATTAGTTTTACAACCTGTATTTTCCTGGTGGCAAAACTGCATTCATAACTTGCGATATAAGGAGTTTCGCTTCTGGCAGGCTGTTGAGGCATCAGCTTTTTCAGAAGGTGAAGGGAGGTGTTGTTATCTCCACCCCAGACCTGGATCTCAGAAGGAGGCATGATATAAGCGTTGATATCAATAAGCGATCGGAGTGTGATATTGCTTATCTCAACCGGTTGCTTGAAAAATAAATTGGCTTCAAGAGGCGCTTCTCTGTATGCGGCCCAATTGTCTCCTGAAGAAAAATCTAAAAGGCCGAGTTCTCCATCAATAAGTACATTATTATTTTTAACTGCGAATTTCTTTTCGGGTGGTGTCATCTGAATGCTATCGGCCATTACACTGCTTTTATAAAAATATTCAGCGGCAGTGTTGCTGCTTATCCAGCCAGGGAGAAAAGATCTGGCTTTTATAATTCCTGTTTTATTAACGGTAAAAGGTTCTTTATATATTGGAGAAGCGAGGCTATCCGGTTCGCTGCCATCGATCGTGTACCGGATCACTGCACTTTTAATGGGGTTTTTGATCGTGACGGGGATATCTGTTTTGAAAGCCTTTTTTTCTGCTTCAATAACCGGCATGGCCAGTTTGGCTAAAACTGTATCTCCTTTAAATCCGCTGTCAAAAATTGTTTTGGAAAAATCTGTTTTAAGTGATGCGATATCCTGTGGGGTAATGGATGTATTCCATACCTGGATGGATTGCAATTTCTTTAATTGCGCTAATGATCTGAGGTTATTGCTACTAACCGCTGTTCCTGAAAGGGAAAGATGTTTCAGTTGTTGCAGGCTGGTTAAATAGTTGATCCCTTCTCCTTTGATAGCGGTAAATGATAAGTTTAGCGCTCTTAGGTTGCTGAAGCTTCCGATTATTTTGAGGTCTTCATCGGTAACAGGCATTTTGCTTATTTGTAATGATACGATGTTGTTTTTGATCTGTTCCAGTTCTTTCAGTTGATCACTTGTAAACCTTGACGCTCCATAAAAGTTTACAGAAATGGCTGGTGATCCGGTAGCAAGAGGGGTTACGACCCGATAATCATTATTTAGTTTGGCTATGATATTCCTGTCAGTAGCCGGAAAATCATATACATCAGCATCGTTGCTTTTAAAGCGGACTGTTGCTATCATCCGCAATGAATCTTTTTCTGGCAGATCCAGTATTTTTTTATCAAATCCGGCTCCGCCTTTTATCCATAAATAAAGAATGCTTATTTCTTCATCTGTAAGTTGTGGCTTGCTTTTGGGAGGCATATGCTCCTTGTCCTCGAGTGGAAGATGTATGCGCCGCATCATCAATCCAAAGTCTGCCGCTGCTGTATCCCAGGGCTTGCCGTTTTTACCTCCTTTCAATAATAGCTGCTCTGTTTCCATGATCAGTTCTCCCTTGGCTTTACTGCTATTATGACAACCCATACATTTTTGTTCAATGATAGGTTTTACCAGGTGTGTGTACACTACGGCATCTTCTAAAAGCACTGTCGGTTCCTTGCTGTCCCCTTTGATAGGGGCGAGCAGGAAATCATTGCCATGCGTGAGGCCGGCGCCTTTGTGACCTGCTATAAATAAAAGAACGGATGTGCCAAGTCCTGTACTGATCATCGCAGCTTTGTTTTTTCGTATCAGATCTTTGGATCCATACCAGAGAAAGCTTACAAATGAACAGGTAACCCCCAGCCATTTATGAGTGCTCACTTCATCGCCACTGTATCCCGGTTCCCTGGACAGGAAAAGCCCTGATAAGGCTGCTACTGCCGTAGTTAACGAGGCTGCAAGCAATACCCAGTCGGCAATGCCTTTGAGTGCAGCCGGTTGCTTTGAATAGATGATGGTCAGCTCAAGCACAAATGCCAGCAGCAGCAGTACGATGGGGAAATGTAATATCATCGGGTGCACCCTGCCAAAAACCTGTAAAAAAGATGGCACCAGGATGCGGCTGCTGAAGAGCAATAAAAATATCAGCAAGCAATTGAATAATATGCACAGGTTATATAATGCTGCCTGCCATTTAAGATTTTTCATTACCAACAGAAAACGTTTTAGGCTATAGGTTCTAATTTGTAGGGGTAAACTTTACCGGAATTCCACTGTGCCACATATAAATTCTCTTCATCGTCTACACAAACATCGTGTGGGTAATCAAAGGCTTTGATGGTTTGATACATTTCCTGAAGTTTCCCATCAACATACGTTGGAGCGCAACCGGCAGGGTTTGATACTACCTCGTTGTTCTGGTTGAGGATAGTTATAAAGCCTGATTTTTGCCATTGCTTGTTGTTGCTTTGCAATACGGCGGCATACAGGTATTGGCCATGAATGACAGGCCGGCAAACCCAGGCCCCCGGCATTTGGATAGTGTCAATATAAACTCCATCCATGGTATATCTTTTAAAAGCATTTTGCTGTCTCGACGTTACTATAAGCACCGGTTTGCCATTCCTGGTATCAATGCAAACGCCATGTGCATTGAGCAAATGTTTGTCCTGGTCGCCCCTCCCGCCAAAGTGCCGGATATAATTGCCTTTATAATCATATTGTATTACAAAATCTTTACCATAGCCATCTACCACATAAATGTCACCGTTGGGTGCGATAGCAGTTTCAGTGGGGATGTACTCTTCTGGTTTTGCATATTCCCCTGTTTCTTTGGGATAGTTCAACACTAACAATACTCTGCCATCAATAGTGGTCTTTATTACCTGGTGGCGGTTGTTGTCACATATAAACAGGACATCTGTTCCATTCTCATTGAACAAGGTGAAGCCGTGAGCGCCGGGGTACTCGCTGCCCCAGGAGTTCAAGAATTTACCATTCTTGTCGTATATAATTACATTGTTTTTGGTTTCGTTGGTAAGCAATAAGATCCGCCCTTTGCTATCCTGTACCATTTCATGGCAATCATTTACGGGGTTCTTAGCCACATCGGCCTGGCTCCAGCGGGTATTTATCCTGTATCGTTTTTTGCCATGTCCAAGTATTACCTCGTTTTCGGCAAGCCATAAAGGGATATAGCTTGCCCCGATAAAACCCAGTGCTGTGTTGCGGATAAAATTTTTTCTGTTCATGCTGTTTTGGTTGTGTTGCTGATCGGTTTTAAGCTATAAGGTCTGTTACTACTTTTCCTGCTACATCGGTAAGCCGGTAACGGCGCCCGAGATGTTTATACACGAGCCTTTCATGGTCGAGCCCCATTAAGTGAAGGGCAGTGGCCTGAAAATCGTGTACATGCACAGGGTTGGATATAATGTTATAACCAAATTCATCTGTTTCGCCATACACCCCTGGCTTTATACCTCCTCCGGCCATCCAGATGGTAAAGCAGCGGGGATGATGGTCCCGGCCATAATTGTCTTTTGTAAGCGTTCCCTGGCAATAATTGGTCCTTCCGAATTCTCCACCCCAGATTACCAGTGTCTCATCCAAAAGCCCTCTTTGTTTAAGGTCTGTAACAAGTGCCGCAGAAGCCTGGTCTGTATCGAGACATTGACCAGCCAGTTCCTTGGGCAGGTTATTATGTCCATCCCATCCCTGATGATAGATCTGCACAAACCGTACACCATTCTCTGATAATTTTCTTGCCAAAAGGCAGTTGGCTGCATAGGTGCCGGGAACAAGGCAATCTGCACCATAAAGTTTGATAATGGATTCCGGCTCCTTGCTGAGATCGGTTACTTCGGGCACAGCCGTTTGCATTCTGTATGCCATTTCATATTGTTGCACTTTGGCTTTGATCTCAGGGTCGCCTGCTTCGTCGTAAACTTCATTGTTCAAAGCAGCCAGTTGATCAAGCATTTTCCTTCTTTCTGCTTTGTCCATCCCTTCAGGGTTATTCAGGTATAATACAGGATTTTCGCCGTTGCTGAACTGCACGCCCTGGTGCACAGAATCGAGAAACCCATTGGTCCATAGTTTTGAATATACACCCTGTCCATTGCCTTTACCTTTTGAAAGAAGAACGCAAAAAGCAGGCAGGTTTTTATTTTCGCTGCCAAGTCCGTAGCTAAGCCATGCTCCCATGCTTGGACGGTTCCCTATCTGGGCGCCTGTTTGAAAAAAAGTTAAAGCGGGGTCATGGTTAATAGCTTCTGTGTAGAGGCTTTTTACAATACACAGATCATTTACGATCCTTGAGGTGTGAGGCAACAACTCACTTATCCATGCTTTATGTTCACCATACTGATCAAACTTGAAAAGAGTGCCTGCCAATGGGAATTTTGACTGATCGGCTGTCATTCCTGTAAGGCGTTGCCCTTTCCGGACAGATGCAGGCAGGTCCTGCCCGAACATTTCATGAAGCTTTGGTTTATAGTCAAACAGATCTAATTGAGACGGAGCTCCATTCTGAAAAAGGTAGATAATGCGTTTGGCTTTTGGTGCAAAATGAGGGAGGCCTGTGGCAATAGCTTCCTGGGCATCTTTGCTGCCGAACAGATCCGGGACCAGCAGGCTACCCAGTGCTGCACCACCGATACCCATTCCCAAACTGGTTAAGAACCGGCGACGGTTGATGTTAAGGCCATGTTCCAGTATTTCTTTTTCCATGGTTGTTTATAAATTTCCGGAAGAAATGGGCTATACCCTTACAATAGCTTCTTCCATATTATAAATCAGGTTTATTACCCTCATTAAAGCTGCAACCTCTGCGATGTTTGATGAATTATGGTTATAGGGGTATTCTCCTGCTCGAATGGTTTTTTCTGCGACTTCTTTTTTGTTCCTGAAAGATGTCAACTGGTCTTTATAGTAATTGCTCAGAAGGTCCATCTCTTTTTTAACCGGCTTTCTGCAAATGATACTTTCAAATGCCGTAAGAATCGTGTTTTCGGGGTTTTCATTTTTTTGGGCCAGGGTTTCAGCAAATACTCTTGATGCTTCCAGTACAGTCGGGTCGTTCATCATTACAAGTGCCTGCAATGGCGTATTGGTTTTTTGTCTGCTTACGAGGCATTCGTCCCTGTTGCTCGCATCAAAAATGATCATGGAAGGAGGGGGGACTGTTAATTTTATAAATGTGTACATACCGCGCCGGTAAAGATCTTCTCCTTTATCCTGCCGGTAAGTGGCTAATTGTCCTCTGCCGGAAGTAGCGGCTTCCCAAAGCCCTTTGGGCTGATACGGTTTTACACTCGGCCCGCCTATTTTACGGTTAAGCAATCCGCTGCTGCTTAGTACCATGTCCCTGATGCCTTCTGCTGACATTCTGAGTCTTGAAGCCCTGGCGTAATAAAGGTTTTCGGGATCTTTTTCAAGCTGCTCTTTGGTGACGTTGGATGATTGGCGATAGGTAGCAGACATCAGCATTTTTTTGATCAGCTTTTTTATGTCCCATCCTTGTTCCATAAAATCAACTGCCAGCCAATCGAGCAACTCCGGATGAGTGGGGAGGCTACCCTGCATTCCAAAATCACCAACGGTCCTTACAATCCCTCTTCCAAAAAACTGCTCCCACATTTGATTTACCAGCACACGGGCTGTCAGTGGATTTTTTTTGTTTACAGTCCATGCTGCAAGACCCAACCGGCTTTGAGGGAGAGCCGCAGTGTCAAAATTCATAACTGAGGCCAATGCAGCAGCGGTCACTGGTTCTCCATGCTGATCATATACTCCACGATTCAAAATATAGGTAGCGCGTGCTGTATCCAGTTCTCCCATTACAGATACTGTTACAGATGCTGTGTCTTTAGGGTTAATGAAATTCAACAGTTCCCTGGTATCATTTTGTGTCAGCTTCAATACAGGTGTTTTAGCAGGCCCTGACCCCACAAGTCCTTCCAGTCCTTTCTCCTTACTGGTATTGAAGAAAGCAAAGAGCCTGTAATAATCCTTTTGTGAAATGGGATCATACTTATGGTCATGGCACTGTGCGCATTCAGCGGTAAGCGCAAGTATGCTTCTCGAATAGGTTTTTACTTTGTCAATAGCATATTCCACGCGGTATTCTTCCGGGATCACGCCGCCTTCTTCTGTTATTTTGTGGTTGCGTAAAAAAGCAGTAGCAAGGATCTGTTCTTTACCTGCATCAGGCAGCATATCGCCGGCCAGTTGCCAGGTCAGGAACTTATCGTAAGGCATATTAGTATTAAATGCATGGATCACCCAATCGCGGTAGGGCCATTGCGACCTGTAATCATCATCCTGATAGCCGTAACTGTCGGCATACCTTGAAATATCCAGCCAGTGAATGGCCATCTTTTCTCCAAACTGAGGACTGGCCAAAAGCTTATCGAGCATTTTTTCGTAAGCCGCTTCGCTTTTGTCTGCGATAAATTCATTTTGCAATTGGAGACCGGGAGGAAGCCCTGTTAAGTCGAATGCCAGCCTTTTCAGGAGCGTTTCCTTGCCGGCTTCTTCATTATGTTCAAGATGCAATGCCTGCTGTTTTGACGCAACAAAATAATCTATTTCATTTCTGGCCCATTTCTCTTCTTTTATTTCGGGGAGTGGGGCTTTGGAGGGTGATATAAAGGCCCAGTGCTTTTCATATTTGGCGCCTTGTTTTATCCATTTGGTCAGCAAGGCTATTTCATCTTTGTTGAGAACGCCGAGATGTGATGCCGGTGATGGCATCTGATAAGATGGGTCTGTGGAGGTGATTCGTTTGATAAGCTCGGATTTTTCCGGGCTTCCGGGAACAATGGCATAAGCGCCTTTGGTTTCCCTTAAGGGAGCTTTGGCATTTGTTTCAATGTCCAATCTTAAGCCTGCTTCCCGTTTGTTCTTATCAGGGCCATGGCAGACAAAGCATTTGTCGGAAAGGATGGGGCGGATATCGTAGTTATAACTTATCTCATTCTTGCCAGGTGTGGGGCTTTGAGCTGACCATGACAGCCATGCTGCAGCAACAGCAATGCATATTATAATAATCGCCGTTATTTTCCATTTCATTATAGGGAAAATACAAAAAAAAGATCAGACTATCCGCAATGGTTAGTCGGACCACGATCAGCAGTGATAATAGGATTGAGGCTGACAACTTACCTGCAGGAATTCTTCAATAAAGGAAACCGCATCATCCTGGTCATAAGCTACCAGTGCGTTAGGTATGCGCAGTGTATAATATCCTTTTTCAAATGAATAATAGGTGCGTTTCAGATCAGCCAATGCTTCACAGCGATTGTAATTCGTTTGCGGCTGGCTCACTTCAATATTCACTTTTGCGCTGACAATGGAGATATCGGCAGTTGTATAATGATTGTCTTTTTCCAATTCTGCTGCAATCCCTTTTTGCTTCAGCAAAAAATAAAGTTTTACAGTTTCACGGGAAGTATGTTCCAGTTTTGATTTCAGCTCTTGCTGGCAGGAGGGGCAAAGTGGATGGCCGAGCCGGTTAACTGAATAATAAAGCTCTGTTCCGGTCAACGCTTCATTACAATTGAGGCATAGGTGGGGGGTACGAGTGGTTCTCATAAAAAGGATATTGGCTTGTTAAATAACGGGGCGGTCACCGATTTAGTATTATCTG
>DATAJQ010000127.1:0-10277 GCA_036262095.1 Chitinophagaceae bacterium | reverse complement strand
AAGGCGCTGCGGATTAACAGAACCATTAGCCAGGTTGGGCGATACATTCACAAATGTTACACCACTTATAGGTGAAGGCGCAGAACCGGAATAGAACAACACATCATTCTTGCCATCACCATTCAGGTCCATTGGTGTATTAAGCGCAGGCACATTAAATCCATTCCAGGGCATAGTGAGCAGCTCTCCCCTTTTCCAACGCACGAGATCTGGAAAACGCAAACCTTCCCAGCATAACTCTATTCCTCTTTCACGGCGTATTTCCAGTAAAGTTGCATCAGTGATACCAGGGAAATATTTTGTTTGAAGATAGGCATCAACCTGTGTCGGCTTAGTGATCAGACCTCCCGTAATGCCAGCTCTTGCACGCAATGCACCAACTGTTTTTGCCCAGTCATCATCCGTAAGAGTTCCCAGCTCCGCTTTTGCTTCTGCATAGTTCAGCAACACTTCAGCATATCTTATCAGGCTGATGGAATTATCATTGCGCGTACCGCCATCATAATAAACATCATCCAGTGTCCATTTGATCGGTTGATAACCTGTATAAGTATAGGAAAATACAGGAGGAGCAGCTTCAGGAGCACCGCCATTCACCCTTGTATAGTTGCCCATGCGGATGGTTTGCTGCAAACGCTTATCACGGCCCTGCACTTCTTCCACAAAAGTTTTGGAAGCATAGTTCGCATCATCAGTAAACGGTGTGCCATCAATTTTCAGGTAAGTGTTCACGAATGTGCGGGTAAAGCTCAGGCGTGATCCATAGGTGGCAGATGTCCAGTACCAGTTGGCATCATTCAGCACATTCAGGGTCGCATCTGCAACATTGGAAAGAATGATCTCCGTGGTCACAGGTTGCTTATTGATGAACAACTGGCGGTAAGAAAGATCTGTACCTCCTGCTGTATTCAGCTTAAAGCCGCCTTCTGTCATCACCTTCTGTGCTGCATCCGCAGCGTCCTGCAGCCATACAGCCGCAGTGTTACCAAGCCCTTCAGCCAAACCACCGCTTGCGCTATGGTATTTGCGGAAAGTACCTTCAAATAAACAGATGCGTGATTTATAGGAAAGGGCTACGAATTTTGTGATCATGCTGCGGGTAGCATCTGTGTTTGTGATATTCTCACAGGCAAAATTGATATCAGCCAGTACAGAGTCCATCACCAGCGTGCGTGGATCGCGGGGCTTTTTCAGTTGCACAGAATCCGATACACCGATCGTTTTGCCATACCATGGCACATTGCCAAAACGCTGCACTTTATCGTAATAGAACAGGGCACGGAAAAACCGGGCGATGGCAGTGTAGTTCCTGCGGACTGGCTCAGCAACAGCCGGATCAGTATTGTTCTCGATAAAGTAATTGATATTCCGCAAAGCGGTCCAGCTCCAGCCGGAACCCTGCTGGGCAGTATACCCGGTAGCTGTCAGAAAACTCGGAACATCGGTGCGGGCAGCATAGTCAGTCATATTATCTGATCTCACCACATCACCACCATTAGGCAGGTTGTTGTAAAAAGACGCAACATACAACTGCAAACCTTTCTCACTGCCAAATACGGCATTCCGGGAAGCTGTACCCTGTGGTTCCTGGTCAAGCTTTTTACAGCCTGCGGCCAGTATCATCAAAGCACTTATGGATAAAAACAATTGTTTCATACTATAATGAATTAGGAATGATTAAAAGGAAATATTTAAACCAACTGTCCAGCCTTTCAGGATCGGGTAGTTGTTACCATTACCGTTTCCACCATCTGTCAGCACGCGGTCAGAGCCCTGGATATTTTCCACGTCCAGGTTATGTGTGACCTTGTACATGGGTGAATATGTCCAGATATTTTCTGCAGTCACATACAATCTCGCCTGGCTCATTTTAATATGGCTGATCCATTTCTGCGGAAGGTTATAACCTACCTGCAGGTTCTTCAACCGGATATATGCCACGTTCTGCAGGTATTTTGTTTGTGCAACATTGAGTGAGCGGCCGGTACCCTGTGCGATATAACCTCTCAGGCGTGGGAAATAAGTATTGGGATTTTGTTCAGACCATATTTCATCCACCATTTCAGCAGGCACACGGTTATAAGGGCGGTTATAGGGTCCCCAGAAAGCATCTGCTTCCGCACCGGGCCACCAATCCTGTTTACCCACACCCTGGAAGAAGGCGCTTACAAAGAAATTGTTCCAGTCGAAATCGAACAATGCACCAAAGCTGTAACGCGGAGTAGAGTTACCAATGATCCTGCGGTCGCCCGGGTCAGCGACAGAGTTAGCACCGGTATTGATCACATTGTCTTTATTGAGGTCAAGGAATTTGATATCGCCGATCATGGTATTACCACCATTGGAGCTCTTGATCAAAGTTTGCTTGCTTGCTTCACCGATATTGCCAGCAGTGAAGAATCCATCGGTCACATACCCCCATATTTCACCAAGTTTCTGTCCTACATAATAATCGCTCAACAATTTGTCGCGATTGTTATACCGGGTGATCTCGGCCTGGTAGTCGCCAATAGAAAAGCGGATGCCATAACCAAAAGGCTTACCGGCGATCTTACCATTGTCTCTCCAGCTTACTACAGCTTCCCAACCTTTGGTGCGCAGGTCGGCATAGTTCCCTTTTGGAACGCTGGTACCGAACACAGCAGGCAGTGTGGGACCATTGGTGAACATATCTTTTGTGTTACGCACATACCAGTCGGCAGTAACCTGCAAACGATTTCTCAGGAAACTGACATCCACGCCTATATCCGTAGTAGTGGCTTTTTCCCAGGTAAGATTATCAGGCAATACATTGGGTTGACCGGTAGTTTGCGGTCTGATGCCTCCTAATACGCGGCCAGACTGGCTGATACCAAACTGCTCCATGAAAGCGTAAGAAGCGATGTTACCATTACCCAATGAACCATAAGAAGCCCTGAACTTCAGATCAGAAATACTGTTCCTGGAAACATTCCAGAAAGGTTCTTTGGAAATCCTCCATCCTGCAGATAAAGAAGGGAAGAAAGCATAACGTTTGTTATCAGGGAATTTGGATGAACCGTCGTAGCGGCCATTAACTTCCAGGAGATATCTTTCATCAAAACTGTAGTTCACCCGGAAGAATCCACCTTTTACATTCCACTGCTCATAAGGACCAGCGGTAGTGATAGCGGTACCTAATGCGAGGTTGATGCTTTGTGCGTCATCATAGATCAGGCCATTGCGTTGAGTGCTTAATCCTTTATAAGTGGATTGTTCATAGTTAAAACCACCCAGCACTTTGAAATAATGCTTTGCAGCCAGTGTGTTCTCGTACTCGGCATACAGGTTGGTAGCAAGATATTGCGTCTCCGCATATGTATCGTTCAGATCGTTGGTGGAAGTTCCCACATATTCGATCACCCCAGGTTTGCGGCTGTAGGGAACAGGCACACGGATCTGTTTTGAATTATTATCATATTCCTGGAAAGTGAAATCACCTTTCAGGCGGAGTTTATTGTTGAAGAACTCAGTGGTAACCGAAGTGCGGTTGCGAAGGATCCGGCGATCGAAATTAATACCATTGCGGCCGTACACAAAATCACCAACAGTGTAAGCAGCAGAGTAAGACAGGGTGCCGTCAGGATTGAAAAGCGGTGACATTTCATGTCCTTCATCCGCAATATTTCTCCAGATACCGCCACCTTCGCCTACGTTAAGGGGATTATGGTAAAGCATGTTGGAGAAATCAGTATTGTTTTCAATACGCAGCCAGGGTAGAGCCTGTATGCTTCCCTTGGCGCGGATATTATACATCTTATAGTCATCGGTATTGTAACGGAACAGACCATCCTGTCCATAATATCGTGCAGAGATCAGGTAGCTGGCTTTATCGCTGCTGCCGCTTACAGACACATTATGGTCCATAGCGAAAGTGTTCTTCTTATATAATAAGCCATACCAGTCGGTATTCGCATAGTAAACATATTCACCGTTGGCATTCACTTCCACTTTTGGCAAAGAAGGATCGTTGTTGCGGCGCTCCAGCTCAGCCAGGTATTCCTGGGAGAACTTTACGGTCTTGTTCACGTTTTGCGGGAATTGGGAATAATCATTCCAGGCGCTCCATGCGTCATTGAATATTTTGCCGAATTCATAACCGTTGGTTACATATTCAGGCCTTACTACCGGCGATTTAAGGGAGAAGTTGGTGGAATAAGTAATATTTGTTTTTCCTTTCTCTGCCGATTTAGTAGTGATCAGCACTACACCAAATGCACCGCGGGCACCATAGATAGCAGCGGAAGAGGCGTCTTTCAGCACCGTTACATTGGCGATATCATTAGGATTAAGCAATGCAGGATTGCCTTCCACCCCATCGATCAGCACCAGTGCATTACCACCCTGGCCGATGGAAGTATTCCCCCTGATATTAAAGGTGGGCGATTGGGTAGGCTTTCCATCACCCATGGTAATATTAAGGTTGGGAATAAAACCCTGCAGGCCTTGCGCTACGTTGGGAATGGAGCGGTTATCAAACACTTTACCCGATACCTGGTCAACGGCACCGGTAAGGTTCACCTTTTTCTGTGTTGAATACGCCACCACTACTACTTCATCACTGAGAAGCGCAGTGGGCTGCATGCTGATATTAAAGCTGAGCGGCATGCCTTGCGCAAGTACAAGCGTGTCTATTACCTGCGATGCATAGCCAACAGAAGAGAAAGCCAGTTTGTAATTAGTGCCGGCAGGCACGCCGCTGATACTGAAAGAGCCATCAGCAGCAGATTGTGTAGCTTTCTTGAATGACCCGGTTTTGTTTTCCAGTGAAACCGTAACACCGACCATTGGTTCAGATTTTTCATCTTTTACTGAACCGCTAACGGTCAATTGTCCATAAGACAAATACGAACAAAGGGAAAGTAAAATAAGCAGTAGCGTTTTGAGTTTCATACTTTCAATTTGCGGCAAAACTCATTAACGCATCTTAAGAGAATGTTAATGGGCAATTACGCTAGAGTTAACTAAATGTATTCAACTAATTTTCTTGCATGTTTATGCAGGCAGCTATGCGAACAGTTGTTTATAGCAAACGATTGAGTTAAAGATTGAATGATTTTTGTTGGGGATATAAACATGTATAAACAGTCATCCTAACATTTTCTATTCTGGATTAGATCTATTGATCATTACCTAAGCTGAAACGTAGTTACTGAAGAACAGGGATTGCCTATTGATGTATTTATAATAAGACGCTTCCAAATCGGTATTTTCTTATAGCTGGTAACTTATTAATATTTAGCTTAATTTGCCAGACCAACGGTTCTACAGGTACAATATTTGACTATAGACCGCATCACCAAAACTAGAGGCTGGTTTCAGCCTACCATATATGTTTAAAAGCAATTATACCAAGGCCGGCTTGAGCTGGCTGAGATTGCAACAGATAAAATTTCAGTTATCGGGTAAGTCCCGCACCACGCAATTATTTGGGCACACCGTTCATTTTACTACACCATTGGAGTTTTTACATGGCATCCGGGAAATTTTTGTGGATGAGATATACAGGCAGCCGCTGCAGCCTCAGCCGTTGGTGATCGATTGCGGAGCCAATATCGGGTTAAGCATTATATATATGAAGCAGAGCTATCCTGATGCCCGGATCATCGGGTTTGAACCGGATGACACCAATTTCAGGTTGCTTGAAGAGAATATCCGGTCCTTTGGTTACAAAGATGTCAGCGTAAGGAAAGAGGCTGTTTGGGTGGAGAATGCGGAACTGCATTTTGCGGATACAGGTTCCATGTCGAGCAGGATTGAGGAGAGTGGTGGAGCAAAGACCAAAATAGTTAAAGCTACCCGGCTAAAGGATTTGCTGACTGAACCGGTGGATTTTCTGAAAATAGATATTGAAGGGGCAGAGTATCCAGTGTTGAAAGATATCAGGGAGAAATTGCCGCTGGTGAAAAACATGTTCCTGGAATATCATGGGAATTTTGATCAATCTGCAGAGCTCAGTAATATATTTACGTGGTTAAGTGAGCAAGGCTTTTCTTATTATATCAAGGAGGCCTCCAATGTGTATCATACGCCTTTCGACAGGGGAAGAAGGGTTTCAGGTTATGATGTACAATTAAATATTTTTTGTTTTCGGCCTTTCCTTCAGTAATCAGTCTTTATATCGCTTATGTGACTTTCTTTTCCGTAAGGGATGTAAAAGGAAGTATAATAAGAGTATTGCTATAAAAATTACGGTGGCGCAAATAATGGCTGCATCAGCATCTGGATGATGAGCGTAAAAGATAAGGCCTGCAATAAGAGCAGTATTCAAAAAAGTAAGTATCTCTTTCCAACGGGGTTTCATCATATAGTTATTTACGGGTATAGCCATTAGATTTATACCCGAACCAGATCATTTATTTAATGTTTTTGGGGAAGTGAAACTAGAATTGAAACATGAGGTGACAAAAGGAAATAAAACAAATTAAAATGTCTTTTTCTGATTACTTTAAAGTGAAGTATTCTTAGAGTGTCAATGGGCATCATTAAAGAGGTCGATTCCAAGCTTTTTCGAGTATTATTACCTGGGATGGTGCGTATACGAAAATCCCATCTTTTGAATCTCAGGAAAAAACGCTTACAATTTGTTTTTTTCTCCTGCCAAAGAGGGAAATGGATGTTACTTTAGATATATCATGAAAGAGATATATCAACATTGGAAGGATTGTTTTTTTACGGAGACGTTGTTGGTGGGAGTACTTATAGTAACGCTATTCATTTCCCTAAAAAACAGAAAAAGGCACACTATTCTTAGATTTTTCCCTATATATACAGTATGCCTATTAATTGTCTATATTTCCGGCTACATAGTCATTTATTCAACCGAGTTGTATTCTTACTCTGTAACTACATTTAATTTTATTAACTATATTGATTACCTTTTTATTCTGATCGAGCTAGGCATATTCGTTCATTTTTTTCTTTCCATAGTTGAAAACAGAGTTATAAGAAGAATATTAATTCTTCTCATAACTTTATTCGTCCCATATTATTTTATTGAATCTTGTCATGATAAATATTTTCCAAGAAGCATATCTGAAACTACACAATCTCGTGTATATACAATAGAGTCGTTAATTCTTCTGTTTCCCTGTTTTGCTTACTTTTATGAATTATTCAAGAAGCCTCCAGTTTTGAATTTAAAACAGGAGCCTGCTTTTTGGATAATTACAGGGTGGTCTTTTTTCGCTACATGCACCTTGCCGTATTCGCTTTTAGAGAATTATCTAAGAGAAAGCCATTCCAGCCTAATGACAGAATTATATTCTGTATTTTATATTTTCTACATCCTTCTTTTCATAATGATAATCAAGGCATATTTATGCAAGAAGGAGTCCATATAATTATCTTTTTGGCCATCACAACTTTCCTAATACTATTACTAGGAGGCTTAATGATACTTGTCGTCTATTTATATCAGCAAAAAAGGACACTATACCAACGAACATATAGTGAACTAAAGCTAAAACATGAAAAAAAACTCATTATCACTCAGCTAGAAGTTCAAGAAAATATGTTCCGGCACATATCTCAGGAAATACATGATAATATAGGTCTAACTTTATCCCTAATTAAACTTCGCTTAAATACTCTAAACTTAGAAGAAAAGGATAAAGCTACTTCTCAAATAAATTCCTCGGTAGAGTTACTGAGTGAATCCATAACACAGTTAAAAGATATTTCCAAAAGTCTGAACGCGGACATTATTAACAGTTATGGATTAATTATGGCATTGGAAAACGAGTTAACGAGAATTAAAGACTCCAGCCCTATTTCCGTTTCATTTAAAATTGAAGGCGAGCCTGTATATATGGATTCTCAAAAGGAGCTTATCATCTTCAGAATAATTCAGGAATCATTTAATAACATCCTAAAACATTCCGAAGCTAAAAATGCTTCACTGATATTAAAATATTCTACCGGCAGTCTTCATATCTATATACAGGATAATGGCAAAGGTTTTCTATTTACTAACCCAGATGGCTTTTCCAATAAAGGAAAGGCGGGAATCAAAAATATGCAAGCAAGAAGCCGGATGATAAGGGCCGAAATGAAAATATCCAGTAACGCGGAAAAGGGAACACTATTACAATTCATCATTCCAATATAAATATGGAAAAAAAAGAAAAAATAGTAAAAGTGGCGTTGGTAGATGATCATGTATTGCTTCGCAATGCGCTCGCAGTCTTAATTAACAGCTTTGAGGATTGTAGGGTTATTAACGAATCTGCCAATGGCAAAGAAATTAAAAATGTAATCCTGGGTGGTGTAATTCCGGATGTGATAATCATGGACCTAAATATGCCCGAAATGGATGGATTCGAAACCTCCGAGTTTCTGCATCGTGAATTTCCACGGATACCTATCCTGATGTTAACCATGTACGACTCTGAACTATCCCTGATCCGTCTATTGCAAACCGGCGTTAAGGGTTTCCTGAAAAAAGATATTCATCCGTCTGAACTCAAATTTGCCATACGATCGGTGATGCAATCAGGCTTTTATTATTCGAACCATACTACGGGCAAATTGATCAACCTTTTCCGAAGCAACGAAAACGGTTATATCCCTTTGCAAAGATCCTTGCTTTCAGCACAGGATATCCAGTTTATGAAAATGGTCTGTTCTGATCTCACTTATAAAGAAATTGCACAAAAAATGGGGCTGAATCCCCGTTCAATAGATACATTACGGGATCAACTATTTCTTAAGCTGGATGTAAGAAGCCGGGTAGGGCTTGCAATGGTGGCAATCCGGCATGGTATCGTAACCTTTTAGAGTAGATTTTAGCTGTTACTGCCTGACAGCGACAATATAGGCCCTCGGTTCACCAAGTGCAAACTTTTTCCGCCCCGGAATACTGTATACCTCTCGGAGAAGAAAACCCGCCTCTTTCAATAATAGCTCTATCTCATTCACTGAAAAAATATAATCAATTGCCGTCTTGGTTTCGATTCTCCCTGCAGTATCCATCATCTGGGTTTCAGTTTCTACACGGGTAGGGTGAAACAAATACTTTGAATGGGAGATGATTTTTAAATCGCCTTGCTCAGCTTCTGATTTCTCTACAAATTGGGGAATCACTATTTCGGCTAGCGACCAGCTATTGATCAGCAAATGCGAACCTGGTTCCAACGCCACTGCCCAATGCTGAAGCAATTTGGCTGTATCGCCGGCATCAAAAAAATTGAGACTGTTCCCCATGCAGATGGCAAGCTTATACTGCCCGGCAGGCCGGTAATCAATAATATTCGTCAAGCGGGGGAATACAGGGAGATTGGAAACTAATGCCTTGTCCCGGATTTCAGTAATGTACTCCGGCAGGTTATCTACTGCAGTAACCCGAATGCCTTTTTCGGCCAGGGCAAGTGAATGCCTCCCATAGCCACACATCATATCCAGCACTTCATCCCCGGGTTTAAGATCAAAATATTCCAGCATAAACCTGACTTCCCTCTCCGTCAGTTGAGCAGGGATAATTGCACGCCAGATATCTTTATAGTGGCCATCAAAAAAGAGGTCATTAATATTAGTCATGCATTTGAAACTATTCGAGAAGTTTGTTTCTCATCGCATACATTACAAGCCCGGCAATAGTCTTGGCACCCACTTTCTGTTTCATATTCTGCCGGATCGTTTCAATGGTCCTGGGGCTAAGGAAAACTTCCTTGGATATTTCTTCAGTGGTCTTGTCTTCAGAGATCAGTTTTAATATTCTGATCTCTTTTTCAGAAAGTTTGACGGGATTAGGATAAAACTGGCGAACCGTTTTTTTGTGTTGCAATTTCAGCAGCACCGCCTTATTCACCAATTCATTGAAATAGAAATCATCATTCATGCAGGTCAGTATGGCCTGGTAGATCTCTTCAGGGTCAGTGGTCTTGGTCAGGTACGCGTTAGCGCCCATTTCCATCATTTTGGTGATCATTTCCTGGTCATCATACATGGTAAGGACTATGATCTTGACGCTTTCGTACTCCTTTCGGATCATGCTGATTGCATTGATACCGTCTACTTCCGGCATCCTGATATCCATCAGGATGATATCGGGAAGTTTCAACTGGAGCTTGTGCATCAGGTCCTTCCCATCTTCCGCCTCCCAAAGTATTTTCAGGTATTCCTTGTCTTTGAGCGACATACGTATGCCGTCCCGGAAAATTTTGTGGTCATCAGCAATGGCCACTTTAATCTGCTGAGTTGTCATAGTAAGCTTTGGTTTATGCAATCAACTGTATGGCAGCCTGTCATCAGCAAACACA
>DATAJQ010000126.1:0-50732 GCA_036262095.1 Chitinophagaceae bacterium | reverse complement strand
CCCTGTATATCGAAGAAAGCAAAATGATTTTGTTTATCCTTTAAGACCTTTACACGGCCGGCTTTCAAAGCGCTGACCAGTGGAGCGTGCTTATCGAGCACTTCGAAAGAACCACTGATGCCAGGCATCTGCACTCCGAATACCTCGCCACTGTAAAGTCTCTTTTCAGGAGTTAATATCTCTAAATTCATTGTGCGTGTTTAGCCGTTAAAAAATTATCCCTGGGCCTGAGCCAGCAGTTTCTTTCCTTTTTCGATTGCATCATCAATTGAACCTACAAGGTTGAAAGCTGCTTCAGGATATTCATCCACTTCACCGTCCATGATCATGTTGAAGCCGCGGATTGTTTCTTCAATCGGCACCAACACACCTTTCAGACCGGTAAAGGCTTCTGCCACGTGGAAAGGCTGTGACAGGAAGCGCTGCACTTTACGTGCACGGGCAACGGTCATTTTATCATCATCGCTCAATTCGTCCAGACCGAGGATTGCGATAATGTCCTGCAATTCTTTATAGCGCTGCAGCATCAGCTTCACACGGTTAGCGCAATTATAATGGGCGTCGCCTACTACTTGCGGGCTCAGGATCCTTGAAGTGGAATCCAGCGGATCCACCGCAGGGTAGATACCCAGGTCAGCGATCTTACGGCTTAATACGGTTGTTGCATCCAGGTGGGCAAAGGTTGTTGCCGGAGCAGGGTCAGTCAAGTCATCCGCAGGCACGTATACCGCCTGAACGGAAGTGATTGAACCATTTTTAGTAGAAGTGATCCTTTCCTGCATCAGACCCATTTCTGTAGCCAGTGTAGGTTGGTAACCCACCGCAGAAGGCATCCGTCCCAGCAGGGCCGATACTTCAGAGCCGGCCTGGGTGAAACGGAAGATATTGTCAACGAAGAAAAGGATATCACGTCCTTTGCCTTGTCCGTCACCATCACGGTAGTATTCAGCGATAGTAAGACCGGAAAGGGCCACACGGGCACGAGCTCCGGGAGGTTCGTTCATCTGACCGAATACAAAAGTTGCTTTGGAATCAGCCAGCTCTTTCATATCTACTTTGCTCAGGTCCCAGCCACCTTCTTCCATGCTGTGTTTGAAAGCCTCGCCGTATTTCATAATGCCGGCTTCGATCATTTCGCGCATCAGGTCATTTCCTTCACGGGTCCTTTCACCTACGCCTGCAAACACGGACAAACCGGAATATGCTTTTGCGATATTGTTGATCAGTTCCTGGATCAATACGGTTTTACCTACACCCGCACCACCAAACAGACCGATCTTACCACCTTTTGCATAAGGCTCGATCAGATCGATTACTTTGATACCTGTGTAAAGCACTTCAGAAGCCGTGCTCAGGTTTTCGAAAGCCGGGGGTTTAGCGTGGATGGGGCGGCCGCCTTCTTTGGAAACGACGGGCAATCCATCAATAGGGTCTCCGGTTACATTGAACAGGCGGCCTTTAATGGCTTCGCCTGTAGGCATCGCAATAGCCTTTCCTGTATCCACTACTTTGGTACCACGGACAAGACCTTCGGTTCCGTCCATCGCAATGGTGCGAACACTGTCTTCACCAAGGTGCTGCTGCACTTCAAGGACAAGGATATCACCATTTTCCTTTTTGATTTCCAATGCGTTATAGATCTCAGGGAGTTTGCCATCAAACTGCACGTCAATTACCGCGCCGATGACCTGCTTTACTTTACCTACGTTTGCCATATATAATGGAGAGTGTTTATTTTGGCCGCAAAGGTAAGGGTGGCAAGTGTATCTGCCAATTCGAAAATCCGGAGTTTTTTTAAGGGTGAAAAGTATCGCAAAGGGCGCAAAGGAACCGCCAGGAGCGCAACGTCGGCCTTGTAATGTTCTTTGCGTTCCTGGCGGTTCCTTTGCGCCCTTTGCGATACTCCAAACAATTCTTGAAACGACCCTCTGCATTATGAAAAAAACTATCTTTCCTCCATGAAAACTTTATACCTATACTTATTCCTTGCGTTTTCTGTTTTTCTCGTCTTTTCCTGTAATTCACCCTCTGCCCAATTACCGGAACCTGTAAAAAGAGACACTTCCATCTCCGTCACCAACTCCTACAGCGAACTGTTTTTCGACAGCACACAACTGGAAAGTTTTATTACCAGAGAAGACATGCACGACAGCCTGGCCATTTCACTCCGCAATTTCTACAATCAACGCAACTATCAGTATGCCTGGTTCTTCCCAGAAGGAATAGCAGATTATGCCAATACTTTTCTTAACCTGCAAAGCGATTATTTCCACTACTCAGGCGACAGCTCCATATACACACCAGCCTTGCAGCCATTAATAGATTCGCTCAGCGATTCCACTACTTATCGTCATTCACCTGATTCGCTGAAATTAAAAACCGAACTCCTGCTCACCCGCCAGTTTTTCCGCTATGCTTCCCGCGCCTATGCCGGCAGAAGGGATATCAATACCAAAGACCTTGGCTGGTTCATTCCCCGCAAGAAAATAGACGCCGTAATATTCCTGGATTCATTGCTGAAAAATAAGGGACAGAATCTCTCAGCCTATGAACCTGTGAACCGCCAATACAACTTATTGAAAGATTACTTGCTGAAATATTATGCTATTGAAAAAGGGAACGGATGGACGCCCATTCCTGTCCCCACCACAAAAAAATCCCTGCGTGAAGGCGATTCATCCGAAACCATTGCCCTGATCAAAAAAAGATTATTCCTTTATGGCGATCTGAAAGAAGCAGACAGCAGCCTGTTGTTCAATGCCAACCTTACCGCAGCCCTGAAAAACTATCAGCACCGTTTCGGCTTAAAAGAAGATGGCATTGCCGGGCCGGCCCTGCTCACTCAAATGAATAAACCGGTAAGCGAACGCATCAGGCAGATCCTGATCAATATGGAAAGGATCCGTTGGGTACCTGCTGAGCCAACCGGTGATTATTTGCTGGTCAATATCCCTGAATACCGCCTGCATGTATATGAGAATGGGAAGCATGCCTGGAATATGGATGTAGTGGTCGGTTCAGCCGCACACAACACGGTTATCTTTAATGGTGATATGAAATATGTCGTGTTCAGTCCTTACTGGAATGTTCCGCCCGGCATTCTGAAGGCAGAAGTGCTTCCGGGAATAAAACGAAATAAGAATTATCTCGCCAGCCACAATATGGAATGGAATGGCGGCAATGTGCGTCAAAAACCAGGCCCAAGCAATTCACTGGGACTGGTCAAATTCCTTTTTCCCAACAGCTATAATATTTACCTGCACGATACACCGGCAAAAAGCCTTTTCAACGAAAACAGCAGAGCTTTCAGCCATGGTTGTATCCGCCTCGCAGAGGCTAAAAAACTGGCACTATACCTTTTACGAAATGACCCGGCCTGGGACTCGCTCAGCATTACCAAAGCCATGAATGCAGGAAAAGAAAAATATGTTACCCTCAAAAAAACCATTCCTGTATTCATCGGCTATTTTACAGCCTGGGTCGACCGGCAGGGCCAACTGAATTTCAGGGATGATGTGTATGGACATGACAAGGAAATGGCGGGAAGGCTTTTTGCCAAATAAGCTATTTCAAAAAATAATTTGAAGCATTTGTCCGGAACCAAAACACCCGTCCGTCAGATAAGAAACCTATTCTTCATCTAAAACTATTTTTATGGAAAAGTTCATGTTCATTTTTCATGGTGGAATACCAGCAAATGCCAGCCCCGAAGAAATGCAGGCCAATATGGGCAAATGGATGGCCTGGGTAGAAAAATTAACCAAAGGCGGCCAGTATGTTTCCGGTGAACCCTTACTGCCTGGTGGCAAACTGGTAAAAGGCCCTAAAGGAAAAAGCGTTACTGATGGCCCTTACACAGAAGGAAAAGAAGTAGTGGGCGGATATTTTATCGTTAACGCCAAAGATTATGATGAGGCTTTATCTTACACAAATGACTATCCAGATTATGATCATGGCGGCAGCATACAGGTACGCCAGGTAATGAAAGTGGAAATGTAAATTCTACCTATGGCTGCCGAGGCACCCGTAAAGCAATTGGTTGATCATCTTTTCCGGCATGAGTCGGGAAAGATGATCTCCGTTTTGTCGCGACTGCTCGGCTTGCAGAACCTCGATGCAGCTGAAGATATTGTACAGGATACTTTGCTGCAAGCTATGAGCAGTTGGACTTATGGTCCGCTTCCGGATAATCCACAGGCCTGGTTGCACAGGGTAGCCAGGAACAAAGCGATCGATCTTCTCCGGCGGAAAAAGAAATTCCGGGAAATAAGCCCCGACTATGCAAGGCTGGTTGAGTCTGAATGGACCCTGGCCCCTACTCTGCATCAATTATTCATGGAAGAAGAGATCCGCGACAGCCAGCTCCGCATGATCTTCGCCGCCTGCCATCCTTCCATTCCAGAAGAATCACAGATAGCTTTTACATTAAAAACATTATGCGGATTAAGCGTTGCTGAAATAGCACGGGCATTTTTATGTGCGGAAGAAACTATCGCCAAACGCGTCTACCGGGCCAAAGAAAAGATCAGAACAGAAAAAATAGAATTGCAGGCGCCGCAGGGAGAAGAGCTTGCAGCAAGACTGGATGTGGTACTGAAATCACTCTATCTCCTATTCAATGAAGGATATAATTCCTCACAACCCGATATTCTTATCCGCGAAGATCTTTGTGATGAAGCTATGCGCCTTTGCCATTTGCTCACGCAGCATCCGCTCACCCGCCTGCCACGCGCGTATGCATTGCTTTCATTGTTTTGCTTCCAGTCGTCCCGGTTAAAAGCAAGGCTGGACGACAATGGTCATATTATTATCCTCAAATACCAGGACAGGAATAAATGGGACCGTTCTCTGATCCGCCGGGGATTTGATCAACTGGAATTTGCCGCCGAGCCGTTTGAGATTTCCACTTATCATCTGGAAGCAGGCATTGCGTCCATACATGCCGCAGCTCCTTCATTTGAGCAAACAGACTGGCGCTCTATCCATCATCTTTATGAAATGCTGTATCAATTGCAACCCAATCCTATTATTGCGCTGAACAAAGCCATTGCCTCCGCTTATGCCATCAGCCGGCAACATGCTTTGCAGGAACTGCAAAAGATAACCGGTCTTGAAAATCATTACCTGTATTTTGCCAGCCTGGGCGAGATATATTTCGATATGAAAGACCTGGAAAAAGCAAAAGAAAACTTCAGGAAAGCTATAAATCTCACTTCTTCCCTTCCTGAAAAGCAGTTGCTGGAAGAGAAGATGGGCCGATGCCTGAATTAGCTACATTTGCTTCTCAAATTTTCTTATGCAACTGGTAGAGGTCACCGATGAATCAACAGCCCGGGATTTTCTGAAAGTGAACGTGAGCATTAATAAGGAGAACCCGGATTATATTCAGCCGCTGGATAAAGATATTAACGATGTATTTGATAAGAACAAGAACAAAGCTTTCCGGCAGGGTGAAGCAATACGTTGGATCTTGCGGGATGAAGACGGGCAACTCATCGGGCGGATCGCAGCATTCGTCAATAAAAAATATAAGAATAAAGGGGATGACGGACCTGTAGGCGGTGTCGGCTTTTTTGATTGCATCAACGATCAGCCTGCTGCCGATATGCTGTTTGATGTGGCCAAACACTGGCTGCTGCAACATGGCATGGAATCAATGGACGGGCCGATCAATTTTGGAGAACGTGACCGCTGGTGGGGATTGCTGGTGCAGGGATATGAGCCACCGGTATATTGCCTTAATTATAACCCGCCTTATTATAAAGAACTGTTTGAGCATTACGGATTTAAAAATTATTTTAACCAGGTATGTTTTGCTTTGGATGTAGCCAATTACCTCCAGGAAAAATTTTACCTGCGCCATGCAGAATGCGCTGCCAATCCTGATCTGCAGGCCAGGCATATCCGTAAAGCAGAACTGGACAAATTTGCCAAAGACTTTACTATTGTTTACAATAAAGCCTGGGCAGGCCATGGTGGTATGAAACAGCTCGAAGAAAAAGTAGTCCGTGCCATGTTCCGCTCCATGAAGCCTGTAATGGACGAAACCCTCTGCTGGTTTGTTTATCATAAAGAAGACCCTATTGCCGTATGGATCAATCTCCCCGATCTGAACCAATGGTTCAAACACCTGCATGGGAAGTTTGATCTGCTGCACAAGCTGAAATTCCTGTGGCTGAAAAAAACAAAGAAGATCGACAAATTCGTGGGGCTCATTTTTGGTGTGGTCCCCGAATGGCAGGGTAAAGGTGTGGATAGTTTTATGATCGTGGAAGGCGCCAGCGTGATACAGCGTGGCCGCTTTGAGCATGGTAAATATATTATAGGAGATCCTTTCTATAAAAAATATGAAATGCAATGGATCGGCGAATTCAATCCTAAAATGATCAATGTGGCAGAAGCACTGGGAACTTACCGCAGCCGCATTCTGACCACGTACCGTTATCAGTTTGACAGGACGAAGGAGTTTAAACCGCATCCATTGGTGTAGAGATCGTTGGCCGATGGCCGAATAGTCGCTTCTTACTGGCAAGCCCACACAGGCTCAGGTTGCTCACAACTGCTTTCGTTGTAACCCGGCCATCAGCCATCGAACATCGGCCAACGATCCTCTAACTCCAACATTTTTCCTAATTTAGCCCTTCCTCATTATGGATAAATTCATTGTTTCAGCCAGAAAATACAGACCACAAACGTTTGATACTGTTGTGGGTCAGTCGCATATAACCACCACTCTCAAAAATGCGATCAAAAACAACCAGTTGGCGCATGCCTTCCTGTTTTGCGGCCCCCGTGGTGTAGGTAAAACCACCTGTGCACGGATCCTGGCCAAAACGATCAATTGTGAAAACAAGACCAAGGATGGTGAAGCCTGCAATACCTGCAACTCCTGCGTTTCCTTTAATGAAGGCACTTCGCTGAACATACATGAGCTGGATGCTGCAAGCAACAACTCAGTAGACGATATCCGCACCCTGGTGGAGCAGGTAAGGTTTGCACCACAGGCCGGTAAATACAAAGTGTACATCATCGATGAGGTGCACATGCTCAGTTCATCTGCATTCAACGCATTCCTGAAAACACTGGAGGAACCACCTCCTTATGCCATCTTTATCCTGGCTACCACGGAAAAGCATAAGATCCTTCCCACGATATTAAGCCGCTGCCAGATATTCGATTTCAAACGCATCACTACCAATGACACAGTAGAGCATCTGCAGGAGATTTGCGACAAAGAAGAAGTGAGTGCAGAAAAAGCCGCTCTCCAGGTAATTGCACAAAAAAGTGAAGGCTGTATGCGGGATGCGCTAAGCATCATGGATAAGATCGTCAGTTTTACCGGCGGTGAATTGAATTATGCCAATACCCTGGAGCACCTCAACATACTGGATGCCGATTATTATTTCAAGTTACTGGATGCTATGCTGCAGCAAGACCTTGCCGGTGCGCTTTTATTATACGATGGCATCAACCGTAAAGGTTTTGAAGGCGACCTCGTGCTGAATGGTTTTGCAGAGTTCATCCGCAACCTGCTTGTTTGCAAGGATGAAAAAGCTGCTGCGCTGCTGGAAGTGGTGGAAAGCTTCAAGGACAAATATGTTGAAACCGCTAAGAAGGTATCATCTGCCATACTGATCAGCGCCCTCAACATTCTGAATGAAGCAGAGATCAACTATAAATCGGCCCGCAATAAACGCCTTCATGTTGAACTGGTGCTCATAAAGCTATGCTACCTGCAACAAGCCATTAACCTGAGCGCCGAAGGAAACGGCCTGAGTAAAAAAAAACTGATTGATTCTGCAAAACCCGTTGCTTTCCGCCAGATAGCACCACTGGAATTGCGTGAAAACAATACTGTATCAACAGAATCAGCAAAACTGCTGATCCAGACAGCCGATAACGCCCCTGTCAGAAGCAAACCAAAAGAAGCATCTTATCAGCAACCTGCAGCAACAGCACCGGTGAAACCGGCCACCAACGCAACTACCGGTACCGGCAAGATCTCTGCACTTAACAAGATCAGGCAGCAATACCAGGGCAATAGCATGCCTTCCGGCACTACCAATCAACCGTTGAAGGAAGAACCATTGCAACAATCCTGGGAAGCATATATCCAAAAACTGAAAGAAGAAAAGAATCCCGCAGCCCAACCTTTTGCGCTGGCTAAACTGCTGATCAAGGATGGCAACACATTTGAAGTGATCACAGCCAATAATATCGAGCAGAAATTTATAGAGCAGGAACGCAACCAGCTCTTCGCCTTTCTGCAACAACGGCTGAAGAACCGCTTGCTGCAGTTTTATGTAGTGGTGGTCGAAAACACAGAGCAACAGCCTGTAACCGATGCGCCTCTTTCATCCAAGGACCAGTTCCTTAAAATGGCAGAGCAATATCCGCTGGTAAAAGAATTAAGAGACCGGCTGAGGCTTGACCTTGATTACTGATGGTGTTGTTCTCACCTGAACTTCCAGCAGGTTCTTGAATTTTCCAAACATCCAGTTGTGAATGGCTGCCCAGCTATTCCTGCATACAGCATCCAACTCTGCCAATTCCGTTTCAAAAAAACTGTTTCCGCTGAAATAAACATAACTGGCCTGGAGGTATTTCCGTGCCTGCTCTTCGCCTGACTTATCCTGGCTAAACACACCACGGTCATGCCACTGCTGCAATTCCTTCTTTAACCATGGCTCGTGTTTTTGCTTCAATGCCGAGATCATTTGTTGTATGTTTTCGATCTGCAGAGTTTGTCCTTCAAAAATAGGGGCAAGCATGGTCAGCATACTGTTGACACCTTCGAGGTATTGATCGGCTTCCCGGCGAAGCAGGAAATATTCTTTATATAGTATCTGCAATTCTTCCCTGCCGGATGTATGCGTCATAAAATAACGCACTGAATCAAGATCACGCTGTTGCAGTTCTGCTGTCCATTGCTTTATTTCCTGCTCCACGCTGGCAGCTATCTCACCTGCACTTGCCTTATCATATTTAATACCATCAAAATCGAAAGTCTTGGCAGGAAATTCATTATTAGCAATCGCTTTTAACAACTGCAGCTCGCCGGAAGCAGTTTGTATCTGTTTGATCAATCCGGCATTGGCTACTGAAAATATATCATCAAATTCCTTATTGCTGCTGTCAGCAGATAAGATTTCCTTCTCTTCCTCTGCAGAAGGCAGGTGAAAAAGACGGCCATGATAATAACCATTGTACGCTTCCGGCAGGCTGTAATTCTCCACTCCAACCTGCAGCCATGACTCAAACTCCGTCTCATTTATCGCCTGCATTTCGCTGGAAACATTGGTGTCCCGATAAACTTTTTGCGTAAGCTGAGCCTGCAGCCCTTCTTTATCCTGAAACAAAATCCAGGCTGATTCATCTATTGTTGCCGCTTCCACTCCCAGGCTGCGTAAATGTTTTTCGCGGTCTTCCAGCGAAGGATGCGATGCCCACTGATTTTTTACATTCAACCGGGATGTATTGTTTTGCAACGGGTAGTCATCACTTACTACAGGAAGGCCATGCTGTTCTTTCAATTTGAACCCGGTCATTAATTGTTTCATCACTGCCTGCTGGCTATGAAATATATTGCTGGAATATTTTTTCTCGCGCAACAGGTCATTGCATTTCTCAATAGCTGTATCATAGCTCAGTTGCCCCAATTCCACTCTCCGCAGGGCAGTGATAAGGCTTTGGCTGCCGCTTACGCTGGCGGCCACTGCATCTGCATGAAATTCCATTTCCCTCGATAGGCTCATGTAGCTTTTATTGATAACGCCATACATCTGCCGCAGCACCCATTGAATACCCTTTGCTATCTCCACGGTGATATTGGCAAAAATGGCAAATACGGCATGAATGCTGGCCCAACCGCCAAGTGCGTTAGAGTAACTGCTGTTTTCATACAGCATATTATAGATGATCTTATTAAGGTTATATACTGCACTGCCCAGTTTCATGCTCCGTTGTGAGAAATGTCCGAACTCGTGTGCGATCACAGCCTTGAATTCGCTCAGGTTAACCGTATTGACCATACCCAACCCGATCAGAAGGTTTTTTCTGACAGGGAAGAACATGCTCCAGAAACTGGAGTTGTAAAATACGGCAGCATTCACATCAGGGCTGAGCAATATTTTTTTGGGTAAAGGCGCTTGTGTGTCTTTGGCCACCTGTTTCACAAAAGCAAATAACCGGGGTTGCTCTTCTTCTGTGATCTCGATGCTGCCTTCTTCGTTGAACCGGGAAACAGAGAATAAAAACTTTATAAGGAAAACGAATACCATTATGCTAACACCGATCAGCCCTAACCCTGCAAGAAGCCCCCATAACCCCTTCAGACCTGTTATGATCGCAAAGCCTGCGTACACACAGCCCGCAACAAGAGCCAGTGAAAGCAGCAGCATCAGCAGATAAACGACCAGGAATAAAACAATAGAGCCCATTACACGGCCTACCTGTGCTTTGAAAGCAGGAGACGGTTCAGTAACAGAAGGTGATACATTGGACGGCGTAGCCGGGTACGGAAAATTGTGGGACGACATAAACGATTGGTGGTTGATAGTGTGTAAAATAGAGTATTCCGGCTAAAAATGAAACGTCTTTGTCCGGTTTTCGTTGAGCGTTGACCGTTGTCCGTTTACCGGGCGGCCACCAGTCATTTGAACATCGGTTATCCAGCCAAGGTACAACGGTCATTGTCCAACGAGATAAGCTCATTTCTATTCAGCATTTTATCTTAATTTCGGCCAAAATTTAATCCTACATGGCTGAAGAGATATTGATGCCCCGCCTGAGCGACACGATGACAGAAGGTGTGATTGCCGCCTGGCATAAAAAAGTGGGTGACACTGTAAAAAAAGGAGATTTGCTGGCTGAAGTGGAAACCGACAAGGCTACCATGGAGCTGGAGAGCTATAAAGACGGCACCCTGCTGCATATCGGCACCGATAAAGGCGGCAAATTGCAGGTAAATGACCTGCTGGCTATCATTGGCAATCCTGGTGAAGATATTTCCGGACTGCTGAAAGGCGGCAGCTCTGGCGCTGCCAAGCAGGAAACACCTGCTCCTGTTAAAGAAGCCGAGCCGCAAGCGCCTGCAGCTACAGAAGAAACTAAAAGCCAATCTGGCAGTGCTATAGATATTTCCAAAATGGAAGAAGTGGTGCTGATGCCCCGCCTGAGCGATACCATGACAGAAGGCGTGATCGCCGGATGGAATAAAAACGTTGGCGACACAGTGAAAAAAGGTGATGTGCTGGCTGAGATAGAAACGGATAAAGCCACAATGGAACTGGAGAGCTATAAAAACGGTAAGCTCCTGTACCAGGGTGCTAAAAAAGGTGAGAAGATCGCCGTAAACGACCTGCTTTGCATTATCGGCGAAGAAGGAAAAGTGGACGTGAACGCTATTGTTGCCGCTGCAAAAGGCGGTGGCGGAGCAGCTCCTGCTGCGACTCAGGCACCTGCCGCTGCGCAGGAGCCTGCGGCCAAGACTGCTGAAACAGTTGCACAACCAGAAACTTCCACTACCAATGGCCGCGTGAAAGCATCTCCCCTTGCTAAAAAACTGGCTGCAGAGAAAGGCATTGATATCAGCAAAGTAAATGGCAGCGGTGATGGAGGAAGAATTGTAAAATCAGACGTAGATAATTATAAACCTGCCGCAGCGCAAGCGCCTGCAGCCAAGGCTGCTGCCCCAAGTCAGGCTCCGGCAGGAGTGGTGAGCTTTGATGAAGTACCGGTTTCACAAATGCGTAAGGTGATCGCCAAACGCCTGGCAGAAAGCAAATTCACTGCCCCCCATTTCTATGTTACTGTTGCAATTGATATGGATGCGGCTGTTGCAAGCCGTGCCAAACTGAATGAAGTAAGCAAAGTAAAAATATCTTTCAACGACCTGGTATTGAAAGCCTGCGCAGTTGCCCTGAAGCAACACCCTGCAGTAAACAGCAGTTGGCTGGGTGATAAGATCCGCGTGAACCATCATGTAAACATTGGTGTGGCAGTGGCAGTGGAAGACGGATTGCTGGTACCGGTAGTGCGTTTTGCAGATACCAAATCCTTGTCGCAGATAGCAACTGAGGTAAAAGAATTTGCACAGAAAGCGAAAGATAAAAAATTGCAGCCGGCAGATTGGGAAGGCAATACCTTCACTATTTCCAACCTGGGTATGTTTGGAGTGGACGAATTCACTGCCATCATCAACCCGCCAGATTCCTGCATATTGGCCATTGGCGGTATCAGCCAGGTGCCTGTTGTAAAAAATGGCGCTATCGTTCCCGGCAATGTGATGAAAGTAACCCTTAGCTGCGACCACCGTGTGGTGGACGGAGCAACAGGAGCAGCCTTCCTGCAAACCCTGAAGAGCTTGCTGGAAGAGCCGTTGAGGATGCTGGTATAAAACAGATCAGTAATAACAATTTTATAAAGCCTGTAACAACTGTTGCAGGCTTTTCTTTTACCCTCAACCCGTAAAGCTGGACCTTCCTACCTATCTGGGTAAACAGAAAGAACAGGAAGGAAACATGGAACCAGGTGTTAAATGATAGAAAGGCAGATTTTTGCGTTGAATAAAAACTTAATTTTAGAAGTACTTATAAAGACCTTGCATTCAAGGTCTTTTTTTATGAAAACACTGATCGCCATATTATGCCTGTTGAGTTTTCCTTTGCTGGGAGGAGCTCAATATTATAATGCGGTAAATGGCACTTATTATATCGGCTCGCTGAGCATGCATAATAATCCTGCTGCGATAGTGAATGTTCCTTTTAAATGGGATCTCACGATATTGGGTGTGCAGGATAAGCATACGACCAATATCGTTGATATCCGTAATTACTCTTTGCTTACCAACCCTGCCAATTCAGAATATGCCATTTCACCAGGTGAGTATAAAAGAAAAGGAGATGTGAATGCCAATCTCAACCTGCTCAATTTCCGCCTCGCACTTAATCAAAGAAGCGCTATAGCTCTTGGCTTTAATTTTAAATCATATACCAGGGTAAGAAGCAGCCAGTATAATTTTTATGATACACTGGGATCTTTCAGCGATTTTTTTGTGCTGAATGAAAACAACCGCGAGATGAACCTCGATATGGTAAGCAGTAGCTGGACGGAGTTTTATGTTGCATACGGACAAACCATGATTGACAATGACAGGTTCAGGGTCAATGGTGGTGCTACTTTGAAAATAAATAAAGGATTGTCTGGCGCTTTTGCAATAGTTAACAGCGGTTCATTTTCCAAAACGGGAAGCTCCCCCAATACCTACGAGATCAATAGCGCCAATATGGATTTCTCTTATTCCGCCAATTATGATCAATGGGATGATTCCAAGAATTTCAACACCAATTTCAGGAATTTTTCTTCCGGTACAAAAACCGGTTTCTCACTTGATATGGGGTTGGAATTGCTGATCAGGCGCAATTACTGGACGAATGCAGAAAGAGAGGAAAATTATTTTGACTACGACTGGAAGATCGGTGTATCTCTGCTCGACCTGGGCTATTCTGCCTACAAGCATGGAAAGTACAGCACCCGCGTAAGCAATGTGCGGCCGGGTGTGACGGATGAGTTACTGGATCAGAAGTTTGACAGTTCCATTACTTCATTTGGGCAGTTCCGCGACAGCCTGATCACCTTATATCAAAATGCAGCGCAGTATACCGGTGATTTTAAGGTTATTCATCCGGCCCGGCTGGTGATAAATGTAGACAAGTTCATCAATGAAGCATTTTTTGTGAATGCAGATCTTTCTATTGGTGTTGCTTCTTTATTTCCTGTCAAAAGCCACTATCTGAAAGATCTTAGCTTGCTGACAGTAACACCACGTTGGGAGACGAGAAAGAAAGGTTTTTATTTGCCGGTGCAGTACAGCAGTGCCAATCAGTTATGGATTGGGGGTGCGGTGAGATTAGGTCCTGTTTTATTTGGAGTGCATAACTGGGCTAATTTATTTTCAAAAAAGAAAATGCAGCGGGGTGTGGGTTACCTGGCTTTTATATTGAAAGCTTCGGATATAACGGGGAAGAAGGGAGACAAAAGACTAAACTGCTATTGGTAATTATTCTCACAAAAGTTTCTTCGGCTAATTTCATCTGTTTATAATGTTTTTTTCGGTTAATAACTGAGGTTTTTCCCAAGGTTAGGATTTCCGGTTGAAGGAGATTCGCCTTAAATGAACCTAGAACGATATAAATTAATTGTCTCCCAAGAACAGGGACAATACGAGTTCCTTAGCGAGGGTCCCAAAGGTGTAATCAGGAAAGTAATTCATTATCTTCCAATAGGTAACAGCATTTACAACCTTGGCTTTGGTGATTGGGATGAAGTCAATCAGAAAATAAACGACAAATCCCGTAGCAACAATGGAGATCGTGAAAAGATTTTAGTGACGGTAGCTGACTCAGTCATGCATTTTATACAATTGCATCCTCATGCTATCGTATTCTCTCGGGGAGAAACGCCTTCGAAAACCAGGCTATATCAAATGGCAATTGCCCGGGAATGGAAGACAATTAGTAAATTATATAAGATCAAGGGGTTTTATTTGGGTAAGTGGGAGGAATTTACTCCAGCAAAAAACTATGACGCATTTACTCTTGAAATCCTCCAATAATAGTAAATCAAGTTTTGTATCTTTATTAAGTAAAAAATATCTATGTCAGTAGCAAGAAAAAAAAAGGACGAGATCAAGGTCACTATTGCTAAAGATATGAGGGATTATAGTGAAGATCCGTTTTTTAAGAAGAAAGCAGAATCTGCGAAGGAGTTTTTAAAGAAACATCCGCTTCCGGAATCCTCAAAGAAAAAATAAGTTTGAAAAGCAAACGCCTTCCAGCCGGAAGGCGTTTTTATTTATCTAATCATTTCTTTATCATCTTCACCCTCTCCATCAACAACTCCGGCTCATTCGTCGTAATCAGGTCAAACTTGTTCTTCAGCAACCAATCCATTGTAGTTGTATCATTCACTGTCCAGGCATTCAGCACAAGCCCGTTCTTCTTAGCACTTTCAATCCATTCCGGATGTTTGGTAAACGCAGAATAATGATAATCGATGCCGCCCATGCCATCTGCTTTCACCTGATCAGGAGGCTGATTAGCTTCAAGATATTGCGTATGTGCTTTAGGGTCCAGTTGAAGTACCTTTTTCAGAATATCATAATCAAAGCTGATATAGGCCGACATGGATTCAGCATGCAGTTCCTGCACAAGCCTAACAACCCTGACTGCTGTTTCCTGCCCACGCTCCTTACTGATGGCAGATGGTTTTATTTCCAGTATCAAACGAGTGGAGGTATTGTTCTGCAATCCTGCCAGCAGATACTCCCGGAGTGTCGGTAACTTTTCTCCATTAGACAGCCTGTTCTTTATTAGCGTAGCATAATCTGTTTGCTCAATAGGAAGTTTGAAAAAATGAGGATCATGGTTGATCACCAGCGAATCATCGGCCGTGCGATGAATATCAAACTCTGAACCAGTGCAGCGAAGAGCGATAGCTTCCCGCAGCGAAGCAATGGAATTTTCGGGCAACTGTTTTGCTTTCCAGGCACCCCGGTGAGCCACTACAGGATTATCAGCAAATGTAGGTTGATGATTACTTGCTTTCCGGCTGGCAGAGCAGGCATTGAACAACGATGCCATTGCTACTAAATAAAACCCTTTTTTCATGCTCGCAAGTTAATAAATAAAGAAAGTGGAAGCTCCGGGACACAGAACATTAACTTTCAAAATATTTTGAAAATACAAAAATGAATTACTACCTTTATCTCATGAAACTGACAGAGGCAAGGCAACAATTCATCAGCAACTGGGGGGCTTTCGGCACTCATTGGGGGATTAACCGTACAATGGCACAAATACATGCGCTTCTGCTTGTAAGCCCTGATCCCCTTACCCAGGATGATATAATGGAAGAACTGAATATCAGCAGAGGCAATGTGAACATGAATATCCGCGAGCTGATCAACTGGGGATTGGTAGAAAGAGTATTGCTGCCCGGCGAACGGAAAGAATATTTCTCTGCTGAAAAAGATATATGGAAAGTGGTTAAGCAGATCGTGAAAGAAAGAAAGAAACGCGAACTCGAACCCATGCTTGGCCTGCTCGATAAACTGGAAGATGTGGAAGGTGATAAAAGGGATAAGAATGTAAAAGCCTTCATCGACACAGTGAGCAATATCAAAAAATTAGGCAGACAGGCAGATAAAACGCTTGATGTGATGATCAAAGCAGAAGAAAACTGGTTTGTGAACAACCTGGTCAAGTTCTTTAAATAAACCAGGAGCGTAAAACCTCCTTGAAACCGGTTAAGCCGGTTTTATTTTGATCTATAATTTTCATTTATTTCTGAAAATTTAAAACAAATTATATGAAACTGTATAAAGAACTGGATTTCTGGATACAGGTAGTCCTGATCCTTAGCTGCACCCTCTATCCACTACTGATCGACAGTTATTTTCTGCTCTACTCCTATTTAATTGTAGGTGGCTGGCAATTGCTCAGCGCCGGTATACATTGGGTTCTGCCAAAATCATATTTTCCTGTTCCAGGAAGGCTGTATTACTTACGCACTCTTTTGGGGTTGCTCGCTGCTGGTATTTTATCTCTGTTTACCAAATTGATATTGATCTATGCGGTACTGCTATTGATCATATCACCCTTGCTTGCCATCTGGTATGCCTATATCTGTTATGCTGAAAACAGGGTGATGGAACATAAATCTCTTATACACCTAAAATGATTGTTTATGAAAAAGAAGAAAATCATTATCGCTGGAGGTTCCGGCTTCATAGGCGAAGAAATGATACGCTATTTTGGAAAAGACAATGATATCTGTATCCTTACCAGGAAGATCAATAACAGTAACAATAATCGCAATCATTATCAATCACTCCGCCCTGAAGATCTGAAGAGGGTAAATTGGGTAGAATGGGATGGTGCTACCACCGGTGAATGGGTAAAAGAACTGGATGGTGCCGACCTGCTGATCAACCTGAGTGGCAAATCTGTCAACTGCCGTTACACTGAAAAGAATAAACAGGAGATCCTTTCAAGCCGTGTCAACCCTGTAAATGCACTGGGTAAAGCGATCGCCCTTTGCAAACGTCCTCCTGCCTGCTGGATCAACGCATCTTCCGCAACCATTTACCGCCATGCCACTGATCATGCCCAGGACGAATACAACGGTGAATTCCATGATGGGTTCTCTGTTGATGTTTGCCGGCAATGGGAAAAAGCCCTGTATGACCAGATAACTCCACATACCAGGAAGATCGCTCTTCGCATGGCGATTACCTTAGGCAGTGGTGGTGTACTGATCCCTTATTTCAACCTGCTGAAGTTTGGCCTCGGTGGCCGACAGGGAAGCGGCAAGCAAATGTATAGCTGGGTGCATGTAGAAGATACCTGCCGGATGATTGATTGGCTCTATGAACATCCGGAACTGGAAGGTACTTTTAACTGCTCCTCTCCTTTTCCTGTCACCAATAGTGCATTCATGCAAACATTGCGTAAACTGACCGGCCACCGTTCCGGTCTGCCCGCTTACGAATGGATGCTGAAAGCAGGCGCTGTTCTTATTGGCACAGAAACCGAACTTGTATTGAAAAGCCGTTGGGTTGTACCGACCCGGATAAAAGAAACCGGTTTTAACTTCCGCCATCCTTTCCTGGAAGAAGCACTGGAGGACCTGATCCGGAGCATACCCCGTAAACAATATCACCTTTTTTGATGTTATATGTAGCGTAAATTTGCACGATGAGCGATAAAAAGAAAACACTGGTGCTTGGAGCTTCGGACAATCCTGCCCGCTATAGCTACCTGGCCATCCGTAAACTCCGCAGTAAAGAACATCCTGTTGTAGCTGTTGGCAAGTCCGATACACAAGTAGATGATGTCAGTATCACCAAAGAAAAAACACCTTTTAAAGATATTGATACGGTAACGCTTTATCTGAATCCTGCACATCAGCGTGAGTATTACGATTATATTTTTTCCTTGAACCCCAAGCGTATCATCTTTAATCCCGGTGCAGAAAATGCAGAACTGGCAGAGCTGGCCAAAGAGAAAAATATAGAACCGATGGAAGCATGCACACTCGTACTATTAAGCACAGGGCAATACTAAAAAAACAGTTCCCGGTTATTTCCCATCCCTCCCAATAGAAGAATTACGATCACTCATCCGTACTACCACTCTATTTATTCATTTATGCGCCTGCAGCGTTGGCTGAATAAAAAACTTTACTCAATCTTGCATTACCGTCCCCACTGAAAACCAGGAGCAGCCAATTCCTACTGCCCTGAATCACCTTGTCATAAATATATATCCAATGAACAACCGTCAAATGCCAGGCATTCGCCTGTTATATATTCTATGCCTGTTTTGCAGTTTTTCCCTGCAAGCACAGCAAGCAGAGGAAAAAGCCCCGCTCAGGGAGCCCAATTACAATAAGCCCAAACTTTTTAACAGCCTGCCAGCTTCCATGCAGGTGGATAAGCAGGACTTACAGAACATCTTTTCTGCAGCCAGCGCACAAAAGAACCAGGAAATAAAACTGACGCTTGCCACTGGCAAGGCCCTCCCTTTTACCGGTAAAATGGAGGACGTTTATAGCGAGAACAATGGACAAGTGCGTACCGTAAACATCCAATCCACCAATTTCAAAGGAGCTATGCTTATCCTTTCTTCTGTTACCGACACTGATGGTACGGTCAGTTTTGTTGGCCGCATCTTCAGTTACCAGCATGGCGATGCTTTTGAATTGCAGGAAAAAAACAGCCGGTATTTCTGGGTCAAAAAAAATCTTCATGAAATGATCACTGAATAGTGTCCGCCCGTTTTTATCCGTCTCTGAAAAACCCATACTGCTATGAAACCACTTTACCGCCACCTATTCGCATTGATCTTGCTGGCCTTCCAGGTAAAAGCTGGCGCACAAGCTATACCTGTGCTGAACAGCTATCCTGCTGCTTCAGCCGTGATCTTCCTCGATTTTGACGGGCACACGGATTTTTCAACAAACTGGCTTCCTAAAGCTTTTGGCCCTCTTGTTTGCGGCCCATCGGGAATGAACAATACACAGATCATTGAAGTATTTAACCGCATAGCTGAAGATTACCGCCCTTTCAATATTAATATCACTACTGATTCTACCAAATTCTGGGCAGCTCCCATCAAAAAGCGTATACGTGTTGTATTTACTGTCACTTCCAGTTGGTATGGTAACGGGGCTGGTGGTGTATCACTGGTTAATTCATTCACCACAGGCACCAATGTTCCCTGCTTTGTGTTCACTGCTTTGTTAAACTATATACCCAAACGTGTAGCTGAAGCTGGTTCGCATGAAGCAGGCCATACAGTTGGATTGCAGCACCAGACAAAATATGATGAGAGCTGCAACAAGGTCTCTGATTATGACTCAGGCAAGGGCACCGGTGAGATCGGCTGGGCTCCGATCATGGGAGTTGGCTACTATCAGAACTTCACACTTTGGCATAATGGAACTACCATCTATGGTTGCAACTCCTATCAAAGCGACCTGGATGTGATCACTTCAACAGCCAATGGTTTTGGCTACAGACCGGATGATCATAGTAAAACTTTTGCCTCTGCCACTGTGCCCGCTTTCACTGCCAACCAATTTGATGTTACCGGTGTGATAGATCGCAATACCGACCAGGACGTTTTCCGTTTTACCATGCCCGCCAATGGCCGTTTTCAGATCGATGCCGTACCGTATAATGTTGGCACCGGCAATGCAGGTTCAGACCTGGATATGCAGGTAAGCCTTTACAGCGAACAGGAAACTCTTTTAAGCATTTACAACCCTGGCAACCTGTTAAGCTCAGTTGCTGATACATTACTGAATGCCGGCACTTATTATCTTAAAGTGGAAGGGAAAGGCAATCAGTATGCACCGGCTTATGCAAGTCTTGGTTCTTACTCCATGCATGCGACTATTGAAACAACCGGCGCAGGTGTGCTTCCTTTACGTAAACTTGATCTGCGTGGTACTGTTAATGGCAGCAAACACCAGTTGAACTGGCAGGTTGATGTAGATGAAACGATCGTGCAGCAAACAGTGGAGATATCGGTGGATGGAAAAAGCTTCCATACACTGGCTGATCCCGGTACAGAGGTCCGTTCCTATGTTTATCAACCGGTAGGTTCATCCACAGCCAGGTACCGCGTGAATGTAAGCCTGGAAGATGGTCATCGTTATTATTCCAATGTTATTACCCTGCAAAACGATGAAAAACGGAGCTGGCCAAAACTTACAGGCAATCCTGTTCAAAGCAATACGATCCATATCAGCAGTCCTGGTAACTATGGCTATATCCTGCTTGATGCAAATGGAAGCCATATCAGCAGTGGCAAGCTGAGCAGTGGACTGAATACGGTGAATGCACCTAATCTTTCACCAGGTATGTATCTTATCCGTTATACCGGCCAGGATGGTCAGTACACGGAAAAACTCATTCGTCAATAAGCTATTCTACGTTCTCATAACAGAACATTAATCCGTACCCTGCTTGATTATCGAAGGTTTTTCTATAACTTAGGAAAACCTTTTTTTATATGCGTTGGAGAAAATTTAATGGCGACCCGATCGATCTCCCGATTATCCATGCTGTTGAAAATGCCATCAAACGCGAGACTGCAGCCGGCTTCAGGTTGAAGGTCTGTATTGGCACCGACTCTCAGGTAAAAGGGAAAGAAACAGAATTTGCAACGGTAATTGTATTCCTCCGTGAGGGGCATGGAGGCTTTATGTTCATTCATAATGAAAAGACCCGTCAGCAATTCACCATCAAAGAGCGTATGTTGACGGAAGTAGCCAAGAGTATCGAAATTGCGTATGAATTGTGCAACCTGTTCACTGTTTACAATGTGGACATGGAAGTGCATGCGGACATCAACACCAATCCGCATTTCAAAAGCAATGATGCGCTCAAAGAAGCCATGGGCTATATCCTCGGAATGGGCTTTGCATTCAAAGCCAAACCTGAAGCATTCGCCAGCAGCAGTTGTGCTAATAAAGTAGTGAACTGACCATTGCTTTATTGCTGATCTGTCCGTTGATACAGGGAGTTCCTCTGTACAGGGCATTGTCTCCTCCAGATTTCCTGGTCCCCCGAAATTTATTTTGTTTCCCACCAAGACAACAAAGAGCACAAAGAAATTTTTCAAAATGCATTTCTTCCGTTCTCCTTCAATAGGACGATAAGACATGCCACAAATTTCTTTGTGCTCTTTGTTGTCTTTGGTGGGAAAATATCCTTAACGGACAATAATAGCTGCGGGAATTGGTTGATCCACTTGTGTAGAATCGGTTTGCAATGAACTAGAAACAAGTTGATTATCCTGTTCTATCCCATTCTGCCTTGTATACCGCTGAGCAAGCACGAAAATGAAGAACGTGAACACAAAAAGCACAGCAGCAATGTTTCGGTAGGATAGCAATTTTCGCATGATTCAAGGTCAGATTACTTGCAAAGTAACGGAATTAATATTGAATAACTAAATGCGTATACCCCTGTTTATAAATGCCTTATTCAGGTCATCTATATAGTCAAGCACCAGTTCCCTCCCTTCTCCGGTTTCGGAGGAAGTAACAAAAAATGGTGGAACTTCTTCCCAGGTCTCTTTCAACTTGTTCACGAATGCTGTTACATTCCGCAGCGTAGCCCCGGGTTTATTCTTATCCGCTTTAGTAAAAATGACGGCAAAAGGAATTTCCCAGTTGCCCAACTGGTTAATAAAAGCCAGATCTATTTTCTGAGGCTCATGCCGGCTGTCTACCAGCACAAACAAACAAGTAAGATTTTCTCTTTTCCGGATATAATTTTCGATCATCTGCTCCCAACGCCGGCGGCTGCTTTGGGATACTTTGGCATAGCCATAACCTGGAAGGTCAACGAGGTACCATTTCTGCTTTGCTCCGGATATCACCTCGAAGTGATTGATTAACTGGGTTTTCCCCGGCGCAGAAGAGGTCTTGGCCAGAGCCTTTTTGTTGCAGAGCATATTGATCAGCGAGGATTTGCCCACATTGCTCCGGCCAATAAAAGCGTATTCGGCTTTATCGGCTGGGGGGCATTGCTCATAATTGGCATTGCTGATCAGGTATTTGGCGTCTATTATTTCCATCCTGTAAACCTGCAAATTTACGGGATGAAGGTCATTGATCCAGCCGGCTGCAAATACAAAAGCCGCCCTTTCCCGGGCGGCTTTAAAAAACATAACTGGTCTTTATTCTGATAAATTGGGTTTTACCCTCCAGATATCATAGTTATCATATCTTTTATCAGGTGCATTACCCGCATTGGAACTGAAATAAATATATCCGTCAGGTCCGAATGTGGGACACCAGTTCCAGGTGCTGCCGGTGGTAAGCTGCTTCACATTCCCTCCCTCCGCATTCATCACAAAAATGTGGCTTTCCGTCCCATTCGTTTTATATCTCTGGAAAACGATCCACTTGCCATCAGGCGATATCGCCCCTGAATCGCCGTTATAATCACCACTTGTCAACTGTGTTTGCTGACTGTTGGAAAGATCATACTGGAAAAGCTGATGAGTATCGCCGACTTTTTTAGTAAACACAAACAGGTTTTTCTTGGGGTGGGGATTAGGAGAAAAACCTTCGGTCAGTATCGTAAAATTCAAACCATTGTTCTCAACGGTAGCCACATGATTGGTGCCACCGATATTGGTAAAGAACAATACTTTATTCTGCGCTGCAAAGAAAAAAGGTTCGCTATCATTGGTACCATTTGCATTTGCAGATACATAGTTGATACCCATCTGCTCGATTTTGGATTTGGCGATGACAGGCTTGCCTGGTTTTGTGTAAGCGAAAAGAAAACCCTTTCCATCAGGAAACCAGGAGGGAGTGGTGCAACCTTCAGATAATAGTGGCGACACACCGGCCGTACCCAATGTTTTCATTGCAATGCTGTGCCTCGCATTGATATCGGTTTTGGACGGATCGTAGATGGTATACAGCATTCTCTTACCATCCGGGCTGATCTGTGGTTGCTGCTCTCTCAGCTTGTCATCGGTGATCCTCGTAAGTTCTTTTGCATCGGCCGTTACACCGGGTGTAAGATCGATCTTGGTTAATGGAATAGGAGCAGCTACTCTTTTAGTGCTCGTACTGGCCCAAAGCAAAAACGCAAAGGCCAGGATACCCAGGCTGCTGAGCAGCCATTTAATTGTTCTCATACTCTAGTGGTTTATTGGTTTTATAATGAATAATGAATGCAAACAGGTAGGCCAGCACATCGAGCATATCTCCTGTGCCCTGCAACAGATGCCAGTATTGCAGCAGTTCTGTGAATGGAACAAACACATAGATCAGCCACTTTAATAAAGCGGGCACCCCCTTCCAGCTTCCCCAAACCAGTTGCTGGAATGAAAGAAGCGAGTAGCACCACAAAAAGTCCGGCAGAACACCGGTCAGGATTGAAGGAAGTTCAAGGTTAATGGTTGTTGACCAGCTTACCCATCCTTCAAAGAGGGAATCCTCTTTGCGAATGAACAGGTAAAACGCAAGGCCGGTTAATATTGGCAGGAGAATATGCAGTAATATGTAACGGCAACGGTATAGTTGCCGGTGTTTTATTGACCCGGATATTGGCATAATCGTGGACTGGTTCGGGCGGCAAGATATTCAGCAACAAACTCATATTATATACCCCTTTTTCGGTACAAGTGATTGTGGAGTCGGTGTTCGTTGACCGTTGACCGATGGCCGTTAATACCCAAGTAGCATGCAAGCCTGAACCAGTAGTTCCTTTTCCATTGTCACCCCGGCCCTGGTTCAGTAAGCATTCAGGTTTAAAGAATATAAGAGCCGGGGTGACAATGGAAAAGAACTACCGCGAACGATCTCCTCTACAGCCAGAAGCGATTACTCGGTCAACGGTCAACGAACATCACCCCCAATAACTCCCCAAGCCTCCTTAACTTTGCGCACCATGGCAAAACCCTTACCCCACGATCATGTCATTCCTTTCAAGGATTCTGAAAAAGGAAAGAAAGAGCAGGTAGCCGAAATGTTTGACCGCATTGCCTGCCGTTACGATTTTATGAACCGTTTCCTTTCTGCCCGCACCGATGTGGGTTGGCGGAAAAAAGCTATTTCTTTTCTGAAAAAAGACCAGCCCAAAACCATCCTCGACATAGCCACCGGCACCGGTGATATGGCCATCATGGCCTGTAAAATGCTTGAACCTGACCATATAACAGGTATAGATATTTCCACTCAAATGCTGGAAGTAGGGAGAAAGAAAATTGAGAAAGAAGGACTTGTGGATAAAATCCAGTTACAGCACGGAGATTCCGAAACAATAAACTTTGCGGAAAATACGTTTGATGCCGGGATGGTGGCATTCGGTGTAAGGAATTTTGAAAACCTGGAAAAAGGACTTTCTGAGATATTGAGGGTATTGAAACCCGGTGGTCAGTTGGTGATACTGGAATTTACCAAACCGCCGCAGCCCATACGCGGTTTATATAATCTGTATATGGGGATTGTGGCTCCGCAACTGGCCCGGTGGTTCAAACAGAACAAAGAAGCTTATCAATATCTGAACGAGTCTGCCAATGCATTTCCTGCCCGCGCGCACCTGAGGGATATCCTGACCAAAGTTGGTTTTTCCGATACCCGTTATAAATCGCTAAGCTTAGGAATATGTTGTATTTACACCGGCAGAAAGCCTGTACGCTAAAGATTGGATTGTGTTTGCTGATTGGCCTGGTTAGCTTGGCGCAAACTTCGGTGGCGCAGGAGCGCGAGCTCAATCTATACGACCACGATTTCAAACCCTACTATTTCGGTCTTACACTTGGCGTTAATTCAAGCCGGTTCCATCCGCAAATGCACCCCTATTTCCTCCAGAGTGATACGGTGCTTACTGCAGAACCCATGAACTCTACAGGGCTGAACCTTGGACTGCTGGCTACCGCCCGCCTGTCTGACCGCTTCCAGCTGCGTTTCAACCCGCAATTGATATTTACAGAAAGAAAGATCGCTTACCGTTTAAAATATCCTGACGACAATAAAACAGAGGTCGTACAAAGCATGAACCCTATCATTGTTTCTTTTCCGATCCAGGTAAAACTGCAATCAGACCGTATCGGCAATTTCCGGGTGTATATGCTGGCAGGCTTCAAAGCCGATCTCACACTATCGGGAAATAAAAAAACAGATGGCACCATTCAGATCAAAGGATCAGATTTCGGTCCTGAGCTGGGTATTGGTTTCAACTTCTTTCTTAAAAGCTTTATCTTCTCTCCGGAGCTGAAGATCAGCAATGGCATTCCCAATATTCATAGCCGCGATGCAAGTGTGAAATATTCAAGCGTGTTTGATAAGATACAATCGAGGATGATCATGCTGAGTTTCCATTTTGAAGGGTAAGTATCGCAACGAACTCTAAGAACGCAAAGAACAGTATGAAAGTAACGTTGCGTTCTTTGCGTATCCTTTGCGTCCCTGGCGATACTCTATATAAACTAAAAATCAAATTCCCTTCTGTGCATATTCCATCTTATACCCAGGGAAACAACTGTTGTATTGTTTGAAGTAACAGGCGGCGTTTTTGTTTCCTGCTTGCGGTACACGCCAAACAATTCGATCAGCAGGTTTTCTTTCCATTCATAAGACACCAGCAGAGATGTATAAAGCACATTCGTTTTCCAGCCTGATCCAACATTAAACCCACGGTCTGAGGTACGGTAAGGAGGAACATTAGGCAAAAAGATATTGCTGCCGAAGTTAGCGCTGCTGGAATCCCTTCCTTGCTGATAATAGATCGCCTTGGCCTGTATCATCCATTTCGGAGCAGGCTGATACCTGGCAATACCGATATACTCCTGGAAATTGGCCATCAGCGGATGAGCCAATGGCTGATTATAGTGTGTGTAATTAGCTACAGAATCACGATGGGAATAAGTGAAAGGGCGCACACGGTTAGCCTCCACCTGAAGGTCAAGGTTTTTGATCCCGAATGCATCAATGTATTTACCACCGAGCTGATACCCCCATTTATTGCCCCACCATCCGTTATTGGCTTTTACTTCAGATAAATTGAATTCATCGAGCAGGAATTGTCCATACACCTGGAAGCGTTTGGCGATATTGGCTTTGAAATCGAGCCCTGCCAAAGAGTTGTCATTACTTCCATTTTGCTGCTCAATAGAGCGGTAAAAGATCACAGGGTTCAGGTAGCTGAAGTCAAACCGGTTCACCCTTCCGAATACCACGCCTTCAAACAAGCCTATGTTCAGCCATTTTGTTACGTTCATATCCAGATGGTGCATGGCTGCATATTTCTTTCCCAGCAGCTTATCCGTTACACCTTGATTATCGGCATTGGCCAACTCCATAAAAAGGTTCTGGTAATTGAACTTCCAGATCCTTGTATTGAGCTTGAGAAAAAGATTGCCGTTGCCAAAGTCGCTCAGGAATAAACTTCGGTATCCATTGCCGATAAAATTCTTATCATAACCGAATGCCACATCAATGTATTTGGTAACATTGAACGTGATATAACCGCGTGCATCAAAATAATCCACGCCGCCAGCCGCTTTAAAAGGTTTATAATAACCCTGGCCCGGCACTGCCAGCCTGTCGCTGATCCATTGTTGCACATATAAGGGATCACGTTCCTGGTTATCGGTAAGATAAGCAGAGAACCCGATCTTATTGGCGATCCTGCCCCGCAGGCTTATACCCCGCGTGTTCAGGAAAAGCGTTTGATCATTATTCTTTTCCTTGGAAACCACGTATTGTACTACAGGATTGATCATCAGGTCAAAATCCTTTACATGCACTTCATAGAAATTGGCCGGTGTGGTGTACAGCTTTTTCCAGATCGGTTTTTTGCTTGCATATTGTTGCCTTTCTTCTTCCGTCAGCCATTCCGTATTATTGTAGTAGATGCTTCGCAGATTGTGGAGGTCAATGCGCGACAGTTTCCCTTCTCCATTATTCTGCAGATAATTCTTCACTCCATTGATCACGTACTTGCTCCGGTTAAAGGGTCTGATCTTTGAAAAATTGAGTATTGAATCTGACTGGGCTTTTATTTCCAGCCTTTCCAGCAGCACAGATTGTTTATCCCCTTGTGGCAAGTAGGTAGATTGAGCAGAAGCAATGAACGGGAAAAGAAAAACGAGCAGTCTTACAAGGGTTTTTATAAATTGCATTGCCAGTTATTTTGGATAATATTCAACAAAGTATGCAAATATATCTGATAAAAAATATCCGTATAGTCAACGAAGGTCTGATCCAAACCGCCGATATACTGATCAAAAACGGGCGGATCGAAAAAATAGCTCCCCTTATATCTTCCACCGATGCTGCAACCATTGAAATAAACGGGGAAGGCAAATTTTTGTTGCCCGGTGCTATCGACGACCAGGTACATTTCCGGGAGCCGGGCCTTACCCATAAAGCCACTATTTACACAGAAGCCAAAGCCGCAGTGGCCGGCGGCGTTACCAGCTTTATGGAAATGCCCAATACCGTGCCACCTTCTTTCACTGAAGAGCTGCTGGAACAGAAATATAGTATTGCAGCCCGCAGTTCGCTGGCCAATTATTCCTTCTACATCGGCACTTCCAATGAAAATGCAACCGAAGCATTGAAGGTAAATACCCGCAAGAATGATATCTGCGGCATTAAGATCTTTATGGGCTCTTCTACCGGCAACCTACTGGTTGATAATCCACTTACCCTCGAAAAAGTGTTCAGCGAAAGCGAACTGCTGATCGCTACGCATTGCGAAGATGAAAAGATCATCAAGGCTAACCTTGCAGCATTGAAAGCAACAGGGCGCGAGCTCACTGCAGCAGACCATCCTGTGATCCGTAACGAAGATGCCTGTTTTGAATCTTCCTTTTATGCCGTTCAGCTCGCTAAAAAATATGGCACACGGCTTCATATCCTTCATATCAGCACGGAAAAAGAATTACAGCTTTTCGGCAACATGTTACCGTTGAAAGAAAAGAGGATCACCGCAGAAGTATGCGTGCATCACCTGCATTTCACCAGTGATGATTATGCAAGGTTGGGCAATAAGATCAAATGCAACCCGGCCATCAAAGCACCACATAATAAATCCGCACTATGGGAAGCATTGCTGGATGATCGTCTTGATGTGATTGCCACAGACCATGCGCCGCATACGATAGAAGAAAAGAATGGGCCTTACGAAAAGGCACACGCAGGGCTTCCCCTGGTGCAGCATTCTTTGTTGATGATGCTGTATTATTTTCAGCAAGGAAAAATATCGCTGGAAAAGATCGTGCAGAAAATGAGCCATGCGGTAGCCGATTGTTTCCAGATAAAAGAAAGGGGATATATCCGGGAAGGTTATCATGCGGACCTGGTGATCGTTGACCTCGACAGCAGCACCACCGTGAGCAAGGAAAATATATTGTACAAATGCGGCTGGAGCCCATTGGAAGGCACATGTTTTCCTGCCGCCATCACTCATACTTTTGTGAATGGGCATTTAGTGTATAAAGCAACGGATAAAAATGTATGGAATCCTGAGTGGAATGAATCTAAGCAGGGCGAACGGTTAAGGTTTGAAAGGTAAATGCTAAATAACATCTCACATGCAGATAGATAATATTTCCTTTAACGACATTTCGATTTTCCATACCGAGGAAGAATTTTCTATTTTTCATAAACTCAATTTTACCCGCACAACTGGTGGAAAAGAATGGCTGCGCCGTTTTTTTACCGAACCACATAATGATATTAAGAAGATCATCGGCACACAAAACGTGATCCGCACGCTGATGGAGCATGTGAAGGACTGGCCCACCGATATCACCAATGGCACTATGCTGGTAATGGACAAATTCATGGACTATGCGCTTGATCCCATCAGTGAGAATACCGGCAGCATCAATAACTTTTTCTATCGCTGGCTGCATAGCGAAGATTATTCCATGCTGAAATATTCCATGACGCATTTCGCAGATTTTTACCGGGGATTAAAAAAAATAGCCATGCTGCTGGAGGGGCTTGATTTCCCTCCACATATCAGGATCTATATCGAACGAATTACACAGGTGCTGAAAGAGCCTGCATTGCAGCAACTTTCGGCCACCACACCCGGCACTCCCTTCACCAGGCGGCAGAATCTTTATTTCGGTTATTACCTCCGCAATCCCCTTCGCCTGAAAACCCTGGAGCTGATGGATATTTACAGCCGGCTGGATGCCTGGTATTCGATGGCCGTAGCAGTGAAAACATATCATTTATCATTCCCGGAATTCATAGAACAGGAATCACCGCTTGTGGAAGCAAAAGGGCTTTATCATATTCTTATTCCCAACCCGGTACCTTATGATCTGCAGATGAACCCGGAACATAATTTTCTTTTCCTTACAGGCGCGAATATGGCGGGTAAGAGTACACTGATCAAATCAGTCGGCTCTTCAGTGTTCCTCGCTCATATTGGCATGGGCGTGCCGGCAACCAGCATGCGGCTAACATTGTTTGACGGCTTGCTCAGCAATATCAATGTGGTGGACAATATCGCCAAAGGCGAAAGCTTTTTCTTTAATGAAGTGCAGCGGATAAAGAACACGATCAGCAAGATCAATAATGGTAAAAAATGGCTGGTACTGATCGATGAACTGTTTAAAGGCACCAACGTCCAGGATGCAATGAAGTGTTCGCTTACCGTGATCAAGGGGCTGATAAAGATCAAGAATTCCCTTTTTATCCTTTCCACCCATCTTTATGAAATAGGCGATGAACTGCAGGGTTTTCCCAATATCTCTTTCCGATACTTTGAAACAAATGTGCAGAATGATCAACTGCAGTTCTCCTACCAGTTGAAGGAAGGCATCAGCAACGACAGGCTTGGTTATGTGATCCTCAAAAGGGAAAAAGTGGTGGAGATGCTGGAAAATTTATAATGCCTATCTTCATGCAAAACCGTTCAGATGAGATCATTTGCCGGCACCCTGTTGGTGGCCATTTGTTGCTTTCCGTATTACTGTTTTTCCCAGTCGCCTTCCCCATCATCTCTATATGACGTGCAGCATTACCGGTTCAATATTGAACTGTCGGATATGTCTGATACCATTAAAGGGAAAGCTGTCATCACCCTGAAAATACTGGAACCTGTATCGAATGTCCTGCTCGATTTCAGCACAGCCCATACCACCGGTAAAGGGATGCATGTACAATCATGCGAAATGGATGGACAGGTTATCAGCGCCACAGCGAAACAGGAGAATGAGAAGCTGACCCTGGCATGGAAAGATGCTTTACCTGCCGGGAGCACACATACATTCACGATAAACTACCAGGGTATACCTGAAGACGGCCTGATCATTTCCCGGAATATGTTTGGCCATCGCAGCTTTTTCGCCGACAACTGGCCCAACCGCGGGCATAAATGGATACCCTGCATAGATGACCCGGCAGATAAAGCTTCTGTAGAGTTTATCGTTACCGCACCGGAGCATTACAGGGTTGTATCAAATGGTGTACTGGTAGGTGAAACGGGACTGGAAGGGAATAAAAAAATAACTCATTGGAAAGAAGAAGTGCCGATAGCCACAAAAGTGATGGTGATTGGTGTGGCCGATTTTGCGGTTGACCTGGCAGGTATGGTGAAGGATAGCATACCCGTGTATAGCTGGGTATATCCAGAAAACAAGGAGAAGGGATTTTATGATTATGGCCAGGCAAAAGATGTACTCCCATTCTTTATTGATTATGTAGGACCTTATGGTTATAAAAAGCTGGCGAATGTTCAATCCAAAACCATTTTCGGGGGATTGGAAAATGCCAATACCATTTTTTATTCGGAGACCTCGGTAACGGGCACAAGAAGATCGGAAAGCCTGCTGGCACATGAGATCGCTCATCAGTGGTTTGGCAATATGGCTACGGAGAAGAGTTTTGCGCATTTATGGTTGAGTGAAGGGTTTGCCACTTACATGACGATCCTGTATATGGAAAATAAATACGGGAAAGATACAGCAACGTATATGTTGAAGGAAGACCGGCAGCAGGTAATAAAAGCACCGGTTACTTATAAGCGTCCGGTGGTTGACGAAACGGATAATTACATGTCGTTGCTGAATTCGAACAGTTATCAAAAAGGCGGTTGGGTTTTGCATATGCTGCGCAGGGAATTAGGAGAGGCTGTTTTTCATAAGGCTGTCCGTGCTTATTACAGCCAATATGCCAACAGTAACGCGGATACAAGGGATTTGCAGAAAATTTTTGAGAAAGTATCAGGCAGGAACCTGGCGGTGTTCTTTGATCAGTGGTTGTATTCGCCGGGTGTTCCTAAAATAGAAGTAAGGTGGTTTACTGCAATGAAAACGGGGAAAACGGTAGTCGCGGTAAGGCAGGTACAGAAAAAGGGATTTGTATTTCCGCTGACATTGAAGTTTACGGAGCGGTCAGGTAAATCGGTTATTAAAAAGGTGGATATTGTTAATCGTTATACAGAGTTTGAATTTGATCTTGGTCCTAATATATACGAGCTTGAACTAGATCCGGAGGCTTCATTGTTGTTTAGTGCTGATGTAGCACGTCAATTGACCAAATAATAAACCGTTTTTCAACTTTTAAACTCGTATAAAACCCCTTATCACCACAATCCTTTTCTCTACCTTTCCTCCATGTTAGTCAAAACTTATGGCAGCGCTGTGTATGGCGTGGAAGCCATCACTATTACCATTGAAGCCAACTGGATATCGTCTTCCGGGAAGGATTCTACTATTGTGGGGTTGCCTGACAGTGCCGTTAAGGAAAGCCTGCAAAGGATGGAAAGTGCTTTTAAGACTAACGGTTATATGGTGCCACGTACTAAAGTAGTGATCAATATGGCGCCTGCGGATATCCGGAAAAGCGGGACCGCGTTTGACCTGCCAATAGCATTGGGTATATTAAGTGCTTCAGAACAAATGCGCAATCCGGAGGCTTTGGCTTCCTACCTGATCATGGGAGAATTGAGTTTGGATGGGCAGGTAAGGTCGATCAAGGGTGCATTGCCGATTGCTATACAGGCACGCAAGGAAGGCTTTAAAGGATTGATCGTGCCAAAAGCCAATGCACGGGAAGCAGGCATGGTCAATAATCTTGCTGTTTACGGTGTAAGCCATATCAATGAAGTGATCCGTTTTTTTGAAAATGATGAAAAGGGATTGGAGCCTGTTTTCGTAAATACTCGCGACGAATTCTTTCACTCACAATATGATTTCGAAATTGATTTTGTTGATGTAAAAGGCCAGGAGAATATCAAACGGGCATTGGAGATTGCAGCAGCCGGAGGTCATAATGCAGTCTTGATCGGTCCGCCGGGAGCCGGCAAAACCATGCTGGCAAAAAGATTACCTACCATATTACCGCCTTTATCCTTACAGGAAGCATTGGAAACAACCAAGATCCATTCTGTAGCAGGCAAGCTTCCTGAAAATTCTTCACTGATCTCCAGGCGGCCATTCCGTTCGCCACATCATACTATCAGCGATATAGCACTGGTGGGTGGTGGAGGTAACCCTCAACCCGGAGAGATTTCTCTTGCACACAATGGTGTATTATTCCTGGATGAGCTGCCGGAATTTAAACGCACTGTCCTGGAAGTAATGCGTCAACCGATGGAAGAAAGGAAAGTAAGTATTTCCCGTGCCAGGATAGCCCTGGACTTTCCAGCTTCATTTATGTTGATAGCATCTATGAATCCCTGCCCCTGCGGCTATTACAATCACCCTGAGAAAGAATGTACCTGTCCGCCGGGTGCTGTTCAGAAATATTTGAATAAAGTCTCTGGACCACTGCTCGACAGAATAGATCTTCATGTGGAAGTGACACCGGTTGCTTTCAGTGAACTCTCATCAGCAGGACCACAGGAAAATTCCTCGCAGATCCGCGAGCGTGTTATTCTTGCAAGGGAAAGGCAGACTGAGCGGTATAAGAATCATCCGGGGATTTATTCTAATGCACAAATCAGCAGCAAAATGCTGAAAGAAGTTTGTGCAATTAACCAGGTAGGGCATAACCTGTTGAAGGCTGCCATCACCAAACTGAACTTATCGGCCCGTGCCTATGACAGGATATTGAAAGTGTCGAGAACAATTGCGGATTTATCAGGAAGTGAAGAGATAAAACCGGAATATTTAGCAGAAGCGATCCAGTACAGGAGTTTGGATAGAGAGGGATGGGCAGGATAAAATAGTAGTTATCAAAATATTAAATATGCGCCCCATTTAACTGACAATGAGTACAGGTCAGAATTTTTCTCAAAAATCTCCCCGCCTGCCTCTGGCGGAAAACCTGGACTACAGCTCATTTTGATACCTATATCCAATTTATTGTTTAGGTTCAAAACCGGTAAGGGAATCCGGTTTCTAAGCCTTTCGTGCTTAAACTTTTAAACCGGGTCACCACCCGAACCTGCTAAGTTGTCATTTTTTCCGAACTTGTACGTTGTTTGCTTGTTCTTATTCTTTTACTGATTTCCCCACATTTATGAAGATACTTTTCCATTACCTGAAACCATATCGATGGCTGGCTATTCTTACGTTAGTACTGGCAGGCATTAACATAGGCTTTTCTCTGATTGACCCGATCATCTTCGGCCGCCTGATCAACCTGGCAGCCAATTACTGGAAAGACCCTACCCCCTACCAACCCTTCTGGTGGAATTTCGCCGGCCCGGTATTCGGTCTTCTCGGCCTCTCCATGGGCGTTGCCATGGTAAGCCGGATCGCTAAAGCCTTCCAGGATTATTTTCTCAATCTCATTACCCAGAAATTCGGCGCCCATGTATTTACTGATGGATTGAAACATGCCATGCGCCTGCCCTATCACGAATTCGAAGACCAGCGCAGCGGTGAAACCCTGGGCATTCTGCAAAAAGTAAGAACAGACACAGAAAAATTCATCACCGCCTTTATCAATATTCTTTTCCCGGTGATCGTGGGTATCGTCTTCGTGGCTATCTACGCTGTCACCATTCACTGGAGTTTGCCGATCATTTATTTTGGCGGCATCGTTTTGCTGATCCTGATCTCCAACCTGCTGAGCAAAAAAATTAAGTCCGTTCAAAAAACCATTGTAGCCCAAACCACCGCACTGGCAGGAGCTACAACAGAATCACTCCGGAATATTGAACTGGTGAAAAGCCTGGGTCTTACCCACCAGGAAATAGAACGGTTGAACAAAAACACTTTCAAAATATTAGGGCTCGAACTCACCAAGGTAAAGCGTATCCGCAGCATCAGCTTTATTCAGGGTACATTCGTTAACACCCTTCGCCAGGTCATCTTATTTATGTTGCTGTGGGTAGTATATCACGGACAACTGGATGCAGGGCAACTGGCTACCATGCAAATATTTTCCTTCTTCGTTTTCGGACCGCTACAGGAAATAGGCAATATCATTATGTCTTACCGCGAAGCCGAAGCTTCTCTGAATAATTTTGAAACCCTGATGAAGAAGGAACCGGAACCACAGGCTTCGCATCCCAAACATCTGGGCGATATCGAAACACTGGAATTCCGCCATGTCGGCTTCAAACACCAGTCGGCACAGCAAAGCGCTATCAGCAATATCAGTTTCAAGGCAAAGCGGGGAGAGACCATTGCTTTCGTCGGCCCATCCGGTGCAGGCAAGTCCACCCTTATGAAATTGCTGGTGGGCCTTTATCGTCCGCAGCAGGGTAAGATACTGTACAATAGCCTGAATGAGGAAGAGATCAATTTTGATGATCTCCGCCGTCAGATCGGTTTCGTGACGCAGGATACGCAGCTCTTCTCCGGCACTATCCGCGAAAATCTTTTATTCGTAAATCCGGAAGCTACCGAAGAAGATGTCCAGGATGTATTGCAAAAAGCATCCTGCCAAAATCTTCTTGCCCGTGCAGAAAAAGGATTGGACACAACGATCGGTGAAGGCGGATTGAAATTATCAGGGGGTGAAAAACAACGGATCTCTATTGCAAGGGCTTTGCTGCGCAAGCCCAAATTATTGTTGTTTGATGAAGCCACTTCTGCATTGGATTCCCTGACAGAAGAAGAGATTACGGATACCATCCGTTTCATTTCTGCTGAAGGCAACCAGATCACGATCCTGATCGCCCACCGCTTGTCTACCATCATGCATGCAGATCGTATTTATGTACTGGAAAAAGGAGATGTAGTGGAAACCGGGAATCATAACAGCCTGCTTGAAGAGAAAGGATTGTATTATGCCATGTGGAGGCAGCAGATCGGGGAGAGAAAGGCAAAGCTACAACTGGGTTGATTTTTCCCACTAAGCTTTATATATAATCTTTATTGAGAGGCTTAATATATATCCCACGAAGACAACAAAGGCCACAAAGAAAATAGGATTTCAACTTTTAATTTCTTTGTGGTCTTTGTTGTCTTCGTGGGATACTTGTTTTCTACCGGGAAAAAAACGCAAAAAACTGAGGGAAACCACATTCTCTTTACCTGAGGAGTTTTTAGCTTGCTTCTTATGACGGAAAATGAATTGGCAACAATAGCAGTGGATATCTGCTATAAAATACACTATGCACTTGGCCCGGGCCTGCTGGAAAGTGTATACGAGGCTGCATTTGCTTACGAGCTCGATCAGCTTGGTATCTCCTATAAGAGACAACATGGAATTGAAGTGGTTTATGAAGATGTTATCATTGATATAGGATTTAGAGTAGATATTCTTATAGAGGATAAACTCATTATCGAGTTCAAATCAGTTGAGCACCTGGAAAAAGTCCACCACAAAATCGTGCTTACCTATTTAAAACTTTCCCACATAAAGCTCGGCCTTCTTGTAAACTTTAACGTTCCACTCATTAAAGACGGGATTTTCCGGAAAATAAACGGTTACCTCGAAGAATAAAACTTTGTAGATTTGACTCCTTCAGAAAAAGCCACTCATGTTCAACCTCTTTTTTATCAGTACCATCAAGCTAAAAAATGCCCTGCGAAACGGCGCCATCATCATTGATCTCCGCTCACCCCGTGAATTTGATGAAGGCCATATACCTGACTCCATCAATATTCCTGTAGACAGGATCCCTATCAATGCTGCCAGGATCAAAGCAATGGATCGCCCGGTTATTCTTTGCGGCCACTCAGGCTCCGCGGGTAATGCCCGTAATTACCTGCTCAACCATGGGGTTAAAGAAGTGTATAATGGTGGCAGTTGGACGAGAGTGCTTAACCTGGCCCGCTCTATTTAAAATCTCTTCAGATCATCTAATAAACTAAAAGCCGGATCAAGGTTGATCCGGCTTTATCATTGCGCTGTTCATTCTTCTTGCATCGATCACCACCTGAACTCCAACGGCACGCTCAGCTTCACACCAAAATTCCTCCCCACATTATATACCCCCTGGCGCCCTGTAGCATTATTCACTGCGGTATATTTCAGCCGGCTCAAGTGATTCTGATAAGCAACATCACCAAGGTTCATTCCACTCAGGTTGATGCTGAACAAAGTTTTTCCCCTGCTCACGACATCCGTGCCCACAGATACTCCCACCAGCCAGTAGCTGCCAGTGATTGTTTCTGTATTAAAACCGGTAAAGGCTTTGTCCTGTTTGAAAGTGTAATCACTTTCCAGGCTCACGTACAGGTTGCGGAATGATTTTCCTTTCGGCAGAAAATTGCCTTTCAATTGCGACAGCAAACGGGCTGCCGGCATATTCGGTACATTCTTCGATCCATCCACTGCATCGGTGAACTGGGCACGGGTATAGGAAAATGTATTCTCAAAATGAAGCCAGTCCAGCGGATGAGGGTGAATATCCATATTAAATTCCACTCCATACAGGTTAGCACTTTGCTGATCAAACCTGAACACGTTCAGTGCATTACCATTATCAGGGTCTACAATAATGGAATCAGCACCTGCGCCGTTCAACACTTTTTCATAGTAAATAAAATTGCTGACCCGGTTGTAAAATAAACCGGCACCGAGTGTGATATGCTCTGTATTTAATTCCACTCCGCCATCCACCTGCAAGCTGGTTTCTGATTTCAGGCTAAGATTACCTACTTCATAACGGTTGGTTCCCTCATGCGCTCCATTGCTCGACAGCTCTGCCAGTGTGGGTGATCTGAAACCTCTTGCTATATTCAATTTCAGGCTCAGTTGTTTAGTTGCTTCATAGCTTAGCCCGGCACTTCCGGATACATTGGAAAAGTTTTTAGAGAACTGATCGAATTTTATATCCGTTCCCTCCATCATTTCCTTTCCATTCACATGGCGGTTATCAAAACGAAGTCCCCCGCTCAGTGATAATTTATCTTTATGATACTGGGTAAATACAAATCCACCGATATCGAACAGATCATAATCCGGTATCAGTGCTTCTTCAGCACGGTTCTCATTTTTTTGTGACATGCCTGTTACACCTACACTGGTTCTCCAGGAGCCTGTATACGGCAGGGTCAATTTCGCAGAGTAATTAACCGTTTTCAGATCAAAATAAGCTTCCGGCTCATTGATATTATCCGGATCACCAAATTCCCTTCGCTGATTGCGCTGATATCCTACCAGTACGTCAAGTTTGCTTCTGCCGATATTGAAACTATTATCCGTATTGATCTTAAAATGCTGTATATGCTGGAATGGAACAAATGGTGTCACTTTATCAAAGTCTTCGCTGGTTGCGATCTCTTCATTACCGCCTGCTACGGGTTTGAGGAACTGCCCGGTTACAGGATCCCGGTCGCCTTCCACCATACCTGTATACTGGTTAAAATTGCTTGCCCTTAAATAAGTATGCCCCCAGGAACCGCTATAGCCGAGCATTCCTCCGAAGTTCTTATTATAAAATTTAGAGTTGAAAACATTGCCGTCATATTTGTTCTTATAATCGGCCGCTCCTTTATATGAGCCATAAGCATTAAAACTGAATCCGTTCTTTGTGCCGCTGATATCAGCATAAGTGCCGCGGAGCATGCTGTTGGTCTGGTATTCGCCCAGCACATTGGCCCTGATCGTTCCTTCCGGTGCAGGCATCAGGGTCTGGATATTGATCACGCCTGCCAGTGCGTCTGATCCATACATCAATGAGGCGGGACCTTTCAGCACTTCTATTCTTTGTGCGCTGTAATCATCTATTTCTATTCCATGCTCATCCCCCCATTGCTGGCCTTCCTGGCGGACGCCGTCATTTACCACTACCACGCGATTGTATCCCAGTCCACGGATAAAGGGTTTGGAGATGGCAGGGCCTGTGGTCAATGCATTCACACCCGGAATATGCGTCAGTGTATTGATAATATTGGATGAACTGATCTTCATCAGCTCTGTTTTTTTCAGAATTGCGACAGGTTGCGGGGATTGTTTCAACCTTGTTGCTGTAGATACGCCGGTTACAGTCACGCCCTCCTGTTCCACTACAGCATCTTTCAAAATGAAATTCTTTTCAGTATTCCCATTGATCTCAACAGTTTCTACAATGCTTTCATGCCCGACATAAGATACTTCCACCAGGTATTTCCCGGCAGGTAATGAAGCGGTTTTGTATATGCCATTTGCATCTGAAATAGCATCCCTGTTCACGTCATGTATACGGACAGTGGCTCCGGCCAGGGGAGCGCCATCACTCTCCTGTGTAATTTTCCCCGTAAGTGTTGATTTGGTTTGGCCCCATGCACCCATTCCCAGGCACAGGCTGATAAAAGAAAATAATACAACTTTCATAAATAAATTAATTACGCTGGTACGATAAAATGAATAATAGCAGTGGCAGGCATAAATAACCTCGCCAATACAATCAAAAAAGAAGTCTTACAGTACCAGTGCAGGAGGGCCGCGGAGAGAAGAAGAAATTACAGGACGGAAAGAAATGCTGGCACGGAAAAAAGAAGGTGGAGTTTGATATTCCGTTACCGGGGTTGGGAGTACGATTTCCTCTGTCTCTGTGAAAGGCATCAGGAAATCATCAATACAATTACAGGCGAAACTTATTTCCTTGGTGCCCTCTTTCTGAGAAGGCAGTAAGGGTCGGCTAAGATCCTGTCCATGAAGCAGGTTATGGAGGAAAAGATCCGCCCCCACCTTCTGTGAAAAGACCAGCAGTAGTGCAAAAGTTGCACAGCGCAGTATAAACCGACGAGCCTTCATTGAACTTGCAAGGTAAGAAAATTTGCAACACCAGTTCATTTTTTGTATGAACGGGAACTCACTCTTCCTTCTCTGCCTGGATCTTGTCCCATCCTGTTTTCTTGATGCCGCCTATCATCAGCCAGGTAGCTAAAATTGAAAGTGCGGCGCAGATCCATATCACTATGGGCATATTAAAGATCATATAATGTGCAATGGCGATAAATCCGGAAACCATCATCACACCAAGCGTCCGGATAAAGGAGCCGGCATTATTGTTCGTGTTCTGCTTCCGGGAGAATGGAAGATGGCGGTAATTGATATACACCATTAAAGTTGCGATCAGCAATTCATTGAAAAGGCCCAGCAGAATATTGGGTAAAATAGAGATCCCTCCCAACCCTACACCTGCAATAGTGATCAGCAACACGATCGGTATATAAAATTTAAGAACTGTCGCTTTCACTGCACCCATGATCACTTCGCCGGGATAAGCCACCGGTGCTGCATAAAAAACCCAGGACGCTTTATATTTTTCTGAATAGATCATTTGTCCTAAAGCTGTGATCAGCAGCAATGACATAAAATAAACCGCTGAGATGATCATGATACGGAATTTTTGTCCATCCCCGCCCTGCAGATCCGCCAAAGAAAAGCCTTTAGCCCGCATAAAAAAGATCACCACCAGCACTACGAGGTAACCAATGGACGGATATACTTTCAACCTGAAATCGCGGCTGCGGCCAGACATCTTCCAGGCAAAAGAAAATCCTGCGGCTTCTGCTCCTGTGCTTGTCACAGCCTTTCCGAGCTTGTCAAATAAGCTGCGTTTGCGGACAACAATTGCTTTTTTCTCTACACCCTGGTTGTTGTCAGCCGCATTATTAATAAGTGCAAGTTTATTGTTGAACGAAGGCGCGAGAAAACGGACCACTATCCAGATAGATGCTAATGGCAGCAGGATACCTGCTATTGTAAAAATGATCGCATTATCCGTAAACTGAAAACTGCTCAGGCTTTCCCAGCCTACAGCCATCCAGTACATAGGTAAAAAGGCAGCCCACGAATATTGGGTAATATCAAATGTAGCGAGCCCGCTTGTGTCCATCATCCTTGGCAATATCTGATAGCTGGCATAGATCGCAATGGCAAATATGATCTGAAAATAACTGATCACATTCTGAAATTTCTGCGGCGTTGTTATCCGGAGAATAAGAATATAGACCGCATTAATAAAAAATATAGCCAATAATGTGAGCAGGAAGATCATCACCAGCATCCATAAAGACGAGGGCAGTCCATATTTAATCCCTATAAAAATAACACCGGGCAATGCCATCGGCAATACCAGTTTGCTGATATGAATAAAGATGTGCAGCAGCCGGGCCATCAGTACGGTCCGGTCATTTACAGGTTTGGGTAAAATGATAAATGTATCCCTCACATCGATCAGCACTGAAGTAAAATCGGAGATCAATGTGGCTGACAGCATAAAGAAGAACATGAAAAAGTAAAAGCTCATGCCCGTAACAATATTGCTGCTGATATAAAATGAAATCAGGTACAAGGCACCGAATACAGCGCTGATCAGCATGGTAAAAATAGTAGCAGAAGAAACCTGCTTATCAGATCGCTGATGCCTTGCCTGCTGTAAAGTATTTGGCCGGCGATCGTCCATTGTTAATTTAATACGAAGAATAGCCGACAGGGCGTGTTGATCCACTCCCAGCTTTTTATAAACCGGGGAGGGAAGCAAAGCAAGTTTCAGAAATCCTTTGTTGATGATATTCATAACCGGCTCTCCATTGCTTTAGCCAGTTCTTCTGCGGTGGCAGATAATGAATCGGTGGCGGTGAGAGAAGCAAATATCTGCTCAAGGCTTTTATTGCCTTCCTGTTGTTTCAACTGGTCGAAACTTCCATCGGCAACAATCTTTCCTCCATTGATCAGCACAATCCGGTCACTTACTTTTTCCACCACATCCATCATGTGGCTGCAATAAAAGATCGTTTTCCCATCTTTGGCGAGGCGGCTGATCAGTTCTTTCATGATGATCACACTATTCGCATCCAGGCCACTCAACGGTTCATCGAGGATAATGATACCAGGATTATGCAATAGCCCGGAAGCGATCAATACTTTCTGGCGCATGCCTTTACTGAAAGTGTCCATACGCTGATTGATATTCCCCTCCATTCCAAATGCCGACATGATCTTTTGCATCCGTTCTGTACAGGTTTGTTCATCCAAACCGTAGAGGGTACCGGTAAACTGTAAATATTCATTGGGCGTTAACACATCATACAACTCTGCAAGCTCAGGTATATAACCGATCTGCTTCTTTACTTCCAGCGTATTTTGTTTCACATCAAACCCTTTTACCGTCACCGTTCCCTGGTAATCGGTAAGAAGTCCGCATAAGATTTTTACGGTAGTGCTTTTACCCGCTCCATTCGGGCCGATATAACCGATCACCTGGCCGGGATAAACATCAAGATTGATATCCTGCAGTACTGATTTAGTACCATAATTTTTGGAGAGATGGCGGATGCTTATGATGGGTTCCATGACTGCTATATTACACAATTTTCAGCAGCCTTATCTTCTCTTTATTATGAACGGCCCATTCACGTTCATTCGCATCATTAGCGCTTACCTCACTTTTAACATGGGTCTTACCTGCTGCACTGCCTCATTCTGCAACCTCGCATAATACACCCCTGCCGGCAATCCACCGCTATCAAATGTGGTGGTGAAACTTCCTGTTGTCCGCAGATCACTGTCCACCAGCGTTCGTACCACCCGTCCCAGCATATCGATCACCTGCACCAGGGTATGACCGCCTTTTGTTTTATATTTAATTGTAGTAGAACCGGTAAATGGATTAGGATAATTCGTGATCAGTTCATCGCCTGCTGTTTGGTTAGGATCATCAATGCCTGTTCCTTTACAGCTTGCATCGCTTACGATATTGAGGCTTTGAAAATTCCTGAACAGGATGGTTTCCAGTATCGATGGCGGCACACAAAACCATTTTTCCAGGATAGACGCATACACGCTCCTGAAATCATATTGAAAAGGAATATTATCCTGCACAGAAGCGCCTCCGGGGATGGGAGGATTATTCCCTGTTACGCCTGGTATCGCCTGTTTGCCAAAAATAAACATCGGTGCTGCAGCGCCATGGTCGGTACCCATACTGGAATTGGATTTAATGCGGCGTCCGAATTCTGAAAAAGTCAAACCCATCACACGGTCCTGCACGCCGAGAAACTGGCAATCATCTACAAAAGCTCTCACAGCATCCGATAAAGTTTTTAATAAACTGGCATGTGTACCAATGGATGTATCAGCAGCTTCCACTTGCGAAGAGTGCGTATCAAATCCACCCATACCCACCATATAGATCCGCGTTTTCAAACCACCTTTCACCAGCCTTGCCACAATCTTCAATTGATCGGCCAGTGAATTGTTTTGCGGATAAGCCGCCTGCTGCGTCACCTGACCTGCCGCTGCAATGATCCGTTGCGCGAATTTGTTGGTCTGATTGGCAATTGTGCGAATATATGTAAGCTCATAACCCATGGGATTATCCGGTGCAGGATCGATCACGTTATTGATCAGGTTATAAAAACTGGTTGGATTGGTAATACTCATACCCATATTCATTGCCGGCCCCTGCATGGTCAGCGAAGTGATGGAACCGATCTGGATTGCCAATGGGTCGGGCATGGTGCTGTTGGGATATCCCTCGGGAAAATTGGGATATTCGGTATTAAGATAACGCCCTGCCCAGCCCGTGCTCACTACTTCATCACTGGCAGAGCCGCTCATCCATATATCTGTGGCACGGAAATGAGAGAAGTTGGGAGACGGATAACCCACTGCCTGCACTATATTCAATTTTCCGGTATTATAAAGCGCCTGCATTCCCGTCATGGCCGGATGCAAACCCGTATTGGCATAGCCATCCAGTTTCAATATTTTATTTTCCGCAATAGCCACATTGCTTCTGGCATTATAATAATTGCTGTAGTTAGCAACAGGTATAACCATGTTCAGCCCATCATTCCCGCCGCTCAGTTGAACAATCACCAGCACATGGTCGGTATCTGTAGTAGGGTTCATCAAAGCCTGCAACAAAGGAGAATCTGCAGCAAATGCTTTGATGGAATAACCATCCACCACTGCAGGTAATACGGCTGCGGCCGGTAAGGTATTTCTCAGGAAATCTCTTCTTCTCATAAGATGGTTTTAGGATAATTGGTATTCGGACAGGTTCATCAGATATTGATAAAAATTTTTCAGCCGGTTGCCGATGATCGTCATCGCCTGCATATTGGCAGGGTCAGCCAGGTAACCATTCCATGCATTCGTCCAGTAATAATCCTGCGTTTGCCCACTCAGCAAAATGGATTGCTTAATGGTTTGTTTGGACGCATCCGAAACTGGTACCCGATACAGCACAGCCAATGCATCGCTTACCAGCGCATTGGGATCACCGGGATTGGGAAGGGTTTTGGTAAAAGCGATCACATCGATGATGATCGTCTTTTCATTTTTTGTATAGCCATTCCATGTCATCACATCGGTAAACTGGTTGCGTTTGGGAAGTGTATCATGATTGATCCACATTTCATGAAAAGCGGGTTCCTGGTAATAAGCCGGCCAGCCTGATACATCAGGTGGATCACCGATATTCTGTCCCATTAATATCATCCAGTTGCACAGATAGTTCCACATCGCATACGTATCATTATACTCAGTCGCTGCCGGAGGAAATATTACATTGAACTCCCGCATGCATCCGATCACCTGGTCAACCGGGCTTTTGATCAAACATCCCTGGTTCAGCACATCATAGAAATGTTCACTTTTAAAAAGGGCTGACAGCACTGGTTTGATCTCGTAGTTACTGGTCCGGAAAATAGCTGCCAGCGGTGTGATCACATTGGCTTCTGTGGCTGCATCTATTTTATAATACACAAACCAGCGGTACAGGCAACGGCAGATATACTTCGATACTTCCTGCTTGGTGAAAAGCATGGCGATCAGGTCATCCGTTTCCTGTGCTCCATCGGCACCAGCGCGGCCTGTGATCGTTGTATTGTTATAGTAAGAAGAGAAGGTCTTAGTAGTAGCATCGTGTTGCGTGTTATCAAAATATACTTCAAACGTGTCGGGATTTATCCTCCAGCCTGTAAGTACTTTAGCAGCTTCTCTTACATCAGGTTCTGTATAAGCAACCGTAGGGCCTTTCCCCAACGTAAACAATTCCATCAATTCACGTGCATAGTTCTCATCCGGTGCCGATGCGGCATTCAAATAACCATTCAGATAGATCAGCATGCCCGGATCGATGGTCACATTTTTCACCAGTTGCCTGAAATTGCCCAGGCAGTTTTTACGGAGAAGATCATTATGCCTGTAAATAAAATAAGCGGCCCTGATGGTATTGGTTTCTGTACCAAAATGATCAGCCCAAAATAAAGTCAGTTTTTCCCTGATGCTACGGTCCTGGTTAAGCATTACTCCTGCCCACCATTTTTTGAAAGAAAACCGGCGGGCTATATTCAGCTCTTCATCTTTACTGAGATCGTTGATCCAGGTTGTGCCGGCAGCTATGACAGGATCAGGTGTGTCCTGGGAATAATCGTTTACAGGAGGTGCAGGTAAAGCGGTTACAGGATTGAGTAATTCATCCACTGCCTGCTCCATGCCAAGCGAAGCGAAATGCTCAATGTCTGTTTTTACGGAACCAAACATTGTCCGCTTTAATAAATGCTGGGCTTCATTGCGGGTCCATGGGCCCTGATAAGGGTTCAATCCGGATTCTGTGCGGAAACTTACAGCAGGTGGAAGGGCTGTCTTTCTTACACGCCTGGCAGTGAGGAAGGCTCTTCTGTCCATTTTGGTTGGTTTTGGCTTCTTATGGATATTGAAAAATGACTCGTTCGCTTTGTACAAATATTGCGCCTTAATCCTGTAGATCGGGAAAATACAATGGACAAATAGTAGAAATGCGTGACTCTATTTGAGTAAGAAAAGCCCTAATAGCTTTGCTATTATAAATTTTCAATCACCCCGGCAATTCCCTGGCCGCCACCTACGCAGGCTGTTACCATTCCGTATTTCTTGTTGAGCCGCTTCATATCATTCACGATCTGAATGGTCAGTTTACAACCTGTGCAGCCAAGAGGATGACCAAGTGCGATAGCACCGCCGTTGATATTCACTTTTGCCGGATCAAGTCCTACTTCACGGATCACGGCCAGTGATTGCGAAGCAAATGCTTCATTCAATTCGATGAGGTCAATATCATTCAGGCTCATGTTCACCTGCTTCAATGCTTTCGGAATTGCAGCCACAGGCCCAATGCCCATGACGCGGGGATGCACACCGGCTGAAGCACAAGCCACCAATCTTGCGATAGGTTTCAAGCCCAGTTCGTTCATCATTTTTTCGCCCATCACGATCACAAAAGCAGCACCATCGGATGTTTGTGATGAATTACCTGCCGTTACCACTCCGCCTGCTGCAAAAGCAGGTTTCAGTTTGGCAAGCACTTCCACGGATGTATCAGCACGCGGGCCTTCATCCGTATCCACTACATAATTCCTTTTTTGCTTTTTGCCTTTCTCATCAAGGTATACTTCTTCCACATTGATAGGAAGAATACCTGATTTGAAATAACCGTTCTCGATGGCATGAATGGCTTTGCGGTGCGATTGATAAGAAAATTCGTCCTGATCCTTGCGGCTCACGTTGTATTCTTTAGCCACTGCTTCAGCCGTGAGTCCCATGCTCAGGTAATAATCGGGATCATCTTTTGCTATAGAATAGGCAGGCACGGTTTTCCATCCTGCTGTAGGTACCAGGCTCATGCTTTCTGTGCCGCCTGCAATGATACAGTCAGCCAGTCCTGTGCGGATCTTGGCAGTAGCCATGGCAATAGTTTCCAGGCCCGATGCACAATAACGGTTCACTGTAACCCCCGGTACAGAAAACCCTAATGCCCTTGCAGAAATGATGCGTCCGAATTGCAAGCCCTGCTCGGCTTCCGGCACGGCATTGCCAACGATCACATCATCCACACGACTGGCTTCCAGTTGGGGCACAGAAGCCATCAGGCCTTTGATCACTTCCACTGCGAGGTCATCGGGACGGTAAAAACGGAATCCACCTCTCTTGGCTTTGCCAACAGCAGTACGGTATCCGGCGATTATATATGCTTCTTGCATATTTATTATTTTAAATATTTCAATGGTTGTTTATGCAACTTTCTATCCCAAATTTACTCACAGTTTTTATACTAACCAAACGCGGCCCTCAACTTGAATTATCTTCGCAACATTATGTACAATCTGATCAGGCGTTTCCTGTTTTTATTTCCTACTGAAGGAGTGCATTATTTTACCATGAACTCCCTGAAGCTGTTATGCAGTCTTGGCATCGGGCGCTCGCTTCTTGCTGCTGCCTTCAGCCCGAAGCCAATGGGCAAAAGCAAATGGTCTGTTGCCGGCCTTCGCCCCAAAAATCCTGTTGGGCTGGGTGCTGGTTTTGATAAGAACGCCCGCTATCTCCGCGAGCTGGAAGCGCTGGGGTTCGGTTTTGTAGAGATCGGGACCGTCACTCCATTGCCGCAGGCCGGTAATGATAAACCCCGCTTATTCCGCCTGCCCGAAGATCAGGCATTGATCAACCGGATGGGATTTAATAACGATGGAGTGAAACGGGTGGCAGAGCGATTGAAAAAATGGAAACAGTATGTTGAAAACCGTTCTGCTGATAAGCCCCGGCTCATCATTGGCGGTAATATCGGTAAGAATAAAGTGACACCAAATGAAGAAGCCTGGAAGGATTATGATATTTGCTTTCGTGAACTTCATCCTTATGTTGACTATTTTGTAGTGAACGTAAGCAGCCCCAATACTCCCGGCCTGCGTGAACTCCAGGAAAAAGAATCACTGGGCAAAATATTGCGTCATCTGCAGATGATCAATAATGGCAAGGCAGTTGCCAAACCCATTTTGCTGAAAATAGCTCCTGACCTTACTATAGACCAGGTCGATGATGTGATCGATCTTGCACTGGAAATAAAACTGGATGGATTGGTTTGTTCCAATACCACTATTAACCGGGCGGGATTGAAAACTCCTGCTGATCAACTGGAAGCTATTGGTGCTGGCGGCCTCAGCGGAAAGCCGGTCAGGCAAAGAGCTACCGACCTCGTAGCCTATATTTCCCAGAAAGCAGGCGGTCAGATCCCGATCATTGCTTCGGGAGGCATTTTTACCGGCGACGATGCAAAGGAGAAACTGAATGCCGGAGCGGCCCTCGTACAGGTATGGACAGGGTTTATTTATGAAGGTCCAGCGATTGTAAAAAGGATCTGCCACACATTAAAGTAATAATTCAACCGGCTTAAGGTACTAAACCAATATCAGCACATCACCACAATGGAACATTTATTTACGAGCGAAAGCATTATCAGTTTTTTTATCCTGGTTATCCTGGAAGTAGTACTGGGTATTGATAATGTCATTTTTGTCAGCATCATTCTCAACCGTCTTCCTGTCAAAGATCAAAAATCGGCACGCCGCCTGTGGATGATCACAGGCATCATTTCCCGCAGTCTTTTATTGCTGGCATTGGGATGGTTATTGAAGCAAAAAGGTAAAGCGGTATTCACTTTATTCGATAAAGGCTTTGATCTCGCCAGCCTGGTGATGCTGATCGGTGGACTATTTCTTATTTATAAATCGGTGCGGGAAATACACCATAAGCTCGAGGGTGGCGATGATATGCATGAATCAGCCATAAAGAAAAAATCATTGAGCTTTAGCCAGGCCATTGTACAGATCATGGTGATTGATGCAGTGTTCTCATTCGACAGTATCATTACCGCCGGTGGTACTGCCCAGCATGTTCCTATCATGATTGCAGCGGTAGTGATCGCTATGGCGATCATGTTTCTTTTCAGTCCTGCCATTTCTTCTTTTATACAGAAACACCCTACGCTGAAAATGCTGGCCTTATCATTTCTTGTAATGATCGGCCTTAGCCTGGTGATCGAGGGCTGGGATAGTGAGAGTGCACATGAGCTGCACCTGAAAAACTATATCTATTTCGGTATGGCTTTCTCCTTTATCGTAGAAGTATTGAATATGGTGATGATGAAAAAGGCTGCGAGAAAAGTGGTGAAACTCAATGAGCCAAGGTTGGAAGAAAAGCCTGAGGACATAGATTCAGACCAGGCAAAGTAAAGTAGCAGCCACCACGCCTGCTGTTTCGGCACGCAACCTCGTTTCTCCCAGGCTCACCGGTTTGAAATGAGCAGCCAATGCCAAGCTGATCTCCTCAGGTGTAAAATCACCTTCAGGACCGATCAGAATGAAGCGGCTGTCTGTTGTATTGGCTAATACCTCTGTCAGTTCCTGCTTTTGCCCTTCTTCACAATGAGCAATGTATTTATGCTGAACACCTCGCAGCTCTTCCTGGCGGAACAATAACTCATAAGCTACCGGTTCATGCAAGATGGGCAACCAAACCTGCTGCGATTGCAGCATGGCACTCACAAGTATCTGCTGCAGCCTGTCGTGCCTGAACTTTTCTTTTTCAGTCCTTGTACACATCAGGGGAATGATTTCCGCTACTCCCAGCTCTGTTGCTTTTTCCAAAAACCATTCAAAGCGGTTGGTGTTCTTTAATAAGGATATGGCAACAGTCACTTTCCTGGCAGGCATATTTGCCAGGTCTGTTTGCTCCACTTCCACCACGCAGTGTTTTTTATGATTGTCTTTTATTACTGCTGTAAGTAAATGCCCTTTACCGTCTGTGAGATTGAGTTTCTCGCCTGCGTTCATCCGCAGCACCTGCACCACATGCCTTGATGTGTCTTCATCCAGCACGATCTCTTTTTGTGCTGTATCATACCGGGATATATAAAAAAAAGGTAAAGCCATTGCTGTAAAAATAAAAAAGTCCAATGAATCATTGGACTTCGATCATTTATCTTTTGTATCATCTAAAAAGGTGCATCTTCATCATCCTGCAGGTCATTCATGCGGCTGCCGGTTTGGATATATAATTTTTCACCGCCGCCACCACTGTCTTCCACAGGGCGCCAGCCGCCGGATGGCAAGCCAACACCACTGTAAGGATCCTCGTCCCAACCAACAAATTTCTGGATATGCAACAATGCCTTCAGTTTTACTGTTTCCAGGGAACCGTTACGGTGTTTAGCGATCTTTACTTCGGTAAGACCTTTGATGTTCTCACCTTCGGCGCTTTGTGTTACATCATAATATTCTGGGCGGTAAAGGAACATTACCATATCCGCATCCTGTTCGATGGCACCTGATTCACGAAGGTCACTCAACTGAGGAACACGGCTTCCTTCTTTTGCTCCCCTTTGTTCAACTGCCCGGCTTAACTGTGAAAGAGCGATGATCGGAACGTTCAGCTCTTTTGCAAGGCCTTTAAGGTTACGGGAAATATTACTGATCTCCTGCTCACGGTTGGTGCTCTTTCCTTCACCGGTTCCGCTCATCAACTGCAGGTAGTCGATGATGATCATGCCGATATTATGCTTGTTCTTCAAACGGCGGCATTTAGCACGCAGTTCAAAGATGTTGAGCGCTGGTGTATCATCAATAAACAAAGGTGCCTGAGCCAGCCGTTGAATGCCGCGGGCATACAATTGTTTCATTTCATGCTCTTCCATTTTACCACGCGCGATCTTTTCCAGCCATATTTCACTTTCTGCCGAAAGTATCCTTTGTACCAACTGGCCTGCGCTCATCTCAAGAGAGAACAAAGCAACGGGTGTTGGCTTGGTAGGGTGCATTGCTGCATTGCGCGCAAGGTTAAGTGCGAAAGCTGTTTTACCCACCGCAGGGCGGGCAGCCAGGATGATAAGGTCTGTGTTCTGCCATCCGTAAGTAACACGGTCAAGCCCTGCAAAACCACTCGGCACACCGGTCACATCTTCATTACGCTGGCGCAGGTCTTCGATCCGCTTGATGGTATTTACCAGAACGGTATCGATGGAATTATAATCTTTACGCAGGTGATTGTTGGTGATCTCAAACAATTTGCTTTCTGCATCATCCAGCAGATCAAATACGTCTGTGGAATCTTCATACGCGTCGCCAATGATCTCACCACTGATGCGGATCAGTTCGCGTTGAATGAATTTCTGAAGAATGATCCTGGAATGCGCTTCAATATGCGCAGCAGAAACCACGGAATTGGTGAGCTTGGTCACGTAATACGCGCCGCCTACCATTTCCAGTTCATCTTTGCTGCGGAGTTCTTCTGCTACGGTGAGGATATCGATGGGCTGACTTTTATTGGCAAGACTTTGAATAGCACTGAAAATGCGCTGGTGGGCTTCCACATAAAAACATTCGGCTTTAAGGATCTCGATCACTACATCGAATGCATTCTTTTCGAGCATAATAGCACCAAGCACGGCTTCCTCCAGGTCTTTTGCCTGTGGGGGTACTTTACCGTATACCATTGTGCCGAGGTCTAACGAAGATCTTCTTTTTTGCTTGCGGTCTTTATTCAGGTTGGTCAGGTCCATCGTTCAGTTATAGCGATAA
>DATAJQ010000125.1:0-3949 GCA_036262095.1 Chitinophagaceae bacterium | reverse complement strand
TATACTAATATTATTAATCCTGGCATCGAGTGAGGTTCTCAAACTACCGATGATGTCGAGCCTATATCCCGAATTAGTCGTAGTTCCCAGCAATAAATTTCCTCCGTTTGCAGTAATTCTTGCTCGTTCCAGATTGTTCGTCCGGAATATCAGGGCTACACTGTCTGTGTTTCCAACAAAATTAGAAGTGGTTGTACCGCTGTTACCAGTAACATTCCAGGATTGCGCGGTGGCAGCACAGCTAAGCGCTAAGAATAAGCTTAACGCTGAAAAGTGTTTCATTTTTATCATTGTTTGGTGGATTGGTTAGGCTATTAAAACAAGTTAGTTCTATTTTCTTATGCTCAATGAATGCTCTCATTATTTATTGCCGCATAAGAGTTAACCATTATTGCTTCCCTGTTATCTCATTCAACACTGATGTTATCAGCTCCGGTTCAAAACCCTTTTGCATTAAATAGTCCATTGCTTTTTTCTTGCGAACCAGGTATTGTTCGCTCTTGAGAGTTGTATATTTTTCTTGTGCGAGCTTGCGCAAAACATTCTGGTAATCTTCTTCCTTTATTTCTTTCAGCGCCTTTCGGATGCTGTAGTCGCTAACCTGCTTTTGTTTTAATTCATATTTGATCTTTACCCTTCCCCATTCCTTCATTCTGAATTTGCCACCGGCAAAAGCAATAGCAAACCGTTCTTCATTCAGGTAATTATCTTCGATAAGTGACGCTATTATTTCATCATGATCCTTTTTCCAGACTCCCAATTGATACAGCTTCTCCCTTACTTCGCCATGACTGCGTTCCTGGTAAGCGCAATAATGGCGAAGCTTTTGAAGAGCTTGCTCTTTCGTGAGTTGTTTTTTGTACATGCTTATTCCTCCAGCCTGTCGAGGCATCCATATTCCTTCTTCAGAAAATCATCATAGTAATCTGCCTGGCGGAAAAGATTGCGGAATGATTCTGCTCCATTTTCTTTGGTCATGTCCATATCGTACATGATGCAGCTAAGTACAATGTTCTGTTTCATGCAGCTAAGCACCATTCCATTGATCTGGTAGTTTTCCTGCAACAGGAACTGGTACAGCGGTTTTATTTTGACAGGATCAGCCGGCATCTGGCAGAGATAAGCATCGCCGGCTACAAAAAAGTTCTCGGGATTATAGGTGATCTTTATTTTAGCAGATCCTTCTTTCACACTCCAGTTATTCGCTCCTTCTCTTGCCAGCCGCACATTCTTGCCAAGGTCCTTTAATATTTCTTCAATTGTTTTCGCTGCGCCAACGGGTTCAATTTCTTTTTCCGGTATTTCCGGCAATTTTACTTCCGTGCCGCAGCTGGGGCAGTATTTGGCAGTGTCAATATTGGCGGATGTAACCAGGTAGCCGCAGCTGTAACAGCGTGTAGACGCCTGTCCACGGTTGGGTATATATAACTGTAATGCTTCGCGCAAATAGCTTACGGGCAATGCAAAACCCAGGTTATCCCCGCCGCGGATGATAAACGAATTCACGCCGATCACTTCTCCATCATAATTCACCAGGGGCCCACCGCTATTGCCGGGGTTTATAGCTGCATCAATTTGTATAAACTTCAATCCATCGCGGATACGGTCCACTTTGGAGATCACACCTTGCGTGGCGGTATAGTTCAATCCGTAAGGATGGCCAATTGCCACTACCTGGTCGCCGTCCTTCATTTTTTCATATTGCCCCAATCTCACTTCAGGCAGATCAACCTGCCGCGGCGCTTCCAGGAAGGCAAGGTCATGCTTGCGGTCTGTATACCATACACGCGACATGGTCTTTTCAAAAGCTTTACCGGCTACAGTCACTTCTGCATTCTCTGCTACAACATGGTCGTTGGTTACGATCAGGTCGTATTCTTTTATATAAAAACCCGTACCGGTGCCGGTAGCAGTAGCTATCTGGATAACGGCATTCTGGTATTGTTCTATGATTTGTTGTGCGTCCATAGGTTTGCCTTCTTTCTTATTTGCTTTCCATATTCAAAAACTCCATCTCTGTGGTGAATGTCTGATCAAAATTGACCAGGTTATCAAAGCGGAGGTTCTGCGTTTTAAAGTCCATGTTCGGGTATTTGTCCTTCCATTTTTCCTGGATGTCCTTGATCCGGTCAATAATCGCTTCGCTGTCGAATTGATTGACGGCTGCCTTGTAATAAACCTGTTTATTGCCAAGCGCAGCAAAATAATCACTGTAATTAATGTGCATGTATAAGTTGAACAGCTCGGTAATCACTCTTGGCAGGCTGTAAGAATACTGGCAGTAGGAGATTCCATATTCTGTTACCTGCGTGCCAATAAAAGGATAATTATTATCGCGATACCATACCATGCTTTGATTGGCGCCATGTATGGAATCCGATACTGCTTTATAGCTTTGCGGCGCCACAATAGCAAACGTGTATTTCGATCGGAACAGGTAAGCAAAAATATCTTCCTTCGTTCTCGCCTGCAGCTTTTTGAACTCTTCCACCATATCACGGTTTTTTTCTACCGCAGGCCGTTCATCTTTTTTAAAATAAATACCGGCGATCCTTTCCAGGTCGTTCAGCAGTTTCCCTTCGGGTGTAACGAGGTAATCAATACGATAAACCAGTGAGAGCAGCATATAAGCAATTCCACCAGAAAATTTATCAGCATCCAGGCCTGCAATGGTGTCAAGCGTTTGCTTCACCCATTTTTGCAGGTATTCATATTTGATCTCTTTTTCGGCAAGCGGGATTTCTATTACGTGTTCGCTATCTGCCATTTGCAGGGTGGCAAAATCCTGTACCAGCAGGTCGTCCTGTTTATCTGCTTTGGTCGACAATTCTTTTAAACCATAATAGAGTTTGCTGGGATTGGCAGATTCTATATGGCTGTCGAAGCGCATGCAAAGCCTGTCGTTGTCGAGTGCAAAGCGGCTGTAGTAAAGGCTGAAATTCATTTCCAGCAAGCGGCGCATAACAGGCACGGAAGGTTGCGGCATCCTGGCAAGAGTTACTTCGGCCCTCAACTGATGACCGTCAAATGCACCACGGATAATTTTGGAGCCCTGGTAAAATTCAAACCGGCCTTCGGCTCCATTTCTTTCATACACTACGTTTTTGGAAATATCGTCACGCAGGTAATCAAAAAAAGCGTCCAGGCCTTCGGGATATTTTTTTTCCTTGAACAGGTTATCTGCATCCGTCCAGCGGTTCACTTTTGCCACAGGCTTGTTATTATCCGAATAACGGCCGAAAGGGATCACGGATTCCGGCGCAGAAGCCGGTTTCTTTTTTCCCCAACCAAAGAGTTTCTCAAACATATTCAGCGAAAGATTTGGGTGCCTGAAAGATACAAAACATGCGGAAAGGGAAGGATTTATATCTGAATTTTGGAAATTTTTCAAGGATGGTGGTGGTTGGTTGAACGAAGGGAGTTGTTCGGAAGAGGAGCGTTGGCCGATGTCCGTTGGCCGTTGCCCGATAGTACGCAAGTCGGAGCCAGTAGTACCTTTTCCATTGTCACCCCGGACCTGGGTTAGTACGCTTACTGGGTTAAAGAATATAAGATCCGGGGTCTCCCAGCGCTGCACTTGCCTGGAACCGGTAAACCATTACTGTCTGGAAAATATTGCAGATGGGAAGACCCCGGATCTTAGTGTACTATACTTGTTATTTTTCAAAACCAGGTCCTGGGTGACAATGGAAAAGATGCTACTGGCCACAGTCGGGTGCCATCGGTCAACGGACAACGAATAAAGAGTGGACAACTTTTTAAATACACCCAGCCGGCTCAGCTTATATTGCGATATATTAAAAATCAGTAGTTTCGCCCAAACGATTTGTACGATGAAGTTTATTGTATCCTCCTCCTCTCTTTTGAAACAATTGCAGCATATTTCCGGTGTGATCAACGCCAATACCGTTTTGCCGATCCTGGAAGATTTCTTATTCGAAGTAGAAAA
>DATAJQ010000124.1:0-12625 GCA_036262095.1 Chitinophagaceae bacterium | reverse complement strand
TTCGTTAGTTTTGACGCTTATGATAAGGACAGTGCAAAAGAAAGGACTACTTATTATATTCTTCCTGTGGGCTTTCCAGTTCCACTCCTACTCACAGGCGGTGACGGGTATCTGGCGGGGTTATTTTATCGGCAATGCCGGCGAATATTACAGGCTTGAGTTCCAGATAAGCCAAAGTCCCAGCGGACAGGTTTCTGTAAAAGGAGTATCCTATTCCTGGCAGGATGATAAGCGCTTTTATGGCAAAGCTACCATGACCGGCAGCTATGTCGCATCCACCCAAAATTTCCGGATCCACGAAATACAAACAGTAGAAGTGCAGAATGCTATGGGCGGCACCTGTATCATGAACTATGATCTGCGCTATACCCGCTCTGGCAAAGAGGAATTCCTGGAAGGTACTTACCTCGGCAAACAGGAAGTGAAAGGCCGTGAAAATCCTTATGAATGGGGCGACTGCGGTGGTGGCCGCGTTTCCCTGCGCAAAGTGCCCACTACAGAGTTTTATCTCGAACCTTTCCTGAGAAATGATAAGGCTACAGCCAGTCCCAGGCCTTCTGTCAAAGCACCGGCCAATAAACCTCCGGCAACACAGAACAATCTTACCTCACCAAAAAAGACAACCACTTCACCCAGGGTTGTTCAAAAGCCTAAAACAAATCCGCCTTCAAACAACACAGCAAAGAAAAATACTGCCGTTGAACCTAAAACGGATACTGCCGTAAAACTACCTCCGGTAGAGAAACCAAAGATTGTGGCAAAACCTGCTCTTCCGCCAGTGCCTACCCCGGAAGTGATGAAAACCAGAACAAATGAATTGATGAAGGCCTTGATAGTTCACGATCCCAATGTTGAAGTAAAGCTTTTTGACAATGGTGAAATAGATGGCGATACCATTTCCGTTTACCTGGATAAACGACTGGTGCTTTCCAATAAACTGCTAACCGCAAGTCCGCTTACGCTTAAAATAAAAATGGATGAAGATAATCCGGAGCATGAGCTGGTGATGGTGGCAGAAAACCTGGGGCGTATACCACCCAATACATCCCTGATGATCGTTGAAGCCGGCGACCAGCGGTTTGAAGTAAGGATCACTTCCACCGAACAGAAAAATGCCGTGGTGCGATTCCGGTATGAAAAACCCTGACAGTTTTTAACCGCTTCTGTAATTTTTTTAAATAGCTTAAGGATTTTCCGCTATTTTCATTTTTCATGCAACGATCAACCGGACTACTCCTCTTTTTATTATTAAGCGCGTGCTGCTGTGCGCAGGAAATTAATGGCTTCTGGAAAGGGCGCCTGATGATGGAGCCGGGTGGCTGCTTCCCTGTTTATAATATCGAATTTCAGTTGCAGGTGACCGGCACAAGGATCAGCGGCACATCTTATCACTATTCCGACACCACCAACTACGTAAAGGAAATATTTGAAGGGGTCTATGACACCACTACCAAATCACTCGTTATAGAAGAACAGAAAGTTTCCGTTTTCCGAATCCCGGCGGATTGTATTCCCTGCATTAAAAAATACACGCTCACTTATCATACAGACGGGAAAGAAGAACAGTTGCGCGGAAGCTGGACAGGAAAAACCATGGATGGCAAAACCACCTGCCCTGCCGGCACCATTATTATGACGCGGATACAAAAACCTGCGTTCAAACCCGAACTCCCCCCTGAACTGCTGGCAAAGAAAAATGAGCTGGTCAAAGAAATTTTTGTCGACACAGGAACCATCAGGCTTGATTTTTATGATAACGGCCAGGTAGATGGTGATACTATTTCTGTATACGCAAACAATATCCCCATCGTATCAAGAAAGATGCTCACCACAAAGCCTGTAACAGTTTTTGTGCGCATCACATTGGAAGAACAATTCCAGGAAGTGATTATGGTTGGAGAAAATCTTGGCTCCATTCCTCCCAACACTGCATTGATGATCATCAATGCAGACGATAAACGTTACCAGCTTTTTCTTACCTCTGATGAAAAGAAAAATGCGTTGGTACGATTTATTTATCAACGCCCTAAGTAGTTGTTAAAATTTATATCCCCCTCTGGCATGGTTTTTTTGTAATACTTGTGTATTAAAACACACGTATTATGAAAAAATTCATGATCGTACTAGTTGTTGCAGTATCTGCTACAACTATACACGCGCAGAATCTATCGCTTGGTCCTACAGCAGGTTTTGGACATAGCTGGACCAGTTCGGACAATGGATCACAGAACGGCAGATTCCATTCATCTTACAACATAGGGGGAAAATTAGTCTACAGTTTTATAAGCCACTGGGGCGTTAGTGCCGATGTAAAATTTTCCAGCGAAGGGGAAACTTTGGGACTTGATAAGGACAACAAAACAGTAATGCGTGCCAATTATATCCGCATACCATTGCAGGGTATCTATTTCTTTGGCGATTATGGCAACAGGCTTCGTCCTAAAATATCGGTCGGCCCTTCTTTCGGTTTTTTAGTTGGTGGTGAAACAAAACAGCATGAAGACGGGCACGTGACTTCTACAGTAAAAACAAAAGACCTTGCAGAAAATTTTGATTTCGGCCTCACTGGTGCAGCCGGCCTGAATTACCGTCTTGCAAGAGGAACCTGGTTGAATGCCGATATCGCCTATTATCATGGATTAACTGATATGGCATCATCATCCGTTGTGAATGCAAAGAATAGAAATATCGGTGTGAATGTGGGTGTTCTGTTTCCATTAGGAACACTCAAGAAATAGTCTTTAGTCAGTAACTTGAAAGGACATTAAAATAAGAGCCGGGGTCTCCCCAACGTTGAGGAGACCCCGGCTCTTATTTTCTTTAAACTTGTACATGTCCTGAACCAGGGCTGATGAAAGCGGAAGTGGATTATCGACTCCCGACTCAGACTAGAACCCTCTCTGATTTCCCCTTGGTTGAGGAAGTTCTTTCCTTGGCAATTTCTCATCTCTCATTGCTGCATTATACACAAATGATGCAACGATAACAGAGATCTGTTGAAGGTCTTCGGCAATCAGGTGGTCGTAAGAATCCATATTGGTATGGTGAGTGCGGGTATTGTACTCGATCGGGTCCTGGATGAACTGGAAGCCCGGCAGGCCTACTGCATCAAACGACTGGTGATCGGTACCACCTGTATTGGAAATGGTGATCCATTTTGCACCCATATCATGGAAAGGTGTCAGCCATTGCGTAAAAATGTCTTTTACTTTGCTGTTTCCCTGGAGATAGATACCTCTTATCTTACCTGTTCCGTTATCAATATTGAAATAAGAAGAGAATTTGGCATGATCAGGTTTCAGCTCCATTGTAGCAGGATCTGCAAAATGATTTTTTACATAATTCCTTGAACCCAGCAGGCCTTGCTCCTCACCACTCCATAATGCGATACGGATAGTGCGGCGGGGTTGAATATTCAGGCTTTTCAGAATACGAACTGCTTCCATCATCACAGCGCTGCCTGCAGCATTATCAGTAGCACCGGTTGCAGACTGCCAGCTATCAAGGTGGGCACCCAGCATTACGATCTCATCTTTCAATGCAGGATCTGTACCTTTTATTTCAGCAATCACATTGTATCCTTTAGTGTCTTTTTGATTGAACTCGGATTTTACATCCACGTCCAGTTTAACGGGTACACCACTTTTTGCCAGCCGGCAGATAGTACCATAGTCTTCAGCCGTAACCATGATATCGAGGAAATTATCAGGAGAGCCGACAGCATAGCTGCCTCCACCCTGAACAAACAAAGTTCCATCATGGCCACGGGGGCTGCTGCTGAGAATTGCTACCGCACCTTCTTTATCAGCCATTGTTCTCAGCACATTCAGCATTTGTGCAGGCCCCTGGTTACGTGCAAACTGTTCGCGCATGCGGCGTGCTGCTGCAGTATCTGTGGGGCGGCGCTGAGCCGGCTGTGATTCTGCTGCGGCCATTTTATCCAGTTCTTCATCGGTATAGCGTGCAGCATCTGCTTTAAATGTTTGCTTCAATGTATCATTGCGGTAAATCACCAGCACTTTTCCTTTCATTTTTCCCTGATACTGCAACAATCCAACAGAATCTTTTGCTTCAATCAGCAATACTTCTGCATTTTTTAACCCGGAAGTGCTTTTTGTCCAGGTTTTCGGATAAGCGATCATGGGTTTGTAATAAGGAGCGGTCAAAGCAACATAGCTTTTTTTCAATTCCCATCCTTTTCCAAATTCGCCCCAGGGCTCCAGTGCAGCACCGGACAATCCCCATTTAGCGAGGGTCTCTTTTGCCCAGGTTGCAGCTTTAGTGTACCCGGGAGAGCCAGACAGCCTTGGGCCATTAGCATCAGTAAGATGGAAAGCAATATCCATTACCTGGGATTTCGCTGTTCCTTCATTTTTGATCTTGTTAATGACATCCATGTTCAGCTTTTCCTGAGCTGATAATAGCTGTCCTACAAATAATAAAGACAACACAGCAGTTAATCTTCTCATGATAAATTGATTTTGTATAAGTGTGAAAGATAAACTAAAACACGACTTAGACGGTGATCAGGAAAGAAAACTTTCTGCCGGCAGGGATTTTTTTGAAGAATGGTTATCCCCTATTTCACTACCATAAAATTGATCGTATCCTTTGGCCCCCCGCAATTCAGCATGGTTGCCTTGTATTGCGGGTGATTGGTGCCCAGGTAAGGATTCCGCACGGAATCGTTCCGGCTAAGCCAGTGACCCGGCTGATCTTCCCCGAAAGCCATAGGGCATTCCTGCCAGTAGATCTTTTCCCTGTCGTAACGGGAAATGATGAAAAGAAGCCGCAGGTTCTCCGACAAGGCATTGAACGCCGTTCTTTTTGCATCGAGTGATGGGTTCGCAATTATATTGGCGGCTTCCGACCGGGCATTGCCCAGGGGATCGAGTGCCGATTCGTAAATACCGGTGGTATCTTTACGCAACTCTTCGATCTTAACACTGTCAAGTGCGGCTTTCAGTTCCTGGCCATATTTCGCCACTGATGCAGTGTCCCATTGCACAAAGCCTTCGGCCAACGAATAATAAGCACCGAGCATGGTTTGAATGGATTGATTGAATGCATCACTATGCTTGCTCACAGCCAGGGGCACAGGCGGAGGGCCCGAAGGGCCTCTGGAACCGGAACGGAACTTGAACAACCAAAGCAAATAACCTGCTGCGATCAGGAAAAGCACAAGCAGGATCAGGAAAACTTTTTTCATCAGGTAACCATTTCAACAAAGATAATAGCCGGAAAGGCAAGGTGGAATTCTTTATTTTTGCGGGATTCGGAATGCCGGTTAATGCCGGTTTGGATTATTAATTATTGAAAATGTTAGCAGGATTACAAAACGTCACATTCGAATTTGGAGCAAGGGTCATCCTGGAAGATGCCACCTGGCATATCCAGCCCGGGGAAAGGATCGGTTTGATCGGTTATAATGGCACAGGAAAATCAACTCTGTTGAAATTGCTGGTAGGTCAATACAGCCCTTCAGCCGGCACGGTGGAAAGAAGCAGGACCACTACTATCGGTTACCTGCACCAGGACCTTTTGAGTTTTGATACCAATGAATCCATCCTACAGGTGGCATTAAGCGCTTTTGAAAGAGTGTTGCTGCTGGAAAAGGAAATAGAAGAGTTGGGGAAAGAGCTGGAAAAAACCGGTGATGAGAAAGTATTGCATGAGTATTCTGATAAACTGCATGAACTGGAAACACTCGGAGGCTATGATATCCATCACCGCACAGAAGAAGTGTTGCAGGGCCTGGGCTTTTCCAATGCCGATCTGCAGCGCCCTTATAAAGAATTCAGCGGTGGCTGGAGAATGCGTGTATTGCTGGCCAAAATGATCCTGCAGGCGCCGGACCTTCTTTTGCTTGACGAACCGACCAACCACCTTGACCTTCCTTCCATTGAATGGCTGGAAAAATATTTGCTGCATTACCAGGGCTCCGTGGTGATCGTCAGCCACGATAAATATTTCCTGAACCGGATGGTGACCAAGATCGTGGAATTGTATCAGCAGGAACTGCATATCTACAATGGCAATTATGATTTTTATGAAAAGGAAAAAGCCATCCGCATAGACCTGCAGCAAAAAGCTTACGAAAATCAGCAGGATTATATCCGCCAGCAGGAACGCTTTGTGGAGCGTTTTAAAGCAAAAGCCAGCAAGGCTGCGCAAGCGCAAAGCATACAAAAAAGGCTCGACAAGCTGGAGCGCATTGAAGACGTAGCCATTGAACGGCCGAATATCCGGATCAATTTCCGGGTGGATAAAACACCGGGACGGGTACTGGTGGAATTGAAAGATATATCCAAATCATTTGGTGATAATATCATCGTTGAAGGAACTTCTGCAGAAATTGACCGTGGGGATAAGATCGCGCTGATCGGGGCAAACGGCAAAGGGAAATCAACCCTGCTGCGGATCATTGCAGGTGTAGAAAGTTATGAAGGTGACCGCAAATGGGGTCATAACGTGGAAGAAAGTTTTTATGCGCAGCACCAGTTGGAAGCGCTTAATATCAATAATACCATCCTTGATGAAATGAAGGAATGCGGCAGCCAGATGACCGACCTGGAATTGCGCACCCTGCTGGGTTGTTTCCTTTTCAGCGGCGATGATTCGGATAAAAAGATCAGGGTATTGAGCGGTGGTGAGAAAGCGCGGGTAGCACTGGCCAAAACAATGGTGAGCAAAGCCAATTTCCTGATGCTTGACGAACCGACCAACCACCTCGACATGCATAGCTGCGACCTGCTGATCGATGCACTGAATAAATATGAAGGTAGCCTGATCCTCGTAAGCCACGACCGCTATTTCGTTTCCAAAACCGCCAATAAGATCTGGGAGATCGTTGATCATAAGGTAAAAGAATTCAAAGGCGGTTATGATGAATGGGTAGCATGGAAAGAACGCATGGCCAAACAGGAAGCAGAACAGAAAAAAGCTGAAAGCAAATCATCCAAAACGGAGAAGCCGGAAGCGAAAACAGAGGCCAAACCAGTTACAGCCCCGGTAAGCCAGCCTTCTTCTGCACCTATCAACAAGGAAGCAAAAAAAGAATTGCAGAAGCAGCAGCGGATATTTCAGCAACTGGAAGAAAAGATCGCCCAGCTCAATAAAGAAAAAACCGGGCTCGAAGCTTCACTGGCTGATCCCGCAACTTATACAGATAAAAACAAGTTCAAAGAAGCAGAAGATGCTTATAAAAAAGCTGAAGCAGAGCTTTCACAATTGAATACGCAGTATGAGCAGGTTTTTGAGAAGATAATGGAACTTGAGAAGAACTGAGCGGTATCCGATGGCCGATGTTCGAATGGCCGATGACTGAATGAACATGTACACCAGGGTCAGTCCCTTTTCCATTGTCACCCCGGCGATCGGCCATTCGAACATCGGCCATCGGTCGACGCCTCAAGCCCTTTCTGAATACAAAAAGATAATCTTACGCCTGTTTTATGGCACGCCGATTGAGTTATCTTCGGCATGTCACCTGTAAACCAGCGTTACGGGAATTAAGTAACCTAAAAACTCAGCGTATGAAAAAAATGTTGACGGCTATTGCCCTTTCGACCATGCTCTTTTATCTGCCAGCTTGCAAAGGCAAGGTAAAAGATGCGGATGTTAAAACGGCAGTTGAAGCGGCCCTGGCTTCTACCCCTGGTTATTCCGGCCTGATGGTGGATGTAAAAGATGGTGCTGTAACTATTACGGGCGAGGTAACAGAAGCTTCTGCAAAAACTGCGCTTCAATCCACCGTATCGGCTGTAAAAGGTGTGAAGTCTGTACAGGATAACACAACCGTAATGGCTCCCCCGCCGCCTCCCGCCCCTGCTCCTGACATAGCAGCTGATGACCCCCTCACTAAAGGAGTAACCGATGCGCTCAAAGATCATCCCGGTATCAAAGCAACCGTCAGTGATGGTGTTATCACTGTAACAGGTGAAATAAAAGCAGCCGACTGGAGAAAAGTGAAAATGGCGTTGGATGGTTTGAAACCCAAAAAAGTTGATGCAAGCGGTTTAAAAGTAAAATAACCTAAAACTAATCTTATGGCATTACAAGATAAATACAAGGAATTGCTCGATGCTGCAAAAGCATCAGGCGTTAACAATCTCCAGGTAATAGAAAAAGACGGTGTGTTGTATGTGGACGGGGAGGCTCCTTCAGGAGCGGTGAAAGATCAGTTATGGGATATGTACAACAAGATCGATCCCAACTTTCTTGCCGGCGATATGGTTATGAATGTAAATGTAGCTGCAGCAGCTCCGGGCGCAAAAGCAAAAGTGACAACAGAAAAGTCAAACCTGAACATCCGTAAAGGTCCGGGCACAGATCAACCAATAGTTGGCAAAGCCGCCCATCATTCTATTGTAACACTGGTGAGCAAGACCAATGACCAATGGTGGCTGATCAGGACAGATAAAGGGGAAGAAGGGTATGCTTATGCACAATACCTGACACCCGAAGGATAATTTTTTTTATTCTTATAAAAGGAAGGCTGCCTGTTCGATAACTGGCAGCCTTTTATATTAGTAAGGTTATTCCGTAAATGCATTATTTTGTGTAGAAATAACTCCCTTGTCCACCTGATAAATCCCATTCCTTGAAGGTCAGATTAACCCTTTTACTTCTTGCAGTACCCTTTTGCTTATTGGCTCAGCGGCCAAAGATCGGCGTTACCCTCAGTGGCGGTGGTGCGAAAGGACTGGCCCATCTGGGTATTTTGCATGCAATTGATTCTGCCGGCCTCAAAGTGGATTATATCTCCGGCACCAGTATGGGCGCTATTGTTGGCGGATTGTATGCTGTAGGTTATTCAGCCGATACGCTGGTAAAGATCGTGAGGGATATTGACTGGGATGCCCTGTTCAGCAACCAGGCCAGCATGCGCAGTTTATTGATGCAGGAAAAGGATGAGGCTTATAAATATATTGTAGAGCTTCCCTGGATCAATCACCGGTTTCACTTCTCCACCGGCCTGCTTGAAGGGCAGGAACTCTGGTTAAAATTTTCGGAACTCTTCTTTCCCGTATACAATATCAAAGATTTTTCGAAGTTCAGCATTCCTTTCCGGTGCATCAGCACTGATGTAAGCAGTGGTGAGGCCGTGGTAATGCATAAGGGAGAAGTGACCAGCGCTGTCCGCTCAAGCATGGCCATCCCTTCTTTTTTTACTGCAGTAAATTATGAAAAAGGGAAACTGGTGGACGGAGGTATCGTGCGCAATTTCCCGGCAAGGGATGTTAGAGAAATGGGGGCCGACTTTGTAATTGGCAGTAATGTAGCAAATGGCCTGCTTCCTTCCGACAAAATAAGAAATGTGTTCCAGATATTATTGCAGGTCGCTTTCTTCCGGGAAAGTGAGGATACAAAAAAGGAGATACCGCTCTGTGATATTTATATCCCTCTTGAATTGGAAAACTATAACATGGGCAGCTTCTCAGAATCGGAAGCCATTATAGAAAAAGGGATGGAGGAAGGAAGAAAACTCTATCCCCGCCTGAAACATCTCAAAGATTCATTGGATGCTATTTATGGGCAACAATCCAGACCGGAAGAACGCCTGCCCCAGGTAAAAGAAGTCAGGATCAGTTCTTTTGATGTAGGCGGATTGGAAAAGACCACTCCTGATTTTTTTGTACATACAATGGGCTTTATCAATAACGGAACCTACACTGCTAAAAAGCTGGGCTATCTGGTCAGGCGCGCATTCGGCACCCGTTATTATAAAAGGATCAATTATTCACTGGAAGAAAAAGCAGACGGCACCTGCCATATTCATTTTGATGTGGAAGAAAACGCATTGACATTTGCCAAGCTGGGCATTCATTATACACGCTTTTCCGGCATCAGCGTCATTGGCAATTTCACTACCCGCAATTTCTTTACACCCAATTCAAGAAGCCTCGTAACATTGAACCTGGGAGAAAGCCTCCGGCTCAGGGCAGAACATCTTCAATACCTCGGCAGGCTGAAGAACTTTGGCTTCACATTGAAAACACAATTCGACCGGCTGGATTTTATCGCTTATGATCAATACAAGCAAACAGGCCTGTATAACCAGAACTACTGGGAAGTAAGTGAGAAATTCCATTATTCCACCAGCCGTAACGTTACTGTAGGCATAGGGCATCGCTTCGAGTGGCTGAGGTATAAGCCGACCATTACACCTGAGCTCGCTTTCAAAGGCAGGAGCCAGTTTTCTACCTTCCTGGCTTATCTGAACAGTAACACACTCGACCGGGTCAATTTTCCCAAGAAAGGAATTAAAGTTGAGTTTGAAGGCGGACGTGTTGTAAGGCAGGATCTAAAAATCAGTTTCCTTGCAAATGGTTCACCGCTGCCCAATCCCGATTCAATCAAAGCCACCAATAAACCTTTCCTGTACACTACCGTTTCTGCTGAAGGATATCTGCCGCTTATTAATAAAACAACAGCATTCCTGTCTGCTCAGAGCGGTATTAATTTCGATTATGGCGATAATGTAATGAATGAATTTGTTGTTGGAGGCATGATCAAGCTTTTCAGGAGGCAGGTATTGTTTGCCGGTATGCAGGAAGGTTCTGTTTACAGCACATCGTATGCTGCGGTGCAGGGCGGATTACGCTGGCAGATATTCAATTCTACTTATATCACGGGAAGAGCCAATGTATTGTTCAACAATATTGTGAACAAGAGCAAGTTTTTCCAAAGCAAGGATTTCTATTCTGGTTATGCCCTTACCTTCTCTTACAATTTTGCCCTGGGGCCGCTTGATCTCAGTCTGATGTATAGTGATCAAACAGGGAAAGTGCAGACCTTTATCAACCTTGGCATACCATTTTAATAAAATCACTCACCAGGTAACTGATCAGTTTGCCGCTTGTTGCATCCGACCGTCCATCTGTAAGCCTTGCCGCACCTTCGCAGATATGCAGGTAAGCAGGCCTTGCATCCGCAGCAGCAAAGGAAACATATTGACGTGCCTGGATGGCCGAAATGCCGACAGGTGTCATAGCGCTGCTGAGAGTATTTTGAATTCCGTCCAGGTCTAGATCTATTCCGGCAAGTGTGTCGCCTGTAAATCCTGTTGCATGTGCAATAGCTTGCAGGAAAGTCCTTTTTTCATGGATGAAAATATCTTCAAACGTGATGCAATCGATAAAGGGATTGTTTACGATATCTGACCAGCAGTTTTGCTGCAGATAGTTTTCATGCAATCCCACGATGCAATATTTTTGCAGGAAGCCGTCTTCTTCCGCATAGCGGAAAGCATTGCCACTATGCCGGCCTTCGGCCGGACGGTAATCGGCGTGAGCGTCTACATTGATACAGTTGATCTGCGGCAAAGGTATCACTCCGGCTTTATGCCACCCTTTGGCCGCTCCTTTGATAAGAGGATAAGAGTTGTTGTGACCTCCACCGATAACCACCGGTAGTTTCTTCAGGCTTGTGATCAGTTTGGCAATATGTTCCACCTCCTCATCTATCACATTCACTGCATGCCTGTAAGCTTCTATCTTTTCCTCTTCCCCTTTTGCAGTAGTATCGATAAGATATTGTATGTCGCCAAAATCAAAATGCCCCAATACCAGCACTTCCTGCCCATCAAAGAAATCATTGCTTTGAATATTCAGGAAACTTTGGAGAAAGGGGATCCATAAAGTATCGGCGCCACCGATACCATAATTTCCTTTGGCGCCGATATCTTCCGGTATACCGAAGAGAATGAATTTTGCTGATGATGATTGAATGGACTTTTCTATATCATCCGCATCCATCACTACCTGCAGACGTTCACCCAGTTTTGTTTCAAAACGGCGCAAGCGGGTGAGCGACATCAGGTCTTCACGGTTATAAAGCCTGAGATGCGGGGCTGCTTTTGTGCCTCCTATTCTGACGGGGTGTTCAGCATCCAATTTTTTCATTGACAATTTTTAAAATATCGTTCTCTAAAGCTATGGTATTGTTCTCTATTTTCCTGCCGCGGTCAATAATATCTGCTACAAACACCTTGTCGTCATAGCCAGACGCATTGATGCGGACATTCATAAAAGCTCCCATCACAGAAGCCCGGGCGCAAAGCGCTCCTACCCCTGCATCCGATACGGAATTGGGATTGCCGGTTTCGGCCATGGCCTTTATGACTTCCATGCTTTCATAAGCAGTTTGCATCACCTGGAAAGGAACTTCGATAGCATAGCGGATCGCCTCCTGGATAGCAGCATGGCGGGCGGCTTTCTCAGCATCTGTAGATTTGGGCAGTCCAAACGCCTGCATGATCCGGTTAAAGGCCCGGGTATCTGCATCTACCAGCCCAACAAGCCTGGCTTTATACTGCTCTCCTTTCTCTGCCCAATTGCTGAACTCTTCCCAGCGCTCATCCCATCCTTTTTTATGCGAGGAAAGATTGGCGACCATGGTAGCCAGTGCAGCACCCAAAGCGCCCACGTAGGCAGCAATGGAACCACCACCAGGAGCAGGACTCTCACTTGCAGTTTCATCGGCAAAGGCAGTCAGGCTCATATTGACCAGCTTGCTGTCTGCCTTATCCTGCAAAAGATACTCGATCACTCTTTCCTCGGGTTTGAATGGAGAAAGTTCATCCAGCCCCATTGATTTAACCGCGATACGTACAAGTTCTTTT
>DATAJQ010000123.1:0-7987 GCA_036262095.1 Chitinophagaceae bacterium | reverse complement strand
CAGTACCCAATTGGAACTGATGTTTTTTACTCCCTGCGGTTGTAACACACAGCGCAACCTTCCCAGGTCATCATACATATAATAGGTACATAACCAGCCGGTATGTCCCCGGCCACTGCCATCATCCGTAGACGTACCAATTTGTACCTTTTTTAAGATCACCTGGCCTTGCTTATCCTTGAACTCTATTACCTGTTTGCCTTGCTCATCGGTTGTAATAGTCTTATACAATTGTCCCGGCTCGTAAGCAGCACTACTGGTAAACGTTGCCCAGCTGCCTACCGCACCACTGTTGACTGTCCACATCCTTACTGAATCAATCGCTGTGTTAATAGCGTATTGAACTTTAACAGACCGGCGATCAGATGCCAACGGTTCCTCTGCGGTTCCTGCCCAGCTATTTCCCGGCGCAAAGGTCTCTGTTACCCGATTGAGTGGTGAAGCCTCAAATTTGGTCTGACTGTAAAAAAAGGTTTGATCCTGTCCGGCAACAGGTGATAGGGCAGTCCCAGAAGCATAAGCGATGGCTTGTTGAGCAAATGGAGTAGTCTTGAATGACCCATCACTCACAAACATATTGCCGCCCCCACCGTTGGACGGAGTAGGCAAAAATTGGTAGCTCTCACGTCCGAACTAGTCATAAATGTTCATGCTGATCAGATCTCTGGCACTAGAGCTGGAAGGAAGGGAACCTTGTTTTATAACTGCTTGAATAGGCCTTCCCAGACCATCCAGGTACTGTGTAGTCATCCGAAAATCCTGCACGTCCACAGCTGTCGTGATATTATTAGCATTGCTCTCCGGCTTTAATGCAACCCAGGTTCGTACGTAGTTTACTTTCATTCCATATGGATAGTTAGCAGGTAGGTACGGTGTCTGTGCTGACAGCTGGGCTACCAATAAAAGGAACAAAGATGTGATCAACAAATAAATGCTTCGCATAAGACGATATTTAGAATAGCCTTCGGTTGACTACTGATTGCTGATAAGGTTTCTTTTCTTTTGCTTGTACAACAGGTACTTCTCTTCTCCCAGGATGGGCCTGTACAGGCTGTCGCGGGTATGCTCCACACGCTGTGTGTAAATCTGCAGCGAGTCCATGTCTTGATAGATGCTGCGCAGATTATTTTTCTGACCACTGAGAAGCATATTGATCGCATAGATGCTATCCCTTTGCCCGTTAGATAAGAACAAAGAATCTTTGAGCTTTCCGGTAATACGTTCTGCCACCGCTGTATGCATAGCAGATTGGGCAGAAGCATTCTCTATTCGCGCAAAAGATGATACCAATAGTAAAAAACAGATCTTTTTCATAATGAATTATTTCTATTAAAGAGGACATGCCTTACTGCCGTAGGATGTATAATTGATTGACCAGCTTCCATCACTCCACTCGTAATGGTAGGTACACACCCATTGGGTTCCGTTGTAATAGGTATCCGTATTGACCCGTATACCTGTTTCGCAGACACCGTTAACACATTTTTTACTCTCACCTGAACAGTTGCCGCTGTTGCAGATAATGGTACAAGTGCCATTGACATTCGCGTATGCCTGACCGTTGGCATCCACATCGGCCTGCGCCAGTGCATCGGCTGCCGCCTGACTGGAAGCGGCGTACATATTTGCAGCGACAGTATAAGTGACAGAGCTTCCAGTATACCCACTACCGCAGTTATTCCGGGTAAATGTGCCGCTTTTGGACACATTATAGAACACAGTGCAATTTTCTGTCTGGCCTATATAATTGTAGCAGTATTTCTTCAGGATCATTTTGTCTTGGTCACGGATTACGGCCAGCCTTTTGAATACGTCATACTCATAGTAGGTGATGCGGTTGATGGCATCACATTGGGTCGTAATGCCTACTAAGGGATCATAGGTACTTGTGGTCATCTGCGCCGCTGCCGGGTATAATCGCAGTTCATCTATAAGTCCATTGGTTCCCGACACAGTGATCAACCCTCCTGACGGATTTACCACTACATGTTCATAATAAGTCCAGCCGTTAACACTGCGGCCTGTTACCGGGGTAGTGCCATTTACAGCTACGGTGCCACTTTTTTTCCAATAAGAGACAATATAAGTGGTGGAAGTGCTTAAACCACTTTTGGTGATGTTGTTTGAACTATTGACAATAGTAAAGACTTTCCTTCCTGTCGGTGAAGAGGATTCAGGAGTAGAAGCACCCGAATATGCCCAGTTGCCTTTCCCATCCATTTCAAAGGAGGTATAGGCCACATCGCCGACCGAAGCATTCATGATCTGGGCAATCGGGTAGCTATTATTGTAATCCCAGATATAAGAAACCTTTTGGTCATTTTCATTGGAGACGGATAAAACATTTCCGTTTGCATCATAATTGTGATACCGTAATCTTGTCCTAAATGAAAGATCGCTAAGGATTTTGGTGTCAACCGTTTTGAGTACAGGCAGGTTGGTGGCAGTTACACTCCAAGCTGAACCATTCCAAAAATCATAATTGCTTTTTGTAGACTGCAAAAAATTACCATTTGTGTATAACTGTTCCTCTATTGTCGGCTTTAGAATATTCCGACTCACCATTGCATCGTACACCGTAGTTCCTGAAAAATCCACAGGGTACTTATAGAATGTTTTCAGCGTATCTCCTTTACTGGAAAGGATCTTCTTCTCTGCAATTCCCAGGTTACTTTCCTTGTAGGTAAAGTCTGTATTCGTTAACACATACTTCGTAGAATCAAGTGGATTATAGGTGTACGTCTTACTATTGGTCAACAACGACGCCTCCTGGTAAGCTTTTGTGTCTACAGCAACAAGAGATTCTAAGTATTCATCTATCACACCTTGAATTCCACACGACGGTGGTGCATAGGGACAGGGGACAACAAAATATGTGTAATCCAGGAATTGCTTCAGCCTGGTAAATTTTATTCCAGTGTTATACGTTTTTGTAAACAATTGCGTATAGTCATAATCTTCCCTTGTAACAGGATGATAAGAAGTGCCATCAAATGAGTAGATTGCCTTTGACAATAGCTCCGGCACATAATTTCCTTTGTCATAATGATATGGGTGATAAAACCATTCCCATTCGAATTCAAAAGGATGATCCGGAATGCTGTAATAATCAGATGGAGAGTAGGGCCAGTTATAACTGTATTCTATCTTGCCGGCATGATTGCTAACAGTCCCGTTATATTCAACCACTTTCCGATACATGATCGGCATACCGGGAGCTACTTCAAGTGGTAGTATGGCATCTCCCAATACTATCTCTCTTGTAGCAGGCGACCAACAATTCGTCGTAATATAGTCGGGTGGCGGGCCAACCGATGTTCTCTTTGCTATTGTAGATTGATCGTACGAAAAATACTCCTTTTTAATTACCCTGAATACAGGCTGGTTATACCCGTAGGTTTTTACAGTAGCTACATTTACACTGTCTGTGTAGTTGGTAATGCTGCGAACTCGGAAGCCGCCAATATAACCACCAGTCGAAGTTTTGTATGGATAAGCATTGGTAGCATAATGCCGCTCAAACTCAAAAACTGTCCTTCCGCCTGTAGGATACTTGATCTCTTTTAGCATACTGGCTTTTGAATAGTAATAATTCGTGGTAGCATCAGCTTCCCTATTGCCTCCATAAGCTGTCTTGTCAAAACTATTGGTAATAAAATCGAGCGGAACCAGGCTGGTATTGTTACTGCTGGTATTATCATTATAGTATCCCCAATAATCTTCGTAGTACCTGGGGCTGGTCATTTTAAAAGGATAGGGTGGCAAGACCTGGCTTTCATAAGCTAATGAGTACACCTGAGGTTGGTTACTTCCGGGTGCACCTACCAGTACACTGTCAAGTCCGAGTCTCCTGTCTTCATTCGTACTGCCAAAATACTTTGGAATGAGCCGAACCCATTTCAGCGTATCTGTTAGTGAACTAGCAGGTATAATCGTTATTTGAGCGAGTCTTTTTAAATCACTGAAATCGTTCCGGGTGGAATATTCAAATTTTACGATAGCTGTTGAACTCGTAATAGATTCCAGTACAGGCGTTTTAAACGAACCCAAAGGTGAAAACGAGGTCGAGAGGAAGGAAGTTGGGTTTTCCGGTAAGCAACTCGATAATGTATTTTTAGCCGGCCCGTTATATGCGTGATTCGTCTGATTAACTGTAAGGTAGTCGGCCTGTGGAGCATAGGTGAACTTAATTGTGTCTGTTTTATCCGCTGAGATCATTCTTGTAATAAACCACTCAGATGTGTTTTGAGTAGCAACAGTTAGATATGATTTGAATACATAGGTTATTCCATTCTCGTCAATGATCTTTACACTATCTATTATTGCCGCAGTTGAAGTTCCACTTATAAATTTTTCTACCTTCAAAGGCCGGTAGGGTAAAGTAATGAGGCTATCGGCAGAAGGGTAGTTATAGTTATAAGTAAATACTCCTGAACCTCCATTCGGTAGTTTGTAGAAGTACCGATCGCTCATATTGTCTTCAACCACAAATCCATTCTCCAGGAAGTCTTCATAGTATATAATTGAATCCAGGTTTCCGGTTGAAATGTCATAATAATCTGCTTCAGCGCGTATTTTGTTGAGCAGACTTTGCGAGTTAAGAAAAGTCCTGGTTCCGGATTTTGTCTCGTCCCGCTTTCCATTCACAGATCGGGAAACCATTCCTCCCGCATTCAAGGCCCAACCCAATCCGACCTCCGATGCGATGTCGTTTACCTTTATACCCGAAGCGTGGTAAGAAATGGAGATAGGTACTTTTAATTGCTTTCCTTCCACTGTATAAATGGGAATATCAATGCTGGGTACACCTGTGCTGTAGTCAACAGGTATTTCTCCATAACGTGTGAACGTTTGCGCGGTAGGAGAAGGAGGAATAATGGTAGGCGTTTGAATCTTTTGCGCTTTCAATTGTCCCGAAATAAACCCAATCATTAAAAGCATTTTCAAACTTTTGATTACATCTCTAATCAAATCTTTCATAGACGCATATTAAAAGTGGTTCTTATTCTAAAAACTATAACCGATTCTGAATAATATCGCTGCAGGTTTCGGCTTTTGCCGGTAACTCAGAAAATCCCATAACAATTGTACTTTGGTTTTCTTCAACACTTTTGATCGCAGATCCACCACCTTGCTCAATCCTATTAACCCACTCTCTTGCCACGCACTCCTGTTCCTGAGTTCTGCGATCCTTTCAAAACCGCTCCTATAATTCATTTCATAGCCGCCTGCCAACCAGAACGATCTTTTCAACTTCACTTCGATGAACGTCCGCAGGCTCAAACCCTGATGAGAAATTTTGATATGCTGGATGTTCTCTCCCCAACCCATTTTATAACTGACACCTACACCAACAATACTGTTATCATTCAGCTTATAACCTGCCGTGAGTGCGATATCACTGGTTACCGGGAAATAACCATTGGATTTCTGCGACTGAATGTTCGCTCCCAGCTCGATCCGCTGGAAGAAACTTTTCGTTTTTTGTCCATTGGGTTTAAACCCATCGGGCATGTCAAGATCATCTCCGCTGTTACTGCCCAGCTTACTGATCTTGTTTTTTACTTCATTCAACTGGCTTTGCGCCTGTTGCATATTCTGGCTGAACTGTGCCTGTGCGTTCGGGCCTCCCGCAGCGATCTGCTGCTGTACCAGTCCATTCACCTGCGCTCTCGTCTGTAGCCCGGCCAGGCTGATCGCTGCCGTAGGATCATTAGGATCACCCGGCAACCGGAACAAGGAAGCCAGCTGGCTGTTCTTCCGTAAAAAGTCTTTGAACAGTTTGGTCTTGCTCAAAAGCTCCAGTGCTTTCTGTTCTGCTTTCTTATGATCTTTTAGTAACTGTTTGTATTCATTGACCTGGGCACTGTAGTAATAAGCCTGTTTGTTCAGTTGTTTCAGTTCTTTGGCTAGTCCCAGTTTTCCTAACTGCTCTTTGAGGTATTGTTTTCTTTCTTTGATGAACTTTTTGATCTTTTCGGCCTTCTGAAACTGATTTTCCAGACCATTCACCTTGCTCATGGCTTCCTTCAGTTTGGCCGGGCCGTCTTTGGTGATCGCCAGTAATTGCGGGTTTTGTTGCAGGAATTTTAAAGAAGTACTCAGCGTATCAAGAGAAGGAATGTATTGTTTTAGCTTTTCTGTACCGGCCAGTTTCTGCTGTAGCTTACTATACCGCTCTTTGGCATCTCCAAACACGGCTATTGCTGCTGCAGGATCCTTTCGCGCCAGTTTTCGCTTTAGTTTACTTTCCTGCTTTAAGAATTGGGTGATGATTTTTTCCGATTGCTTATCCAGCTTTTGCTCTAACTGACCGGCTTTCTTATTTACCGCGTCGAAATATTTGCCATCAACGGGAGAAGGAAGAGTATCTGATTGAGCGTACAATCCCATATAGATCAATAGGATTGCCGTTAGCAATATGCAGTGGTGGCTGGTCATGGTGGGGTTTCAGTTGGTATTGGGATGCAGTCGCTTCACTTTTTTCACACGGTTCAATGGCAGCAGGTGGACATCCTCTTTTGAAGTACTTATATCCGGTCAACAAAGGTGTGTAAGCAATCCAATACAAGGCAAGCGTTTTTCCACCCCTTTTATAGAGGGTGATATCACGATATAGCGCATCGATAAAACACCTGATGAAATATAACCACAGGACCGCTTACGCTCACCGACATCAGTTCAAGTAGATTTTTGAGATTTTTTGCAATGGGAATACAACATCACTGTACCTTCCAATTTCCAATTTGACTGTCAGCCAAATTAAGGCCTCGTGTAAGGATATACTGTTTTTCTGCTCCGAAAGTTTCATTATAGAACAGCTGCTCAAGGTTGCATGTCAACCTCAACTGCATAAATGTAATGTTGAGTGCTGTTCGTTATTCTATTTTTCTATTTAGTTCGAACAAAATATATGTTCCTATTTCAGATTGCCCACTTCCTTTTTCCGTAAATCCCTTCCGTCTGTAAAAGCAGATTGCTTTTGAGTTACTTTCTTCACATTTTAAACTAATGGGCAGTCCGAATTTATCATGAACAGCCTTTAATAATTGTGTACCGACATTTTGATTTTGAAATTGCTCGTCAACATACAAATGATGGATAAAATTGTCAGTTACCCAAACAGATACAAACCCGATCACTCTTTCGTCATCAAGAGCTACTAAAATATACTCATCCTTCGTTTGCTCTTCAAAATCCGATAACTTAAATTGTGATACGTCAGCGCAAGAAAAAGTTGTAAGTCTTGTCTTATAAAATAGGCTCCTCAATGAGTCTATATCCTTCTCTCTGATTTCGGTAATTTCTATCATTTTATTATACGCCCGGTCACCCAAAATTACAGATGATTCTGATTAAACATCCTAAAAATCAGCATAGCCATTTCTGTTTTCATCACGTTCGTTATGCTTTGAAAATTTCTGCCGTAAAAACAAAACTATTCTCTTGCCATTCACATTCTTTCTTCCAGGTGGTTTCTCCAAAATATCTGTGCTGGATCAGCTCATACCCTCCTTTCGCTTATTCCGGCTCCATCCAATTGAGTATAGATCTCTCATACCAGGCTTTCTCTTGTATTAAAACATATCAGATCGTACCAAATTCAATTCTCGCAACAAAATGATACTAAGTTTGATTTCAAAAGCTCCGTGAGTACAAATGGCATATCGGCTTTTACTCACAGTACATTGATTTCTTTGCATTGATTTGACAAGGAGATAAAAAAAATCCTTATAAGTCAAGAGACTTACAAGGATTTAAAATGTCATTAGCGTCCTTACTGTACAATTTTCGGACTTCTGTCGGGCTCCGCCCGACGAAGCCCGCCCAAAGAACAGAGTATACGTAAAAGAAAAGCCCGCCGTCGCTCTTCGAGCTTCGGCGGGCAGAGTCGGGAAGACAGGATTCGAACCTGCGACCCCCTGGTCCCAAACCAGGTGCGCTACCGGCCTGCGCTACTTCCCGTATCGGCCGCCGAAGCCAAAGG
>DATAJQ010000122.1:0-6948 GCA_036262095.1 Chitinophagaceae bacterium | reverse complement strand
ATATGTTAAGGACAGAGTTGGATCTGGAGACGTTGAGACTTGCCTGCCAACCAGTTTGTGTTGGATGGAGTAGCACTTGAAGGCTTGTCAGGCTATTTGTTTGAGGTCCTTCTGATTGCTGCCTCTTGTGTTGAATGTTAGATCTTCCTCTACATGCTTGCTTCCAAGATTGTCTGCTCTCCAGATGCCCACATTCCGTATGTGACATTTGGTCTTGTTTATTGCGAATAGATGAACTCCTTATGATCGATACCCTAACTCATACCTTGTAGGAAATGACTCAAGTAATTGTACATCACCTCACGGAACACTAGATATGAGAACTAAATTATCTCCGTATAATGAACACAGCATAAGTCCGCAGTCATCTGTGGCAGTAGCCTTACCCTGTACCTTCACATCAGCTCACTCAGTTATCCCTAGCAGTGTAGTAGCCATTATCTTGTGTCGTTACCAATACACAGACCTCTCCTTGACAACTATCGCGTCTCCCCTACAACATTGGCGCCTATGGAGATAGAATCGAACATCATTACCCCGGACGTTGAGTCTGACGCTTCTGGTTTTGACTTCGGAAGGATTCCTAATGGTTTCCCGTCGGAGGAGGATCTCAGAAGTTGGTATGAGGCATTTTTCAGACGCTTCGAACTTTCCGTTGAAGCTTATGGAATTGCCGTTCGTTCCGCGATTATGTTGGCTTCTTTGGGATGTGCTTTTGGTACTATTACACCGGCGGATTTTGGTCTTCACCAGATCGTCGAGTGTCTTATCCATGGCCACGCTCTTCCACCTGAGAACCTCGATCGGCTTTGCCGCATCGTGGGTTACTCTCGCTCTTCCGTTTCCCATGTGGTTTCGGTAGGCACAGGTGTCGCTGCTACTGTCGGTACTCAGGCCGGTGGACTGGAGCCCCGATCTGATGGAGTTGTGACGGCTGTGACCGCGCAATCCCTAACCCCCCCGACATCGAGGACTGATCAATCCTATGTTTTCAAATGCCTTGAAAACATCACACCAGAGACTTCTATAGAAGATCTGGCGCTTAAGGATTTCCCTCGAGACTTTGACATTTCTACACTCAAATACACGTTTGATGTAGAATTTGAGCACATTCCGTTGGAACAGCTGGATGGAATGGTCAAGATTGTGAGGAACTTCCTCAGATGGAAGAACCCACCTCAGTCTTTGAAGCATGCGATGGTCACGATCTTCAATATGACCAGACCAACTATGGAGTGCATTACTTCCCTCTTGAGAGATGTCAATTCAGCAGAGATTGATGTCGCGCGTTTCCTTACTCTTATGAACGGGAAGGATGGTCTGTATGGAAGATGGATTTTGCACAAAGGGGATGCCACCTCTCAAGAGTCCATTGCATTTTTCACCGACTATAAGGATCTTGGTCGTGCAAATCCTAAGGCGAATGTCATTTATGACACAGTGGAGAAAGTAGTTGACGATACTGCTACCAAGTTCGTCACTGCGTTCAAGACTGCTCGAGAGAAGATGGGTCGCAAGGAACCTCTCTCCGAAGAAGTCTGTGACGACCTTAAGACTTTCCTCCGTGCTTCGTTGTTGGTGTCAGTTCTGCCGCCTTATGCTACTCGTAAACTCAGTGAGAATTTCGAGAAGGATAAGCCTAAATCTTGGATCTTGCCAATGGCAATTATATCCAGATATGCTTCTTTGGCGCTGAACCCCAAAACGACTTCTATCTCGGTGTCGAAGTATAGTGGAGCGAATACTACTCATAAGGTAGATTCGTTATCATTTATCTCGCTTATTTGTGAGGACTCGATCCCTGAGACGAAGAAGACTCCATCGACTACGCAAACCCGGGTTGTCACTCAACCGAGTGCACCAACTCAGGTTAAGTTAGTTCACTTTTCCACTGATGGTCAGAGTGCAACTACTGCTGAATCGGTTTCTAAGCCATCGATCACTACGCAGAAGAGTGGTGATTATGTGCGCCGTGAGAAGCATTCTTATCGTAGAGGTAGGGGTGCAGATCGCTCTAAGTCTTCGCAGCTTTCTCGTCCTTCTCCTGCCCCTGATGACGAACCTGCTGCTAAGCGTTTCAAGAGCGCCGATTCGAATAAAGCTGCCAATAAGCAGTATGTTGAGTCTGACAACAGTTCTGATTTGGAAGTTGAGATATTGGATATGCTTCCAGTATCTGAAGTCAGTTCTTTGCATCGATCTGCACTGAAGTCGATCGATAAAAAGCTGATTCTTACAGCTCGCGTTGAAGGTTCAGAGTCATTATTCAGAGCCTGGATTGACAGTGGAGCTGCAAGAACTATTGTGAAGAGATCCGTTCTAAACACTCTTGATTTAGAGAGATTTCCAATCAAACCACCAATCTACTTTAGAGGATTTGGAGGTCGAGTTTCCGCTCATCATGAGTCGGTTGTCATTCGATTGGTAATGGAGAGCGGACATGTATTGGAGATTCCGGCGGTTATCGTCGAGGATGAGCAGTTATTCTCTGGTGTTGATGCTATCGTTGGCATGGACGTTGTCGGAGATAAGATTGGATTGGAAATTCCCATCGAAGAGCAAGCTCATCTAATCTTCAAGACAGATTCTTCACGGTCTGCGTCGGCAACCGCAGATGGCTCAAGCCGTGATAAGGATGACGCTCAACAAATAGGACGTCCGAGTAAGGATGTTATCACCACTGAAAGTAGTCCTGTTGAGTCCACCATCGCGGACCTGATGGACACTGATCCTCAGACGGTTTCAGCTGAGTTGAGTGCAGGGCGGCCGAGTAGAGTGGAGAATGGGCCCATAACTCCCTCGAAAAGAGTTCTTGTGCAAGATAAAGTTGGAAATGTCATCTTCGAATCAGTTGATCTGTTACCACTGGTCACTGTCGAAGGCTCTGACATCAGGACCATTACTAAGTTAGCTCCTTGGTCGTTGGCTACCCCAGAGCTCATGGCTGCTCTAGTCGAGCATCCAGGGAAGTCTGTTGGAGTTGATTTAGTACCTGAGAAGGAGGGTCATGGAAGGCAACTCAGTAGACCTGTAATGAAGTCTACGAACAAGAGTAATGCCGTCACCAGGAGTCAAGGACGGAAGTTTAGGAAAAGGAGAGCATGGATGAGACGGGTTGAAACTCTAGCATCCATCGAAGTCTATCAGGAAGAGGTTGAGCTCCAAGCGGCGATCTCTCAGTTGACGATAGATTTCCTTACCTATGATTTAGCCAGCATCCGTCAAGATCTTGTGCGTACTAATGCGAGCCCACTTGATCCAATTGATGAAGCAGTGCGCAAGACTCAACGTTCTCTCTATGGAGTTGCATCTCCTAAAACTTTGGCCAAAACGTTTGATTCTTGTTGTTGTGCTGCTTGCGGTGAGGAAGTTGACAAGAGTGGCTATACCAAGAATCAGCTACGTAAAAGTCCTCTCCAGAGACGATGTAAAGTTTGTGTTGACAAACATCGACAGCTTGCACCGTCAACTACCTTCCACCCATTGTTCTCTCAATGTCGTCATAATTGTGTTGCTGCTGACGCCTTGCTATCTTCATTGGAGGGTAAAGACGTCTACGACATTAGAGCGGTTGAAATTATTGCTGAACCTGATCCGGAACTAACCAAAGCATCGGCATTCTGGGGAGTTCCCGAATCAGAGGACAATGAGCAATATGAACACCATGTCTTATCTCTATCTCAACTGGAGAGCAGGAGACAACTTCTCGAGAAACACCGTCCAACTATTCTGCCAGATGGGCAAGAGGCGAGGATGGGTGCTTCGGGTCTGGATCCATTCGACATTGAATTGATTGGAGACCACGAAGATGAGACTGGAGAAGCGAAGTTGAGAGAGATGTGTAGAACTATCCATTCATATCCGATTAAGGGAGTTCTATACGATAAGGCGAATGAAGTGTATGAAGACATGACGAAGGCTCAAGTTGGTGAGAGGTTGGACAAACCTTCTGAGTTCCATTTCCCAGGTTTCTTTGTGAAGAATCCTAGATCTGGTAAGCTTAGGTTATGCGTTGACTTCAAGAAGTTGAATGAGATAACTAAGCCTGATCTTCATCCGATTCCATACATTGACGATGTCATTGATCGGATGGGAGGGAAGAAGTATTTCTCCACTATGGATTTGAAATCCGGTTATTACCAGATAGCTCTCACTGATCGCGCTCAACGTTACTGTCGTGTTACCATGAAGAATGGGACCTTCGGTTATCGAGTGTTACCCTTCGGTCTTCGTAATGCACCTGCTTATTTCCAAAGGCAAATGGAAAAAGTATTAGCGGATGGTATCCGTGCTGGATACGTCGCGGTGTATATTGATGATATCATTATCTTCAGTGACACTTTTGAAGATCATCTTCGACATGTAGATGATGTCTTATCGAGACTGAGGAACTTCAATCTTAAGTGCTCAGAATCCAAGTGTCATTTCTTTATGAAGAAGGTAAAGGTGCTCGGAAAGATCGTCTCTGATCAAGGAGTCCAACCTAACCCAGAATTATTGAGAGTTATGAAGGACTTCCCGGTTCCTACATCAGTCAAACAAGTTCGAGAATTCCTTGGTTTGCTTGGTCATTATCGATCCTTCGTTAAGGATTTTGCAGTCAAGGCTAAACCACTCTCGGACCTCACAAGGAAAGAGGAGAGATTCGTCTGGAACTCAGCCAGACAGAAAGCTTTTGACTTATTAAAAGCTGAGATGTTGAAGTCTCCTATTGTGGTGACTCCTAATTGGAGTAAGCCTTTCCATATTCAGACTGATGCCAGTAAATACGGAGCTGGAGCCACCCTTGGTCAGCTGGATGACGATGGTAAGTATCGCGTAATCGCTTATGCGAGTTGGTTATTCAACTCAGCTCAGTCGAATTACAACGCTACTGAACGGGAATTGTTAGCGGTGGTCTTCGCAACCAGGAAGTGGAGAAGTTACCTCTACGGTCGATCATTGGTCTGCGAAACTGATCATAAACCTCTAATTGGTATTCGCAAGTTAGAGGACCCGTTTGGAAAGATAGCTCGCTGGACAGCTGAGTTGGCTCAGTACGATACTAACTTCGTCTATAGACCAGGCAAGGAGAATGGACCAGCTGATGCGCTGAGTCGTAACTTCGCCGATGGCACGAAAAAAATTGAGATGATTTATGCCATACGCGAGTTGCCTGAAGACGAATACTTTGAAGCACTTACGAAGTTTTATGGCGTTTCTGCTCTGGCTGATCCTCGGTCGGAGTGGGTTGAGGATGTAGCAGCCCTTCTGGAGAGATCACTTCCGGATGACGAAGAGTTAGCCGAAGCTCAGAGAGCTGATCCGGAACTACTCCCGATTATCCGATTCCTTAAGAATGGAGATCTCCCTTCAGATGAGCGCGACAAAGCCAAGGTCGTGATGAAATCTGAGGCTTTCTATTTGAACACAGCCTCCGAGGTGTTGTTCATTAAGAATACCCCTAATAATATAAATCGAGCAGAGTATCGCAGAGTCATTCCTTCATCTTTGAAGAGATGGTTTGTCTCGTACTACCATGACTCTGTATGGTCTGGTGCTCATTTAGGGAGAGAGAAAACAGCCTCTAGATTAGCTGAGAGATATTACTTCTCAGGCATGACGGCTTATGTCGATCTATATGTGAAGTCTTGTCCTGTTTGTCAGACAATGAAGGATCCTAAGAATAAGTCATCTGCACCCTTAGGATCACTTCCGACCTCGCATCCGTGGCACATGTTGTCAATGGATCTGTGGGATGGTGGCAAGGTGAGTGTAGAAGGAAATCGATATGTGTTGTCAGTGATTGATAATTATTCGAAATATGCCTTCGCCATTCCAATCCCAGATAAGTCTGCGAACACTGTGGCTCTTGCATTATGGAAGAGAGTTTTCTCGGTATTCGGAGCTCCTGAATATCTCCACAGTGATAACGGAACCGAGTTTGTGAATGAGGTCTTAGACCGAATGGCAAAGAGAGTTGGTTTCGAAAGGACTAAGACGACACCGTATCATCCTGCTTCGAATGGGATCGTAGAGAGATTTCATAAGTTTTTGAGAAATGCCATTTCTTCTTTTGTCAGGGAAGACCATCGATATTGGGACGAGTTCATTGATGGAATCATGTTGGCCTATAACACGGCAATCCATGACGCCACTGGATTTCAACCAGCTCACTTGATCTTTGGTCGATCCATTCAATCGCCATCGGAGTATCCAGTATATCATCCTGACTTCGATCGAGGCGATATGGGCTTATTATCGTATTCAGAGCGTCTCGATTACTTCTTGCAGAAGGCTCAGAATATGATCCTCGAACGATTCGATAAACGTAAGCTCAAGAGACCTGGTGCTGATAAGCCTTTGACAGAGTTCAAGGTAGGAGATCCTGTGATGATTCAGAAACTGCATTTCACGCAGGATGAGACTCCCAAGTTAGCAGGTCGCTGGATCGGACCATACTTGATATCAAGGAGAGGGAGAAACCCAAAGGTCTACTATGTTAAAGATGAACTCGGTGAGGAGAGGAAGTACCCAGTTTCAGTGACTCACATTAAACCCTTCAAGGTCAGGACATATCCAGCCCTTCAGGAGGTAACTGAAACTGTCTCACAGGAGGAGGAGGAGAGATCCTTCGAACCCACTGAGAATGTTACTGTGGACACCCAACATGGTGACATGGATCGTCCTTCAGGCTCCGCATTCCAGCTACAATCGGGACAGGTGTATTCTCCCCCTATAGATATCGATATTGACGACATTGTTCCAAGAGATTCGTCGCTATCATTGGAGATTGACGATAAGGAGATGAGTAAGGCTCTCTTACAGTCTCGTGATGCTTATGTTGATCCTGTATCGGGAAAGACGTTTCTCAAAGCAAGAATGGTGCCGAAGAACAAGGTCAGAGTTCGTAAAGAACCTGCCCGGTTCAAGGAGTGATTCCGAGGACGGAATCATTGGAAGGGGGGG
>DATAJQ010000121.1:0-23840 GCA_036262095.1 Chitinophagaceae bacterium | reverse complement strand
GTTGACCGATGGCCATCGGCCATCGGTCAACGAACAACAGCAACAGGCAGGAACTAAACAGTTTGCTGCTGTTTCAATAATGCTGAATACAGCCAGAAAAATCCAATGGTAAAGAAAACGACCAGGGAGAGAATAGAGTTTTGCATATTACCGGTTATCTCTTCAATATAACCGAAACTGAAAATACCGATCACAATAGCCACTTTTTCCGTTACATCATAATAACTGAAGAAGGAAGCTGTGTCTTTTGTTTCGGGCATCAGCTTTGAATAAGTGGAGCGGCTAAGCGATTGAATGCCTCCCATTACAAGTCCTACACCTACAGCCAACACATAGAAATAGTATTCTGTATTCACGCCCTGCTCTGCCAGCGAAGCAGTGAAATAAGCTGCTACGCAGATCATTATCCAGAAAAGGACAACAGCCATCAGCACGCGGAGGTTACCAAACTTTGCAGAGAGCCTCGACATGCCCCAGGCGCCTAATATTGCTACCAATTGGATAGCCACTACAGTAATGATCAGTTTGGTATCCGGTAGTTTTAATACTTTACTGCCAAATAAAGTGGCGGCCAGCATAACGGTTTGCACACCCATGCTGTAAAAAAAGAAACCGCGTAAAAATCTTTTCAGTATAGGCAATGTCCTTACCTGGCCATACACTTTTCTTATTTCTGCAAAACCATCTTTGAAAACATTCCCTCTTTGTGGTTTTTGAATAACCGCTTTTGGCAGTCGCGCAAAAGTGATCTGTGCAAAACCAAACCACCAGAAACCAACCAGCAGAAAGGTGATGCGTGTACCCATAGCGGCATCCATCAGTGTTACCAATGCAAAGCCAACCATCTGCATCAGCACGCTGCCAATATAACCGAAGGAAAACCCACGGGCACTGATCCTGTCCTGGTCTGCCGGCGCTGCAATCTCCGGGAGATAAGCATTGTAAAATACCAGGCTGCCTGCCCAACCCATCGCTGCCAGCATGAAGGCAATAATACCGAGGCCAAGCGTGTCCTGTTTAAAAAAGAAAAGCATGCTGCATCCCAATGCACCCATATAGCAGAAGAAACGCATGAAGTTTTTCTTATTGCCTCTTGTATCGGCAATGGAAGTGAGGATCGGATATAAAAGGGCTACCAGCAGGTAAGAGGCTGCCAGTACATAATCATACAAAGAAGAGTTTACAAAACTGCGGCCGAGAAAACTGATATGGTGATCTCCGTCCCCACCTGTGACTGCCAGGAAATAGATAGGAAAAAAGGAAGTAGTGATAACCAGATTATAAACCGAGTTCGCCCAATCATACATCGCCCATCCGTTCACTACTTTTTTTGAAGCAGTTTGCATAAGCAGTTATTTACGGGTAAAAATAAGTATTTAGCCGGGTAAGGTACGGGCCGGTATTGACTTGGTATTTTCCTACAAAGACGACGAAGACCACAAAGAAATATTTTGTCTATTAAGCTTTAAAAAAGAAAGGCGCCCTATCATAATTCTTTGTGATCTTCGTCGTCTTTGCGGGGAAACATTACTTTCCGGTTTAGGAAATAACACCTTTCCAGAGCAACAGCAACATGATCGCACCCACGATGATCCTGTAAATACCCCAGATCCTGAACCCGTATTTTTTCAGAAAGCCGATAAAGAACTTAATGGCCAGCAAAGCCACTACAAATGCTACCAGGCTTCCGATCAACAGGGTTGTCATATTGTCTTTCGCTATCACTTCAGGATGCTCCTGGTAAGTGTCCCAGAAACTTTTTACAGAAGCGGCCAGCATGGTGGGCACTGCCAGGAAAAAAGAGAACTCAGCGGCAGCACTACGGCTCAGCTTCTGGCTCATGCCGCCAATGATAGTAGCAGCACTGCGGCTAAGGCCGGGGAAAACGATCGACAGCACCTGGAAACAACCAATGATAAAAGAAGTTTTCGGGCTGATGTTTTCTTCTGAGAAGATCTGCGGTTTATTGAACCAGCGGTCAACAAATAATAATATTATTCCACCGATGATCATCACCCAGGCAATAAATACAAGATTGCCCAGTGCTGCATCGATATGTTTCTTTAATAAGTAACCGAAAATAAGTGCAGGAACAACCGCGATGATAAGTTTGATATAAAAATTGATGCGCTTGAAATCAAAAAATTTTTTCCAGTAAAGCACGATCACAGCAAGAATGGCCGCCAGTTGTATCACCACTTCAAACATGTCACCAAACGGGCTGGGTGAAACACCCAGCAAAGGGTTTGTAAACTTCATGTGGGCTGTGGAGGAAATAGGCAGGAATTCTGTGAGGCCTTCCACGATGGCAATGATAATTGCGTCAATGATACTCATAAGGAGAGGTTGAAATAAAAAGAAGGTGATACATCTTCTGCATCACCTCAAAAATTTATCGGTCTATCGATCCTGTTTAATCCTGTTTTGCTTTTGGTCTTTTAAAGATGGCATAGATCTCGATCACCAGGCCGGCCAGGATAAGTATTGGCGCGATGGTAATACGCATTTTACTATATACCTGGTTGGGGTCAAATACTTTCGGATCATCGCTTCTTCCGCCTGACATCAGGAACATGCCGATCGTAATTACCGACAGGCCGATCACCATCCAGATATAATTGTCTTTTGTGAACACGCCGAAATAGGAAGAAGAAACCGTTTTATTTTCAGCCATTTTTATTCAATTTGAGTCTGCAATATAGGAAAAAGTCTTTATTGAGCTGCCGGCAGGCCATGGCTCAGTAAAGATCATCCAGCTTCATTTTCAGGTATTTCAACACGCTGCGGTGGGTGCTGAAAAGGGTGATGAAAATGCCCAGGATGATCAGGCCGATAAACAGCAGGGCCAGGGTGGTATTATCATGAATGGCTCTCATTTCCGGCAGGATCCGCTCAGCCACTACGATCACGAGAATAACGGCAGCGATAGCAATGATCCCGCTGATGGCCCCATTGATAATAGCCCTGATATTCATGGGTTTGGCAATAAACCAGCGCGTAGCTCCCACCATCTGCATGGTTTTGATAAGGAAGCGGTTGCTGAACATGGCGAGGCGGATAGTATTGTCGATCAGGATGATCACCACCAGGGCCAGGATAATGGCCACTGCAAGGAGGATGATACTGATCCGTTTTACGTTTTTATTGAGGTTGTCGACCAGGGCCTGCGGATAGGCTACTTCAGCGATATAGGTCTGTTGCTGCAGGTCGGCCTGGATAAGGTTGAGGGAGTCTGTGTTCATATACTCCTTTTTCACCTTGAAATTTATGCTGTTGGGCAGGGGATTTGCATCAAGCACTTTGTCCCAGTTTTCATTGCCATCGCCCAGGTAGATCTTTTTTGCCTGTTCCTTGGTGATGAACTCGATGGATTTTACATAAGGTTTGGCAGAAATATATTGCATGAGGGCAGTGCTATCGGATGGGTTGAGATCACCCCTGAGTTCAGCCCGCAGTTCCACGCTTTCCTTAAAGTAATTGCCGAGTTTGTTGGCATTGATCACTAACCAGCCGATGATGCCGAGAAGGAATAAAACCAGTGTAACGCCCAGGATGGACATAAAATACGAGGGTTTGCCTCTCTTGATAGAAGCTTTGCCGGATTTGGCCATAGCATAGAATTTTGAAATGAATGGGTTAACCAACTTCCAGGAGAAGCCCTGAAACGAAGCAGGTATTGCAAAAATAGCCAATTTAAGCCCTATAATCAGTATTTTTGCTGCCCTTTTAAACGGTTGCAGGGAGCCTATATTGCCATAGGGAATAAAAGATATTTGTTAAAACTATCGGGCAATCAAATTAACCAACAAAACAGGATGGAATACAATTTCAGGGCTATCGAAAAAAAATGGCAGCAGTATTGGAAAGAAACGGAGGCATACCGCGTCCCGAATGAAAGCAATAAGCCCAAGTATTATGTACTGGACATGTTCCCTTATCCAAGCGGGGCAGGCCTTCATGTGGGTCATCCCCTGGGCTATATCGCTTCCGATATCTATAGCCGCTACAAAAGGCTTAAAGGGTTCAATGTGCTTCATCCCATGGGGTTCGACAGCTTTGGATTGCCTGCAGAACAATATGCCCTCGACACAGGTCAGCACCCCGCTGTAACCACCCGGAACAATATCGCTACGTTCAAATCGCAATTGAATAATATCGGTTTTTGCTACGACTGGAGCCGTGAAGTGAATACCAGTGAGCCCCATTACTATAAATGGACACAGTGGATCTTTCTGCAGTTGTTTGATTCATTCTACAACCGGCAAACCTGGCGGGCAGAAAGGATATCCGTGCTCACTGCAGCTTTTGAGAAGGAAGGCAACAAAAACCATCCATGCCCCGGCGATCCTGCCTTGAAGTTTACTGCCGACGAATGGGAAAATTTCGACACCGCCCGGAAAATGGATGTGTTGATGAACTATCGCCTTTCTTATTGCGGGTATGGCGAAGTGAACTGGTGCGAAGCATTAGGCACTGTGCTCGCCAATGACGAAGTAGTGAATGGCGTGAGTGAACGCGGCGGATATCCTGTAGTAAAAAAGAAATTAAGGCAATGGTATCTCCGCATTACGGAGTATGCCGACCGCTTGCTGGAAGGATTGGAAACTGTTGATTTCAGCGAAGCGATGAAGGAAATGCAAACGAACTGGATCGGGAAATCAAGTGGGGCGGAGGTTGAGTTCGGAGTCAGGAATCAGGAGTCGGGAGTCGAGAGCAAACTGAAGGTTTATACAACCCGGCCTGATACGATCTTTGGAGTGGACTTTATGGTGATTGCTCCCGAACATGAGCTGGTTGGTGAGATCACAACAGAGGAGCAGGCAAAGGCGGTGGAAGAATATATCACGTATGTAAAAAGCAGGAGTGAACGCGAGCGTATGGCTGAGAAGAAGATCAGCGGCGTGTTTACCGGGGCTTTTGCAGAAAATCCTTTTGATGGACGCCAGATCCCTGTCTGGATCTCAGAATATGTACTGGCCGGATATGGCACAGGCGCTATCATGGCAGTGCCTTGCGGTGATGAACGTGATTTTAAATTTGCCCGGCATTTTAATATACCCATCACCAATATCATCGGTTCTTACTTTAAAGGTGATGAAGCTAACCCTACCAAAGATGCCATTCTGCAAAACTCAGGTTTCCTGGATGGAATGGTGATGAAGGATGCGATAGAAGCTGTGATCGGGGAAGTAGAGAAAAGAGGCATTGGCATAAGGAAAACAAATTATAAAATGCGGGATGCTGCTTTCAGCCGGCAGCGTTATTGGGGTGAGCCATTTCCCATTAAATGGATTGATGGGATCGCTTATCCTTTGGATGAGAAAGAACTGCCGCTGCAACTGCCGCATGTTGATTCCTATAAGCCAGGTCCCGAAGGGGAAGGCCCACTGGCCAATATTCCCGCCTGGACGTCACAGCATCTTGAAACGAACACTATGCCCGGTTATGCCGGGAGCAGTTGGTATTTCCTGCGCTATATGGACCCGCATAATAAAGAAGCATTCTGTAACCGCAAGGCTTCTGATTACTGGGGACAGGTGGATGTTTATATCGGTGGCACCGAACATGCGGTAGGCCACTTGCTGTACAGCCGGATGTGGACAAAAGCTTTGTATGATCTTGGTTATATCAGTCATGATGAACCGTTCAGGAGACTGATCAACCAGGGAATGATACAGGGGAGCAGCAGGTTTGTGTATCGTATAAGAGGTACAAACAAATTTGTATCAGCAGGATTGAAGGATCAGTATGAGGCTGATGAAATTCATGTAGATGTCAATATTGTTGATGGCTTGGAACTGGATATAGAAGCGTTTAAAAAATGGCGTGAAGAATACGGAGATGCTGAGTTCGTTCTGGAAAATGGCAAATATATCTGTGGTACGCTTACTGAAAAAATGAGTAAGCGCCTGTATAATACTGTTAACCCTGATGATCTGGTTAATAAATACGGTGCCGATACTTTCCGCATGTATGAAATGTTCCTCGGCCCTGTTGAAATGAGCAAACCCTGGGACACCAAAGGCATTGAAGGCGTTCACCGTTTCCTGAAAAAATTATGGCGGCTTTTTTATGATGAAATAAAAGGCAAAGTATGGACAGAAGAAAAAGCAACCGATGCCGAATTGAAAGTGCTGCACAAATCCATCCGCCAGATAGAAGAAGCCACTGACCGCTTCAGCTTCAACACCGGTGTCAGCGGTTTTATGATCGCCGTGAATGAGCTGAATGACCTGGACTGTCATAAAAAAGAGATACTGCAATCCCTGCTGGTATTACTGACACCGTATGCTCCACATATCGCTGAAGAGCTTTGGCAGCAACTGGGCAATGAGGGCAGCGTGCTGGATGCGGCCTACCCTGTTTTTGAAGAGAAATATGTGAAGGAGACCAGCAAGGAATATCCTGTGTCTATAAATGGTAAGCTCCGTACAACCATCAATATTTCCCTTGAAGCCACGCCTGCCGAAGTAGAAAAACTGGCCCTGGAAAATGAAGTGGTGCAGAAATGGTTAGAAGGAAAGGCTCCGAAGAAGATCATATTCGTGAAGGGGAAGATGGTGAACGTGGTGGTATAGCCACAGCCAATCAACTGTCAACATTTTTACCGGCGGTAATTTCTGAACTGCTTTTGGTTGTATTTTCAGCCATAAAACAGTCATCCATGAAGAAAGTCTTCTCCCTGGCCCTGCTATGCTGTACAGCACAGCTTTTTGCCCAGGGCCCATCTGCTTATTTTTTATCGAACCCCTGTCTTACACCTGATGGGCAAACAGTGATCTTCAGTTTTGAAGGTGATCTCTGGAAAGCATCTGTAAAAGACGGGCAGGCAACCCGCCTCACCGCCATGCAGGGTTATGAAACCAGCCCACGTGTATCACCCGATGGTAAATGGATCGCCTTTACCGGCCGCCAGTACGGCAATGCAGACGTATTCATTATGCCTGTGAATGGCGGAGATGTAACGCAGATCACTTACCATAGCGGTAATGATGAAGTGACCAGTTGGAGCTGGGATTCCAAATACATTTATTTCAACAGCAGCCGGATGGGCCAGATATCAGGCTTTAAAGTGGCGGCAACCGGCGGCACGCCGAGGCGGGTTTTAGGAGATTATTTTTTCCTGTTCGATCATAACCTGGTTGAGCATCCTTCTTCCGGTGAAATCTTCTTTAATGATACCTGGGAAAGCTCCAACCAGGTGCAGCGAAAACGCTACAAAGGGCCATTCAACCCGGATATACAATCTTACAACCCCCAATCCAAACAACACAAGAAGTATACTGACTGGGAAGGAAAAGATTTTGGTGCTACCATTGACCGCAACGGCAATATCTATTTTATCTCCGATGAAGCCAATGGCGAGTATAATTTATATGCACTGGAAAATGGCAGGAAGAAAGCACTGACCAGGTTCAGCTCTTCCATTAAAACACCCATCGTAAATGCTCAGGGAGGAAAGGTCGTATTTGAAAAAGATTACCAGTTGTGGTTGTATGATGTAAAGAGTGGTAAAGACAACAAACTGGATATCGCCATTGTCCGTAACAATGTACTGCCAAAAGAAAAAGACTTTGATGTTAAAAGCAATATCAGCGCTTTTGATGTGTCGCCTGACAATAAGAAACTTGCTTTTGTTTCAAGAGGCGAATTATTTGTCAGCGATATTGACGGCAAATTCATTCAACAGGTTAAAAGGGGTTCAGCCGAGCGCGTGCGCGAAGTGAAATGGACCAGTGATAATAAGACGCTATTATTCAACCAGACACTGGATGGCTATACCAACTGGTATACTGTGAGTGCAGACGGTAAAGGCGCTATCAAACAATTGACACGGGATGCGAAAAACAATCGCGGCGCAGCATTGAATAAGAAAAGAGATAAGGCAGTTTATCTCAGCGGCCGCGACGAAGTACGCCTGCTTGACCTGAAGACCGGTGAAGGCAAAACCATCGCAAAAGAAGAGATCTGGGGATTTCAGAACAGCGAGCCGGGCTTTTCACCCAATGACGAATATGTGGTGTTTACCGTATACAAGAATTTTGAAAGGGATATTTATGTCCACAACCTGAAAGAAAATAAGACAACCAATCTGACCAATACAGATATTACAGAAGCTGATCCGGTATGGTCGCCTGATGGGAAGTATATTTATTTCACTTCCCAACGGTTAAGGCCATCTTATCCTTTTGGAATGGGCAATGCCAAAGTGTACAGGATCGCGTTGGAAAACCTGGACGAACCTTTCCGCACAGATAAATTTGATGAGCTTTTCAAAGAAGAGAAAAAAGATACAGCTGCCAAAAAGGATACGACCAAAAAAGCAACTGCCGCAACACCGCCTGTTAAAACTATTGCTATCGATACTGATGGCATTATGGACAGAATAGAACAGATAGGCCCGTTTGCAGGAGCCCAGTTTCTCATTGGTGTGTACCAGAAAGGAGAAAAAACAATTGTACTATACCAAAGCAACCATGGTGAAGGCCGCACAGCTATATGGAAAACTGTAAAAGAGCCGTTTGAGCAGGACAAAACAGAAAAAGTTGCCGATGGTGGCGTGGCAGGTATAACTGAAGCCGGCGATAAATTATATGTGCTGCTGAATGGCGTCATCAATAAACTGAACCTGGACCTTAACCGCCTCGATCCGATATCCACCAGTTTCACTTTCCGCCGTAATCTCTCTGCAGAGTTCGGCCAGATGTTTGAAGAAGCATGGGCGCAGATAGAAGAAAATTATTATGATGAGGATTTCCATGGGCTTGACTGGAAAAAAGCAAAGAAGTACTACCAGCAATTCATCCCCTATTTGAACAACAGGTCTGATCTGCGGATATTATTAAATGATATGCTGGGAGAATTGAATTCATCGCACCAGGGCTTTGGCACTTTTGGAACAGATGAAGTTGTAGCCTTGAGCAATTCAACCATGGAAACAGGGATCATATTCGATGATGCATCACCTTATACCGTAAAATATATACTGAAGCGTTCGGCTGCGGATAAAAAGGGAATTGATATCCGCCCCGGTGATGTGTTGACAAAAGTGAATGGAGAGCCTGTTGAAACAAATAAAGACCGTAGTTTTTATTTTACACGCCCTTCGCAAGACAGGGAAATACGACTGGAATTCAGCCGGAAGGGGCAACCCATCAGCATAAAGTTGCATCCGCAATCCAGCCTGTTCAACACATTGTATGATGAATGGGTGGATAAGAACCAGCAGCGTGTGGATGAAAAGAGCAAGGGCCGGATCGCTTATGGCTATATGAAGAATATGGGACAGGGAGAACTGGAGCAATTCATCATCGACATGACAAAGGAGTTGAATAAAAAGGATGCACTGATCTTTGATCTCCGTTACAACACCGGTGGCAATGTGCATGATGAAGTGCTGAAATTCCTTTCGCAAAGGTCTTACCTGAAATGGAAATACCGTCAGGGTGGCTTATCTCCGCAATCTAATTTTGCACCGTCCGACAAACCCATTATCCTGCTTACTAATGAACAATCCCTGAGTGATGCAGAAATGACCTCGCAAGGCTTTAAAGCATTGAAGCTGGGTAAGATCGTAGGTAATGGAACTTATCGCTGGATTATTTTCACCAGCGGTGTTAGCCTGGTCGATAACTCATCTGTTCGTATGCCCAGTTGGGGTTGCTATAGCCTGGAAGGAAAAGACCTGGAGATGAGCGGTGTGCAGCCGGATATACTGGTGATCAACTCATTCGATGATAAATTGAATGGACGTGATCCTCAATTGGACAAGGCGATTGAAGAGATATTAAAACAGATAAAATAGCCTGATTCAAATAAGCTGCTATGAATAAAGGGGCGCAACATACGTTGCGCCCTTTGTGTTAATATATTGATGGATGCTTTTTATTGTTATGGCATGAACTGTTGGTGTAATTTTGGATATGCCAATAAATTTTGAAGAAGCCCTGGGAACCCTGCGGTTTGCGCCCGTGCTCCCTTTTGATCCTGGAACGGATAAATTGCTGTTGCTTGATTTTACGGAAAACAATAAAAGTCTTACAGAAGATATATTGAAAGACACTACTAAGTTTTCTGCATATATAAATGACCTGCTGGGTAACGCAAGCGCACGTTATGGCATTGGAGGGTATAATGAACACCGGACAGTATACAGCCGAAGCAAAGTTTTTGACGCTCCTGTACCCGGCGAGGAACCGCGACGTCTCCATCTCGGAACAGATATCTGGGGTAAGCCTTATACGGCTATTATGGCTCCGCTGGATGGTATTGTACATAGCTTTGCTTTCAATAATCAGTTTGGTGATTATGGAGCCACTATCATTTTATCCCACCAGGTAAATGGATTTACGTTTTATACCCTTTACGGTCATTTAAGCCTTAGCTCGCTTAAGAATTTATACGAAGGACAAAATATCCGAATGGGACAGGTGTTTGCAGAGTTTGGAATTCCTTATGAGAATGGACATTGGCCACCACATCTGCATTTTCAGGTTATACTGGATATGAAAAACAGAAAAGGTGATTATCCCGGTGTTTGCAAGTATTCAGAAAAAGAAGAATGGTTAAAGAATTCACCTGACCCTGATCCATTGCTGCAATTGAACAGGTATGTTTAAAATGGATTAAAAACGGAGAGAGTATTACGTCGGGGAAATCATATTTGTATGTACAAATATTAAAAGAAATTTTTTAGCCCCATCCGTCCGCTATTCCTAAATTTACACCATGGCCAATCCCAATTTGAATTCAGATAAAGGTATGCTCAGTGCGGCGGATAAGGAATTTGAAAACAATATCCGGCCTTCGCAGTTGAATGATTTTGCCGGGCAGGCCCAGGTGATCGAAAACCTGAGGATATTTATTAAAGCAGCTAAAATAAGGGGCGAAGCATTGGACCATGTTTTATTCCATGGACCTCCCGGTTTGGGAAAGACCACTCTTTCCCGGATCGTGGCGCACGAATTAGGAGTGAACATCAAGGAAACATCCGGCCCGGTGATTGAAAAGCCTGGCGACCTCGCCGGCCTGCTCACCAATCTTGAACCGCATGATGTTTTGTTTATCGATGAGATCCATCGTTTAAGCACCGTAGTGGAAGAATATCTGTATGCAGCCATGGAAGATTACCGGATTGATATTATGATCGATACCGGTCCCAATGCCCGCAGCATACAACTTAGCCTCAATCCTTTTACCCTGATCGGAGCCACTACACGCAGTGGTCTGCTCACAGCTCCTTTATTATCGCGTTTTGCGATCAAATCGAGACTGGAATATTACAGCGCGGCTACATTGAATAAGATCATTCAACGTTCTGCCGGTATATTGGGTGTTGCTATTTCTGACGAAGCCGTTACAGAGATCGGCCGCCGGAGCCGCGCCACACCAAGAATTGCCAATGGCCTGCTCAGAAGGGTAAGGGATTTTGCGCAAGTACTGAATGATGGCGAGATTGATCTGGGCATTACGCAGCATGCGCTTAAAGCACTGAATGTAGATGAGCATGGGCTGGATGATATGGACAATCGCATCCTGAGCACCATCATCGATAAATTTAAAGGCGGCCCTGTAGGGATCTCCACTATTGCCACTGCTGTAGGGGAAGAAGCCGGCACGCTCGAAGAAGTGTATGAGCCGTTCCTTATCCAGGAAGGTTTTATACAACGCACACCGCGAGGCAGGGAAGTGACCCATAAAGCCTATGAGCACCTTGGGAAAAAATATAACCGGGGTGATGGTTCCAACCTGCTTTTCCCTTGACAGCGGCTGCCGAAGCTTTGGCATAGGCAGTCAGCGACCGCCGGAGTAACAACGTAGGCGGTACTGCGACCGCCGGAGCAACAGCATAAGCGGTACTGTGACCACTGGAGCTTCAGCATAGGCGGTACTGCGACCGCCGAAGCTTCAGCGTAGGCGGTAAAAAAAGAGTTAGCCAAACGCCAACTCTTTTCCTTTTATAGTCATTGTTTCATTTAGCTTACAACAAGCCTGAAGCCGTTTCCATGAATGTTCACGATCTCGATCTTCGGATCATCTTTCAGGTACTTCCTCAGTTTAGCAATGTACACATCCATGCTGCGGCCATTGAAATAGGTATCGCTGCCCCAGATCTTTTTCAAAGCCTGGTCGCGCGGCAAGAGATCATTCAAATGCTCAGCCAGCATTTTCAGCAATTCATTCTCTTTGGGAGAAAGGGTTTGGGTAATGCCTTTATGTGTTAACTGGCGCAGTTTGGGATTGAAATGATAGCTGGCAAGATCAAATTCCTTGTTCTCCGTTTCTTTATTGATCTCGTCATTCCTTTTCAGGATAGCTTTTATTTTCAGTAATAGAACTTCACTGTCAAAAGGCTTGGTGATATAATCGTCAGCGCCGAGCTTGTATCCCTGTATAATGTCTTCTTTCATGGTTTTTGCACTCAGGAAGAAAAGGGGAATATCGGGGTCCACATCCCTGATCTCTTCAGCCAGGGTGAATCCATCCATATTTGGCATCATTACATCCAACAGGCAAAGCTCAAATTTCTCACGCTGGAAAGCAGCGAGGCCAAGGCGGCCATCCCTTTCCAGGGTAACATCATAATCATTCAGTTCCAGGTAATTTTTCAATACACTTCCCAGGTTTGGATCATCTTCGCACAACAAGATTTTGGGTTTCTTTGGTTCCATTTTATGCTGGTTTTATTCTTTGAGGACAAATAAAAGTAAATCATTTGCCAAACTTCATTGAAATTAAATATTTTTTTGTTAAAGCCTTTAGTTGGGGAGTATCGCAACGGACGCAACGATTACACAAAGTACGCCACGTTGCGCTCTCCGCGTAATCGTTGCGTCCATGGCGATACCTTTACGGCCTTCAGTTTCTCTCGTCTATTGTTGTTAATTTTGCCTTTTATTCTGTTACCATGGCCATGCATATTACGCCGGACAACCGGCTGAAAAAACTGATCGTGATCGGCGACAGGCTGCTGATCAAACTTGCTAAAGCGAATGAGCAAACGCCCAGCGGACTTTACCTGCCACCCGGCGTTCAGGAAAAGGAAAAAGTGCAACAGGGATATGTGATCAAAACCGGCCCAGGTTATGCCATCCCCATGCCAGTGGAAGAAGAACCCTGGAAAAGCGATGAAGAAAAAGTGAAGTATGTCCCCCTTCAGGCCAAAGAAGGCGACCTGGCGATATTCCTGCTCAGCGGGGCAACCGAAGTGATGTACGAAAATGAAAAATACTACATCGTGCCACAGGGAGCTGTGCTGATGCTGGAAAGGGAAGAGGATTTATAAACTTCCCCAAATCCTTGTAACTTCCCTTTAAATTCTTTCTATGGCTGATACAAATCCGTTTCTCGATGCAGTAAAATCAGGCTACACTTTCAAAGGCGAAAGCTTTAAGATCGGGGTAGGCATGCTCAATGGTGAAGTAGTGCCCGGTGCCGATGTCTCCATTCCCTTCAGGACCCTCAACCGTCACGGACTTATTGCCGGGGCAACCGGTACGGGTAAAACCAAAACCCTTCAGGTGTTGAGCGAATGCCTGAGCGATGCAAGCGTACCCGTGTTATTGATGGACATAAAAGGCGATCTCAGCGGCATTGCTGCTGAAGGTTCTGCAAATGATAAAATAAAAGAACGCTATCAGAAGCTGAATATGGAATACAAACCTTCAGCTTTTCCTGTCGATCTTTTAACCCTCAGCCAGCAGAAAGGTGTGAGGTTGCGTGCAACAGTAAGTGAATTCGGCCCGGTTCTTTTATCCAAGATACTCGGCCTGAATGATACGCAAGGCGGGTTTGTTGCCATGATCTTCAAATATTGTGATGATACAAAGCTTCCCCTGCTCGATCTGAAAGATTTTACCAAAGTGCTTCAGTATGTAAGCAACGAAGGGAAAGCCGAGCTGGAAAAAACGTATGGTAAAATATCCACTACCTCCACAGGCACCATTCTCCGTAAAGTGATTGAGCTGCAACAGCAGGGCGCTGATCTTTTCTTTGGGGAAAAAAGCTTTGAAGTGGATGATCTCATGCGTATCAACGATGATGGCAGGGGCATGATCTCCATTGTAAGGGTAACGGACCTGCAGGACAGGCCCAAGCTATTCTCCACCTTCATGCTGCAATTGCTGGCTGAGCTGTATGCAACTTCGCCGGAAGAAGGCGATCTTGATAAGCCAAAACTGGTATTGTTTATTGACGAAGCACATCTTATTTTCCAGGAAGCCAGTGAAGCTTTATTGCAGCAAATCGAAACGATCATCAAACTGATCCGTTCCAAAGGAATAGGTATTTATTTCTGTACGCAAAACCCGATGGATGTGCCGGCTTCAGTGCTTGCACAATTGGGATTGAAAGTGCAGCATGCCCTTCGTGCATTCACTGCAGCCGATCGCAAAGTGATCAAGCAAACAGCAGATAACTATCCTGAAACAACATTTTATAAAACAGAAGACCTGATCACACAACTGGGTATTGGTGAAGCACTGGTGACCATTCTGAATGAAAAAGGTATCCCTACCCCATTGGTGCATTGCATGCTTTGCTCGCCCCGCAGCCGGATGGATATCTTATCAGAAGTGGAGATTGATGCTATTGTAAGCAAATCAAAGATTGCAGCTAAATACAACCAGGTAATAGATAGCCAGAGTGCGTATGAAATACTTACCGACAAATTGAATGAAGCTGCTGCAAAAGCAGATGAAGATAAAAAGCAGGCCGACCAGGAGAAAGAGGAAAAGAAAAGACCTGCTGCAAAGGAAAAAGGCTTTTTTGATGATCCTACTGTAAGAAGCATGACCAGAACTGCCGGGAATACGATCGTACGCAGCTTGCTTGGTGCATTAGGGCTTGGAGGAAGAAGCCGCAAAAGTTTATTTTAAACGGACACGGCCATCTTTTTCAATCCGTAATTTATTTTCAGCCTGGAGGAATTCGATCACCTTCCAGGCTTTTTCTTTTTTTATATCCTGCAGTTGATTAAAAAGCTCTTTTACCTCCAGTGAATCATCCTGCATGACATACCTGATGCGTTCATGAATGGCTGTGAACTCTTCTTTGCTCAGGCTGAGCTTTTTCTGCTTCAGGCAATTATCACAGATCCCGCAGGTCCTGATATTGTTGTCACCAAAATAAACTCCGATCATCCGGCCACGGCAGTCTGCTTCTTCTTTTACATAAGAGATCATCGTAGCCACTCTTTTTTCAAAAATGGCTTTTCGTTGCTGGTAGGCATTGATATTGATACTAAGTTGTTCGCCTCTCACCCTGTTGCGCTGAAAATATAGCTGAGGTGAATCTTTACGGGGAGAATATTCAATAATACCTGCACGGTGCAATTCCTGTAGCTGCTGCTTTATTTCTTCCAGGTCTTTCCGCATCAACTGTGCCAGTAGTAATTCAGAAATAAAACAGGGGTAGTCAAAAATACCTTCATAAGACCGCAGCAATGTTTTGATCAATGGGTCCAGTGCCGGTCGTTCCTGTTCAAAACGGTAGAGATATTCTTTTGTTACAGTAAACTGAACGGTAGATGGAAGGAATACCTGTTCATTCAATGTCAACCATCCTTCCTGCTCCAGAGTTTTGAGGGAGTATAAAGTGGTAAAATTGTCCAGGCCGAATTTTTTACCAAAGTCGGCCATATCAAAATTGAAAGAAGAGCCTTCGCCTGCACCAGCTTCAAGTTGCAGGTAATTGGCGATAGCCAGGTATACCTGCCGGATCTTTTCCAGTTCAGGAAAACGTTGTGCAGACAGATCATTCAGTTCTTCCAGGTCTTTATCTGCATACAACAATACTGCAAAGGAATGTTTCCCATCGCGGCCGGCCCTTCCTGCTTCCTGGTAATAATTTTCCAGGCAATCAGGGGTATCGGCATGGATCACTGTACGCACATCCGGTTTGTCGATTCCCATGCCGAATGCATTGGTGCAAACGATCACCCTTATTTCATTCTTTATCCAGGCTTCCTGTTTTCTGTTTCGTTCTTCCTGCGTAAGGCCGGCATGGTAGTAATCACTTGAGATGCCCTGCAATTGCAGCAATTCGCTGACCTCTTTGGTACGTTTCCTGCTTTTACAATAAATAATACCTGTTCCCGGTATCCTGCCAAGTATTTCGTTGATCTTATTGATCTTTGAATCCACATTGAAAACGCTGTAAGAAAGATTGGGCCGCTCAAATGATTGACGGAAAACCTGCTGCTGCTGGAAATGGAGCTTATCCATAATATCCTGCTGCACTTCAGGTGTGGCAGATGCGGTAAGTGCGAGAACAGGAATATCGCTCAGTTCCTCTCTTAGTGCAGCAATGCGCAAATAAGGCGGACGGAAATCGTATCCCCATTGGGAAATACAGTGTGCTTCATCAACGGCTACCAGGTTGATATGCATTCCGGGCAGGTACTCTTTGAATAAAGAAGTTTCCAGCCGTTCAGGTGAAACATAGAGGAATTTGCAATTGCTCTCAGTTACCAGTTGCAAAATATTGATCACCTCTTTGCGCTTCATGCCGGAGTAGATGGCAAAAGCGGTAATACCTTTTTTTCTTAAACCCTCTACCTGGTCTTTCATCAATGCGATCAGGGGAGAAATGACGAGGCATGTTCCTTCCATGGCCATGGCCGGCACCTGGTAGCAAAGGGATTTGCCGCCGCCGGTAGGCATAAGCGCGAGTGTGTCTTTTCCGTCCAGCACAGATTGGATGATGTCTTCCTGTAAAGGACGGAACTGGTCATAACCCCAGTATTGTTTTAAGATTTGGGAAAGGGTCATACAAAGTGGAAGGTAGTTGTTTTAGATTTAGTTTTAGTATTGCAAAGGGCGCAAAGAGCGCAACGGACGCTACGTTGCGCCCTTTGCAATACCTACTCCACTTTCTTGATATAAAGTCTGCCTGAATTGATAGCCAGCACCACATCGCTCAATCCCATTACCAGTGCTGCAAACCCGGGCTTCAGCAAACCCAGTGCTGCTACAGGAATAGCTACAATATTATAAGCAAAAGCCCAGAAAAGATTTTGTTTAATAGTAGTATAGGTATGTTTACCCAACCCCAATGCCATCGGTAACTTTTTCAATCCATGGTTCATCAGCACCACCTGTGCGGTTTGCATCGCCATTTGCGAAGCATCACTCATGGAAATACCTACTGTGGCTTTGGCCAATGCAGGCGCATCATTAATACCGTCACCTACCATCGCTGTTGGAGCAGCCGCACTTTTTGCTGCAATGATCTGCAGCTTTTGCTCCGGTGCTTGCTCAGCAATCACTTCTTCAATACCCAGTTCTTTGGCAAGCTGATCGGCTTTTGCCTGGCGGTCGCCGCTGAGCAGGATGGTCTTAATACCTTTTGCATGGAGGTAACTGATTACCGGTTTTGCTTCAGCGCGTATTTCATCTTTCACATCTATCCAGCCAATCAACTGCTCATTTTTCAGAATGTAAATATTGTGGGTGTCGTCATTAATATGAGTTTTGGCCACTTCAAATGAAGCTGCTTTATAGGTATTACCTTCTTTGTCTTCAGCCTGCATGCCCAATCCTTTAATCTCTTCTATTTTTTTCCAGCGTATTTCATCTTTCATTTTCCATTCCGCACTGATGCTTTTGGCAATAGGGTGGTTGGAATATTTTTCGAGCGAAAAAACAATGCGTTTGAACTCTTCTGATGTAATGGAACCATTGGTCAGCTTCCATTCGCTGATCATGAATTTGCCGGTTGTAAGCGTACCTGTTTTATCAAACACTACCTGTTGAATGTTTTTGAACAATTCGAGGCTGGTAGCGTTGCGGAACAGGATGCCATTCCGTGCGCCTCTTCCAACACCTACAGCAATGGCGGCAGGAGTGGCCAGTCCCATTGCACAGGGGCAGGCGATCACCAGCACGGCAATGCTTCGCATCAGGGAAGGGGTGAACTCTCCGAGGATGATCCAGTTGACAATAAGTGTAACTGCTGCAATCCCCAACACAACCGGAACAAAAATGGCGCTGATCTTATCTGCGAGCTGTTGCACCGGCGGCTTTTCGCCCTGCGCTTCTTTTACCAGGTTGATGATGCCTGCGAGCACAGTGTCTTTACCGGCAGCGGTTACCTGTGCTTTCACGGTCCCGTTTTCGAGTATGCTGCCGCCGATCAACTGATCTTTGCTTTTTTTATGGAGCGGCACGCTTTCGCCGGTAATGATGGCTTCGTTCACATCGGCTTCGCCCCAGAGTATTTTACAATCTGCGGGTACCTGTTCACCTGTTCTGATCAGTATAAGATCACCGGAATGCAGTTGGTCGCTTTCTATCGGGAAAATATGTTCCTGGTGCTGATCATCATAAGTAAGCATATTGGCCATCACTTTCTGATTAACCGCCAGCTTCTTCAATGCACGCTGGGTTGATTGCAGCGAGGCTTCTTCCAGGTAATTGCCAAGAAATACCAGGGTAATGATGGTAGCAGTTGTTTCATAGAACATATAATCCTGTGCCTGCCCGATCAGTGTACCGTATAAGCTATAAACAAAAGAAGCAGTAGCGCCCATAGCCACCAGCACATTCATATTGGGGATGCCATTGCGCAAACTTTTCCAGGCGCTTTTGCCAAAGAAAAGCATACCTGCAACAAACACCGGGAGGGTAAGCCCCAGTTGAACCCAGGGGTTCATCAGCCAGTGAAGATGCAGCCCGGGGATCATGTGCAGCCATAGAACAGCTGTAAAAGGCAGGCAGAACCAGAACCGCTGAAGATGAGTGGAAAAAAACCCTTTAGATTCTTCATCATGATCATGGCCATGTCCTTTATGCGCAGCATGGCCATTGCCGGTTACTTTATAACCGAGATCGTGGATGCCTTTGGCCAGATCGGCAGTTGCATGATCGTTATGAAGATTAAAACTTACGTCTCCGGTGGCAAAATTTACGCGCACTTCTTTCATCCCTTCCTTTTCCAGGTATTTCCGGATGGTAAGGGCGCAATTGGAGCAATCCATTCCGTCTACTTTCCATTGAATCTTTTCCATGATAAATCCTTGAGCTTATAACAAAAGCGGCTTGTGCTTGTTGCAAATTTACCATGCGATGAGGAAGGATGGAGGCAATATATTGGCAACGAGGTTGCTATTCGTTTACATTTGCGGTATGGAACTGATTTATTCATTGGAAACCATTGCGGAAATTGCAACCCGGTTTTGGAAATTAAATGAGGGGGTCAGGGTATTTGCCTTTCATGGAGAAATGGGTGCCGGCAAAACCACGCTTATTCATGCTTTATGCGAAGCAAAAGGTGTAAAGGAGGTGATGGGCAGCCCCACTTTCGCCATCATCAATGAATATGGATTTAAAGAAGGCACCAGTGAAGCCGGAAAGATTTTTCATATTGATCTCTACCGGCTTCAGGATGAAGAGGAAGCTATCAGGGCAGGCGTAGAAGATTGCCTGTACAGCGATCATATTTCCCTGGTGGAATGGCCTGAAAGGGCACCTGGTATTTTTCCTGACAACACTGCACATATTTATATAAATGTGGTCAATTCAAGTACCCGCAGGCTCAGAATAGACAGGAATTAGTTATTTTTGAAACCGGCCTTAATGGCTTCAATCAATCGTTCATGAGCCAGCAAAAACCCCGGATAAGCACTTCCTTCAGTTACGAAACCTTAGAGGAAACGCTTGATATCAAACCGAAAGCAGAAGGTATGATGATCGGCATTCCAAAAGAGATTGCTTTCCAGGAAAACCGGATCGCGCTGACCCCCGATGCAGTGAGCGTGCTTGTGAGCAATGGCCACCAGGTAACTATCGAGCATAATGCCGGTGACGCATCTCATTACCGCGATAAAGACTATAGTGAAGCTGGCGCCAAGATCGTGTATGACAGGGCAGAAGTTTTTAAAGCGCCCATCCTCGTCAAAAGTGCACCTGTTATTGAAGAAGACCTTCCACTGATACAACAAAACCAGGTGATCATTTCCCCCATACATCTTTCCGTGCTCAAAGCTGAGATACTGGAAACAATGATGGAAAAAAAGGTTACTGCCATTTCATTTGAAAATCTGAAAGACGATAGTGATTCCTATCCTATCGTCCGCAGCATGAGTGAGATCGCTGGTAGCGCTGTAATGCTGATCGCTGCTCAATACCTGAGCTCTGCCAATCATGGCAAGGGTGTGCTGCTGGGAGGCATTTCCGGTATAGCCCCTACCAAAGTAATTATCATCGGTGCAGGCATTGTGGGCGAATATGCCGCACGGGCTGCTCTGGCACTGGGAGCATCGGTAAAGGTGTTTGATAACAGTGTGTATCGTTTAAAGAGGCTGCAGAATAATATCGGCCATCGCTTATGGACTTCAGTGATTGAGCCCCGCATGCTGGCCAAGCAACTAAAGACCTGCGAAGTGGCTGTAGGAGCATTGGGCTCCGAAAGCGGAAGAACGCCAATGGTGGTAACAGAAGAAATGGTAAGCAATATGCGTCCCGGTTCTGTGGTGATAGATGTGAGCATTGATCGCGGCGGTTGTTTTGAAACATCCGAGATCACCAGTCATGAACATCCCATTTTTATGAAGTATGGGGTGATACATTATTGTGTACCGAATATTCCTTCCGGTTTTTCCCGCACTGCTTCACATGCTATCAGCAATGTGCTTATGCCGCTGCTATTGGAAGCAGGTGAAGAAGGAGGTTTTGAAAACCTGGTATGGCACAGAGTGCATCTGCGCAGCGGGATCTATTTATTTAAAGGCGCCCTCACCAATTTTTACCTGAGTGAACGGTTCGATCTGAAATACACCGATTTGAACCTCTTGATCGCCAGTCAGAGATGAACAGAATGTTAACACTCCCTTCCCTGGTTTTTTCGTACCTTCGCGGCAATGAAAAAATGGATTGCCACATACATTTTATTCGTTAGCTGTATTATTTTCTCCATAAGTGGCGCGGCAAACAGCGGCCAGCAGTTTTCTTCTTGTGCTGGTGCAAAAAACCCAGCTACTCAAAAAGCCAGGGCACTCCATTCAAAATTCTTTTTAAAAAATAAGAAGGCCCATGAAGAACGGCCTGATGAATTCTGCCGTTCTCTTATCAGCACACATGCCCAGTGCTTTTCCCAGATCACTCTTGTTATTCCTGAGGAATACCCTGCCATGTTTCCGGGTACCATTACTCCGCGATCAGTTGCAGTGCCAGGAATGGTAGTGCACAAAGGATACCTTCTTCATTTATTTCCCTCTCATTATTTTTGGTAAAGCAGGTTTGTATCGATGATTCTTCCGGAATAATGAAGGAAGATGCAGAAAGTTTTAAGTCAATCCCTGTAACGTATTGCGCGATACCGGGACTGGTGAGTCTGCCAAAGACTAGTGCAGGCAGATATTCGTGAACGTGTAAATCAATCCGATGCTTCATTTACCTCATCTGATCACAGACCTCGGCCTTATACTTGGGGCAGCAGCAATTATTACTATTATATTCAAATGGCTTAAGCAGCCCCTGGTGCTTGGCTATCTTATTGCTGGCTTTCTTGTAGGGCCGCATTTTACCGTGTTCCCCACTGTAGCCGAGGTAGAAAACATAAGCGTCTGGGCAGAGATCGGGGTTATCATCCTTTTATTCAGCCTGGGTCTTGAGTTCAGTTTTAAAAAATTATTAAAGGTCGGCACACCGGCTTCCGTTACAGCGGTTGTGGAAGTAGTGTTCATGCTGATGATCGGCTATGTGGCAGGTTCACTGATGGGCTGGTCAAAAATGGACAGTATTTTCCTGGGTGGTGTGCTGAGTATTTCTTCCACAACCATTATCATCCGTGCTTTTGAAGAGCTGGGTGTGAAGGGACATAAGTTTGCCGGTCTTGTATTTGGCATCCTGATCGTGGAAGACCTGGTAGCGATCGTGTTGATGGTATTGTTATCAACACTTGCCGTGAGTTCGCAGTTTGCCGGAACGGATATGCTGATGTCGGTAGCAAAACTCGTGTTCTTCCTGGTATTATGGTTTATATCCGGTATATTTTTCCTGCCTACTTTTTTGCGGAAAGCAAAAAAGTTTATGAACGATGAAATGCTGCTGATCACTTCGCTGGCATTATGTATCCTTATGGTTTGGCTGGCAACGATCGTAGGATTTTCACCGGCATTGGGGGCGTTCATCATGGGTTCTATACTGGCAGAAACAGTGTATGCGGAAAAAATAGAACACCTTATCAAACCTGTAAAAGATCTGTTCGGATCCGTGTTCTTTGTGTCAGTGGGTATGATGTTCGATCCGCAGATGCTGGCTAAATATGCGTTGCCTGTGGTGCTGATCATTGTGGTAACGATCATTGGTAAAGCACTCAGCACAACTGCCGGTGCACTTATTTCCGGCCAACCATTGAAATCTTCCGTGCAAGCAGGTATGAGCCTTTCACAGATCGGTGAGTTCTCCTTTATTATTGCCACGCTGGGCCTGACATTAAAAGTGACAAGCGATTTTCTTTACCCGATCGCAGTGGCAGTATCCGCTATCACCACTTTCACAACCCCCTACATGATCAGGATTTCTGAACCATTATATGAGTGGCTTCAAAGAAAATTGCCTGCTTCATGGACAAGCGCCATACACCGTTACAGCAGCCGTTCCCAAACGATCTCCAGTTCTACAGACTGGCAGGTGTATGTAAGAAGCGGAATGGTGAATACGGTGCTGGTGTCTGTTATTACAACAGCGATCGTCATGTTATCATCCCATTATCTTCTGCCTTATACAAGAACAAGGCTCGGAGATAATACCTGGACCACTGTTATCGGTGCAGTTTGTACGCTTGCTTTTATGGCTCCATTTTTATGGTCACTGGCAGTGAAGCAGCACCGGAAAGACCTGGTGGAGAAATTTGTAAGCCAGAATAAGTACCGCACAGGTATGTTATTGCTGCAGTTGTTCCGTACAGCGATCGCTATTTTCCTGATCGGGTTCCTGCTCGACAGGTTCTTTTCACCGCAGATCGCATTTATTGTAACAGTAGTGATGTTGCTGTTGCTGATCATTTTCTCCAAGCGCATACAGTTTCTCTACAGCCGCATACGCACCCGTTTTCTTGCAAACTACAATGAACGGGAAGAGCAAAAAGCAAAAAAGGATATGCTGGCTCCATGGGATGCACATATAGCAGAGTTCGTTTTATCACCTGATATGCCGGGGGTGGGCAAAACGCTGAAAGAACTTGCCTGGAGGGAGAAATATGGGCTCAATGTTGCCATCATCGAAAGAGGGAACATGATAATTAATACACCCAAACGTGATCAACGTATTTTCCCCGGTGATGCATTATTTATGATCGGTACTGATGATCAGCTTGACCAGTTCAAAGCCGATATGGAAGCCGGGAAATCACTGGTGGCGGAAAAGAAACCGATTGAAGTGGTACTGGAACATTTTAATGTAACGGATGATTCCGTGTTTGCCAACAAGGACATACGGGAAGGTGAGATCCGTGAGAAGATACATGGCATAGTAGTGGGAATCGAAAATGAGAATGGCCGGATCGTAAATCCTGACTCTTCTTACGTTATACGCCCCGGGGATACCGTTTGGGTGGTTGGGGACAAACTAAGATTATTGTCCTTGCAGAAATCCAAACAACTTGTTTAAAATCTACTTATAAGTTCTCCCTTCCCGTCTTCCCGCCTTACCGGTAAAAAACTTACCGGTAAGGCGGGAAGACGGGAAGGAAGGCTGAGGATTGAACTTACTTTCCTGATCTGTGATCAGCGTTAACCAATCATTTTTTGCCCGGTCTCCAACAAGACCGGGCTTTGTTTTTTGTGTTCATCCTGAATCGGTTATAAAGTAAAACAGCCTGATCTCCAACGGCTAACAAAA
>DATAJQ010000120.1:0-26920 GCA_036262095.1 Chitinophagaceae bacterium | reverse complement strand
GGTAAATGAAGGGATAATAAGAAGGATTTATTTTCCTGAATCTTATTATCCCTATTATGACTGCGAAAACAATGCTAAGGCTGAGCCAAAATTTTAGCAAATCGCTCATATATGCAGGCTATGATTTTCAGGTTCGAATTTATACCCATAGTGGTGGGTGGGTACTATTGCTGGCAGGGTGGATCACATTGTCCATACTCTACTCCTCCCTTGCCTCCATCAGGCGGAACCTGTGTGGCTACTTTTCCTATCTGTCCGCCTCTCTCATAATAAAGATCCTGACCCTGAGAATTTACTCCTACCAGCACAAGGCGTATTTCATTCCGGTTGCCCCCGGTTTTCAAACCATAGTAAATGCGGATACCCACATTGCTGGAGTCTTTTAACAGGTCAAGCAAAGCCTGTTTATTGAAAGTCTCACTTACAGGGAAATAATAACCGGAAAGCCGGGTCAGGCTATCACGCTGGGCTACAAAGCTTTTTTGGAATTCATTGATCTTTTCTACAGGTATGAAATGATTGATTTCTGCAAGGCCGGAAGTATCCTTTGGAACAGGGATGTGCACTCCGCCTTCGTTCTGATGACCACAGGAACTTACCAAAGCGAAGAGCAGGACCGGTAAAGCAATAAATTTTAAGGAGAAAAGGAATTTTCTGACGGTAATCATGGTGATAATTTTTTAATGGTTAACAGGTCTAAGATATTCTACGCCTGCTGGTTGCTTATACGTAGAACTACTTATTCCGGCACCAGCAACTACGCTTAATTCTCAGTAACCTATCGCTTGTCACGGACGCTGAATAGCTTCACCTTTATGCCTGAAGTATCGAGGTCCCTGTCAACGGGCAAAGCCCGGGCCTAACCATTAAACCTTTTTTATGAAACATCTGTCAGCTAACAAAAAAAACATCAAACCCGCTATCGGGCAAGAATCCAAAAAAACTTTTGAGCCTGAAATTTTTGCAGATTCTTTGGAAGTAATGGAAAGCTATTGCCTGCAAAAAATTGTATTGCTGCAATCTTCTCTTGAAAAACTGACCATTGTTGATAATACAAGAGAAATCATTTCCGTATGCCAGCAGATCAAAAAAGAAAGGAACCTGCTATTACAGATCATTGAAAAGAAAAATCAGGCCGGCAAGAACATTTGTTAATCTTAAGAACACCATTGATTAACATGGCCCCTTTTCAAAATAAAAAGTTATATCGCTTTCTTATACCTGACCATACATGTATTTAATGGCATGCCAAACGGTAGTCTGCTGTACATGAAATTGCATATCCGGCCAGCCATATCCCAGCCTTATTCTTTTCCGTCTGGTGATCCCCGGTACCGTTTGGCACGATGACGGATATGCAGTTTCATATTCTTCCTGATGATCAATGATATGTTCCGTTCAAAAATTAATCCCTTCTACCTGAACATTGAAAATGTACCAATAACCCAGGTCATCATCCAGCTCCAACTCCACTGTCCAATTTCCCTGCAATACAATGTATTCTGTTTGCAGGGAAACACGAAGGCGATAGCTACCACGGATCAATGAGTAAGCTTCGTTTACAGTACACTCCAACTGTTCTATTTCCGGTTTATCCATACATTCGTATGCCTGCTTGAACTGGTTCACATACCATCTGAATTCTTCCTCAGTTAAAGGCAACCTGTTATTAAGCCGGAGGTTACGGCGTCTTAAATGCGGCAGGCACTCGGTTATGGTTGAATTAAGGATACTCCTGATCGTATCCTCTGCAGCATGACTGTTTTCATATAAAGGATCAGGGTGGAACTCATCATAGATGAAGCAATACGTCATGCCCGGAAAACTGAGATCATCCATCTCCTGCCTGAATAGTTCTTCAATAGTAAACCGGTATAGCTCTTTTTCCGAGATATTGGGGCTGCAAACATCCAGATTGATATTATGTTTTCGCATATACCTGTCGAGCTCCTCCCAGGCATTGGCGAATTCCTCATCCGGAATATCTGCAACCGGCTTGAAATGCGTAGGGTTGCCCAGCTTTTCTGCCACACTGATCATTTTATGTTCTTCAATTTGTTTTTCAAATGCAATTACCTGTTTCAGGAATTCATGCTCAATTTCAGCAGGCAGATCACTTCTATGCTCATGAAAACGAGCACCTTTCTCAAGCATCAGTTTCATTTTTAGAATATTGTTTTCTGCCCTGATGCGCTCTTCATTACTTAAATGTGAAAAATCTTCTTTCATAAGAAATATTTAATCCAGTTGTTTACCAATTTCACTGTCCCAATCCGGGTTTAAATATAGATTGACAGCAAAGAGCCCTCCAACGGGAAAAAACAATTTCTCCACGTAAAAAAACAAGCAATATTTTCTTCCAAATCCTTTTATTCCTGCTAGAATAGTTTTCCCTGTTCTCCCGGCCTCCTGAAGATGGTCGTATCCAACTCAAACCTGTCTTCATTCATCCGGTATAGCTTTCCATATTTCCTGTATTGCTGCTGTACCATTTCCGCAATGCTTCCTTCCCCTCTCATCCGCAAGCCCCAACGTGCATCATTCACTTTACCATCATGCGATTGCTCAATCAGGTGCCAGACCTTATCAGCCCTATCAGGAAAATTTTTATACAACCAATCATGGAACAGGAATTTGATAGCCCCGTTCAACCGGATAAAAGTATACGCCGTGAACCTGGCTCCCACATCTGCTGCTGCTTTCATGATCCTTTGCATTTCATGGTCGTTCAGGCCGGGGATCATCGGCCCCATCATCACCCCCATCCGGATCCCAGCCGTGCTCAACTCCTCAATTACTTTCAGCCGCTGCTTCGCTGTAGTGGTTCTCGGCTCCATTACCCTTCTCAGCTCTTCGTTGAAAGAAGTAATGGATACCATCGCTGAAACCAATCTTTTCTTCGACATTTCCTGCAACACATCTTTATCCTTTATGATCCATGAGTTCTTGGTCAGTATGCCTACGGGCTGATTAAACTCATTGCATACCTCCAGCAGCCCTCTTGTCAGCCGGTATTTTTGTTCTGCCGGCTGGTAACAATCCGTATTCCCGCTCAGCATGATCGGCATTACTTCCCATTTGGGATGCATCAATTGCTTACGCAATAACTGCGGCGCATTTTTTTTGACGATGATCTTTCTTTCAAAATCCAGACCCGCACTGTAACCCCAGTATTCATGCACATTCCGTGCATAACAATAAATGCAACCATGCTCACAACCAGCATAAGCGTTCATGCTGTAAGCCATTCCCACATCGGGACTGTCTACTTTATTGACTATAGTGCGGGAATCCTGTTCGATGTATTGGGTAGGTGTATTGTCTTCCGACCAATCATCTATTCCTTCAATATGCTCCTTTGTTATCTCATCTTTCAGGAAACGGTTTTTGGTATTGAATTGTGCACCGCGTCCCTGCAGGTACTGGTCTGTTTCTTCCTTATTTCTTGCTGTTACTTTATAATGATCCTGTTTAAGCTTTTCCATGGTTAGAAGTTTTAAGAACTTTGGGTAAAAGGATATCCCTACCCTGGGCAATCAGCCCTGAGTTTTGCTGAAACCAATGCTTCAGTTCTACTTAAGCTTTCGAGGTTAAGAAAAGAGAAAGGAACGGTGATCATTATCATGTAATGACAAGAACCGATTCAAGCTTTGATCGCCCTGTTATATCTTAAATTTTGTTGACCACCTTATTCCTTTCTCCTAGCCAAAGAGAAGTCCCTGTTTTGTTACCACCGGCAAATTCTGGAATTCGAACCGGCGTAATACATGATATCCCTTGTCTCCTTCACTTCTCTTCAGCAATATCATTCCATCGGCTATGAAGCGGCCTGTAAAATGTTTCTGGCTGTATTCGAGCCAGCTTTTTTCATATTGCCAGGGTTGAAGCCCTCTTGCCACAGTAAGATGCGGCTCATCAATAAAATGAGGTTTGTTGTCTTTATCAAGCTTTAACAAACGTTGCCAGGGTTTGATCTGTTTTACCAGATCACGGACCGGCTCTTTTGTTGTCACTGTTATATAAATGGTATGGGAAGGGAAACTGCCGAAATCCCGCAGCTCCACTTTAAAAGGGTACTGCCCCATTGCTACAACTTTCAACCGGTTGAGTATACGCTCTTCCATCATATCGAGCTGCCTGAACCGTGCAAGCGTGAGGTGGGCTTTGCTCCATACCGCACCCGGAGCTCCATAGGTTTCCGCAAATTCTTTTTTTACCTGCCCGATCCGCTCTCTCAATTCCTCATGAGGACTTAATACCAGCAAATACTCGCTGCTGCGGTAACCGGATAAGGTGGTGATATCTGTTTGCATAAAATATTTTTTATTATCGTTATTATTTACTCGGGTAACAATCCAAATATGTTAATGATCTTACAGGAATCAGCGGCATGGCTTTTCCGGAGCAAAACCAGCTCACCTGCTGTGAACGTTTCGCAAAATATTTTCTGGGCATATTCTCTCATAGCCTGCTCATATACTTCTTCCGGTAACCGTCCCGATATACTGAGATGCGGCCTGCCGGCCCATTTGACCGGAGGGCAGCCGTTGGACTGAACATACTCATTAATGACCTTCAGCTTTTGCGTCAGTAAATTGAATGGCAGATGGTCCTGAACACGCAGGTATACGGTATGCGGAGGAATGCCACTATAATTATTTAAGGTGACTGTAAAACTTTTCTGCCCGCTGCAAACACGTTGTATCCAACGGATCAATGTTTCTTCCATGGATTCTTTAGCAATAAAACCGGCAACTGTTATATGAGGCTTCGCCCGGCTGCCGGTTTTAGCCCTGTATTGCTCATGAAAGAGTTGCTTCTCCGCTATCACTTTGCTGTATACTTCCATGTCCGGATGTATAACCAGCAGGTATTCAAATTCATCCCTGTCTGATATCCTTACGCCTGAAGGGTCAGCCATCTCATCCCAGGCGGGTGCCGTTCTGTTTATTTCAACCAATCCCTGTTCCATGATTTTTCCTTTGATCATTTTCTTAGCATAAACTTACTAAATTATTTAGTTTTCTGAATTATTTTTACTAACTTTATTTTTCAACCGGCCGCCGGTATTCATTATTAATACATTGAATTATGGAAGAAGAATTCTATAGTGCAGCATATAAGGGGTCCAAGCAATTTTCCCAGCAACAGATAAGAACGGCCAATGCCACGGGCTTCGGCGCTGCCGCGGATGATTATATGGAAAAGGGTATCGATCTGAACGAGCAACTGATCATCAACAAACCTGCTACTTTTTTTTTCCGCATGCGGGGTGATGCCATGCTTGGTGCGGGTATACAGGAAGAAGACGTGCTGATCATTGACAGGAGTATCAAGCCCACCAATGGCCGCATTATTGTAGCCGCTGTTGACGGAGAGCTTTTGGTACGCCGTTACCAGCAAACTTTCAACCGTGTGATCCTCTCACCTGAGAATAAAAAGTACAAGCCATTAGAGATTGGCGAATTCAATACGTATACCCCCTGGGGCGTGGTCACCTGCGTGATACATGTGGTAGACCCCATGCTGCAGGCATATATAAATAACCGGAAAAAGGATAGCAGGTCTTCAAACTGGTAGTTATGAAAGCCATTGTTGACTGTAACAGCTTTTATTGTTCCTGTGAACGTTTATTTAAACCGAAACTGGATAAGCAACCCGTTGTAGTATTGAGCAATAATGACGGCTGCATTGTTTCGCGCAGCGATGAGGCCAAAGCATTAGGTGTTCAAATGGCAGGTCCTTATTTCCAGGCCAGGCACCTGATTGAAGAGAACGGAGTAGCTGTGTTTTCTTCCAATTACAATCTGTACGGTGACCTGAGCATGCGTGTAATGGACACTTTGCGCAGCATGGCAGGAAAAGAAAAAGTGGAAGTATACTCGGTAGATGAAGCTTTTGTTGATCTTCCTGATATGCCGATCGCTGAACTGGAGCAGGCAGCAAGAGAAATGAAAGAAACAGTGGAACAATGGACAGGCATTTCCGTATCTATTGGTGTTGCGCCCACAAAAACCCTTGCCAAGCTTGCCAACTATATTGCCAAGAAAAACAAAAGGGCCACAGGTTGCATCACTGTTCTTGCTACCAGGGAACAGCAACGGGAAGCTTTGCAACAAACCCGTTTAAACAATATCTGGGGGGTCGGTTATGCCAATGCACAGAAGCTGTTTAACCTTGGTATCACCAGCGGCTGGGAACTGGCCACCATGAGGGAAGAATGGGCACATACACATCTTGGCGGAGTGGTAGGTGTCCGCCTTATCAGGGAACTGCGGGGAGAGCCTGCTGTAGAAATGAAAAAAGAACTGGTCGAAAAGAAAATGATCGCCACTACCCGGATGTTTGGCAGCCCGGTAGATAATATCACTGCTATAAAGGAAGCAGTAGCCACTTACACTTCCCGCGCTGCAGAAAAATTGCGCCGGCAGTACAGCGCCGCAAAAGTGGTCAGCGTTTTTATTGTACGAAAGGGACAGAATCACCTGCTCGATTGGAGGGATGGAAATATTGGCACGCACACTACTTTACCAGTGGCAACTTCTATCACACAGGAGCTGATCAAGCCCGCACTGGAGTTGGTAGACCATTTATACGAAGCCGGCAACACCTATAAAAAAGCAGGTGTGATGTTAAGCGGTTTGGTCCCTGACGCATCCGTACAGGGGAATCTCTTTAATCCTGAAAGCACGAATATTCAACGCCGGTTAATGGACATGATGGACAATATCAACTTTAGTCAGCGAGATGATATTCTCAAGTTTGCTTCTTCAGGAACCACACGCAATTGGAAAATGCGGCAGGAATTGAGAAGTGGAAGATATACGACAAGATGGGACGAGTTGTTTGAAGTAAGATGACCCTTTATACTATTTATTAAATGCACCTCAATCAAACATTCCCTTCTGCTTCACCTTCGGCAATAATGCGCTGTTCAAAAATTTCGGCTTGATGAGGTCCAACCCACATTCCTTATTCATTTTATCTACCAGGTAAACCGTCAATTCCGGTGAAGTGGCTTCATCATGCATGTGCATGAAAAAATACAACTCTTTCAGTCCATGTTCCAGCCAGTATTTCATTCGCTTTACCCAGGCATCGATGCGGGTATAATCAGTCGGATGCAGGCTATTGCCCACATAACGGATAAAAGTTTTCGGAATGGTCAGATGCATGTGAGCGCAATCTCTTCGGCCAGCCGTATCGGTAATCACCGCACCCATGTTGAGCGAAGCCAGTGTCTCAAACATTTCCTGCTGGATGGCGGGTTTGGCAAACCAATCGGGGTGCCTTACTTCCAGGAAAAATTGCAGATCGGTTGGTAAGGTTTTCAGATAGTCAAACAATTCTTCTTTCCGCTTGGGCGAGAAGCTATCGCTTACCTGTACGAAGATCGGGCCGAGATGATCCTTGAATGCTACAATACCACGGAAAAACTCATTCGTGATAAATTCCTTTCCTTTCAGGCTTCCACGATGCGTAACGCCCTGGTACATTTTGGGGCAAAAAAGAAAATCGCGGCCTTTTGCTTTTTCTGCCCATTTACCGATCCCTGCTTCACCATATATCTTATAGTGTGTAGCATTTAGTTCAATGGAATTATAGTGCTCCACATAATGCTGGAGGAAATCCTTTTCTTTTGTTTTGGGAGGATAGATCTTTCCCACCCACTCCGTTCTGCCCCATTTAGCACAACCGAAATACACTTTAGGATGTTTCAGTGGTTTGCCTTTCAGAAACTGTTTATTAAAAGCTGGTTCTTTGGGCAAGCTGAAATCAACCTGGTCCAATTCATTTTCCGGGACTCTGCCAAATTCCATACTGGTTTGTTTTCTGGGCTAAAATAAGATTTAAACGGCAGAGACCCGAACTATCCCTATAAGGTGCAGGCTACCTTCACAAAAGGATGCAATGAATCATATTGCAATTGGTCCATGTTCTTAAAAAACATTGTATCACCCCGTTGCTGCACTTCGCCTGTTGCAGGCCAGAGATGATCGCCTTTTATTTTCCAGGCAACCTGTCTTACAGACATCACCCCTTCTGATCGGAAAAGATACCAGCCGGAAAGAATATTCCCATTCACTTCTCCTTGAAAATTGCCATCATTCCTGTCTTTTTCAAACAGGCTATAGCTCAGCGGGCCGGAGATCACAGCTCCCCTGGTCTCAATCTGTAAAGCAGATGTATCCCTTTTATAAATGGAAGAATAGCAACCAGCTAAAGTTGTGTCCAATGCCGCAGTGGCAGATGTGCCCGCGGCAGCAGAATCATTTGAATTGTTGCCATTACTGATCTTTTCTCCCGGATTATTGCAGGCGATCAGTATGCAAAGCAATTCACCCAAGCATAGTCTAATCATTTGCATAGCATTGTTTTTATGATCCATGAAATAGTTATGCCAAAAATAGCTGTAATTCTTTGCGGGGTCAAACTTCAACCGTCTTTGACAAAGGCTCCAATTGGGTAAGTTCTTCCTCAGTGAAGACCCGGGATTGGATATAAAACCTCACGCCAAGCGGTATTTCGAGCGAGAAACTGCTGCCTCTGCCCGGCGTTACATCAAGAATCAACTGGGTATGTTTCCAGTATTCAAACTGATCGGCATTCATATAAAACCGGCAACCAGCTATTTCGCCCAGGCATACATCGCTGCTGCCCAACCTGAACTCACCTTCAGGAAAACACATTGGCTGGCTTCCATCGCAACATCCGCCGCTTTGATGAAACATCAGCGGGCCATTATCTTTTTTTAAAAGGGCTATCAGTTCCAATGCAGCCGGAGTGGCCAAAATACGTGGTATCATATCAATATTTTTTGATCATTTCCATTGCGGCCGTTGCGATACTTCCGTAGTGATAGGTTTAGTATCGCAACGAGCGCAAAGGGTACGCAACGGCTGCAATGGAAAACAGTGGCTTTCGCCACCGTTTTTCCTTACTTGCCAAACTAGAAAGCTTTGAATTTTCATTAACCATTAAAAGAATCCTAACTTTTGTTTTCCATAAGAGATCAACATGTTTTTGGTTTGCCTGTAATGATTGAGCATCATTTTATGTGTTTCTCGGCCAAAACCTGATTTTTTATACCCGCCAAATGGTGCGTGTGCCGGGTAAGCATGATAATTATTTACCCAAACCCTTCCTGCTTCGATTGCACGGGGAACCTGGTACATTTCATGTGCATCGCGGGTCCAAACACCGGCGCCTAATCCATATAACGTATCATTGGCGATAGCAATTGCCTCTTCTGTTTTTTTAAATGTGGTAACGGATACAACGGGCCCAAATATTTCTTCCTGGAATATGCGCATTTTATTATTGCCTTTAAAGATGGTGGGACGGATATAATATCCATGCTCCAGGCCGGAATTCTGATGAAAGGCTTCACCGCCGGTCAGCACCTGTGCGCCTTCCTGCTTCCCGATATCCAGGTAGCTCAATATTTTTTTGTACTGATCTTCCGAAGCCTGTGCTCCCATCATCACTGTTGAATCGAGCGGATTACCCAGTTTGATCGCTTTGGTGCGCTGAACTACACGGTCCATAAATTTGTCGTAGATCTTTTCATGCACCAGCATGCGACTGGGGCAGGTACAGATCTCACCACTATTCAATGCAAACATCACAGCACCTTCCACTGCTTTATCAAAGAAATCATCATCGGCGTCTGCTACGCTTTCAAGGAAGATATTGGGACTTTTGCCGCCCAGCTCCATTGTTACAGGTATCAGGTTTTCGGATGCATATTGCATGATCAACCTACCGGTAGTGGTTTCTCCAGTAAAAGCCACTTTGTTCACTCTTGGTGAAGATGCCAGCGGTTTACCCGCTTCAACGCCAAATCCCGTTACCACGTTCAATACACCCTTGGGAAGGATGTCCCCGATCAGCTCCATCAACACTATAATACTTGTAGGCGTTTGCTCAGCAGGTTTCACTACCACGCAGCAGCCTGCTGCCAGTGCAGGTGCGATCTTCCAGGTAGCCATCAGTAAAGGAAAATTCCAGGGAATGATCTGACCTACCACACCAATCGGCTCATGCAGGTTAATGCTCACTGTATTTTCATCATGCTCACTGATAGTGCCTTCTTCACTACGGATCACACCGGCAAAATACCTGAAATGATCAACTACCAACGGAAGGTCTGCAGCTCTGCACTCACGGATGGCTTTACCGTTATCGATCGTTTCTACCACAGCGAGATATTCAAGATTATCTTCTATCACCTGCGCTATCTTCAATAAAAGATTGCTGCGGTAAGCAGCTCCTGTTTTTCCCCAGGTTTCGAAAGCCTTATGTGCTGCGTCGATTGCTTTTTCAATGTCTTTGGCATTACCCCTTGCTGCCCGGGTAAAAACTTTGCCATCGATAGGTGAGATATTGTCGAAGTATTCTCCGCCGGAAGGAGCTACCCATTGGCCTCCGATATAGTGATCGTATCTGTCTTTGAATTTTGGGCGGGCTGCCACGGTAGACTTTGGAGCAGCCGCTGTAGTCGTACTCATATTTCAAGCCATTTTAATCGTTAAATAATACCCTAACTTCAGTAATAAAAGAACAAAAGCTGGGTAATTTTGTACTTTCTTCTAGCACGATCGTACCCTGGATTTATACATGATTTAAAAATGCGCTACCTTACTGTGTGCTTAAAACGTACCGTATATGCCGCCCAAAAACTATCTCCATCCTGTTGATCTTACACAGCCAAAATATCTGCAGACATTGGTTGAAAACCGCCGCGTATTCAACCTGGAGAACTGTGAGCTGAACGTTTTTGAGAGCTACCAGGAAACCTATCGCGTACCACTGACCTTTAATGATTTCGTGATCACCAGCATGGTAAAGGGTAAAAAAGTGATGCACTTATTTGATAAGCCCGCATTTGAATACCTGCCGGGCGAAACCGTGATCGTTCCAGCCAATGAAACCATGGTCATAGATTTCCCTGAAGCAGAAATGGATAATCCGACACAATGTGTTGCACTTGCAGTGGATGCTGCTTATGTAAACAACACCTTGCAATATCTCAACACCTATTACAACAGCGACCCTCACGAAGCACATAACTGGAAACTTCAATTCAACCAGTATCATTTTGCCAACGACACAGAAGTAACGGATCTGATCAATAAACTGATACGTGTATGCAGCAGCACGGATAAAGGGAAGAATATTTTTGCGGACCTTAACCTCAAAGAATTACTGATCCGCCTCGTGCAAAGCCAGCATTTGAAGCAAGTGGCTGTAGAAAGCACTGACAATACCAATCAAAGCAGGCTTCATTTTGTTTTGCATTATATACATCAACATCTCACAGAAAAAATAGCTGTTGATTCACTAAGCAGAAAAGCTTACCTGAGCCGCAATATGTTTTTCAAATGGTTCAAGGAACAATTCGGGGTAACACCACTGGATTATATCAACCGCGAGCGTATCAAATTAGCCAAACAACTGCTGGCCGACAAGCGCAACAATGTAAGTTCCGTAAGCCTTCAATGCGGCTTCACAGATGTAAACTATTTTGTCAGGCTGTTTAAAAAAGCTGAGGGGATCACTCCCGGTGTCTATCAGACGATGTTGTACACACAGAATTAATCGCGGCGAAAACCAACCTATTCACTCTTCATCAGACACCATTCCCGCGACTGGCACCTCATCCACACTATTCGCGCCATCATTCGCGTTATTCGCACTACTAGTGTTCCGGCCATATTCACTGATCAACTCAGCCACCAGTGCAGTCCATCCTGTTTGATGCGAAGCACCAAGCCCTCTTCCTGAATCTCCATGAAAGTATTCATAAAAAGATACAAGGCGTTCATTACCGGGCTGTTTATAGAACCAACTGTAATTGCCATGCAGACGACGTGAACCATCAGATGTTTTCTCAAACAAACTGATCACACGTTTGGTAAGGTGTTCCGCCACTTTGCTCAGGTTCATTTGTTCTCCTGAACCAACAGGGTACTCCACCTGCAATGAATCGCCGTAAAACTCTCCGTATTTCCGGATGGATTGAATGATCAGGAAGTTGATGGGCATCCATACAGGGCCGCGCCAGTTGGAATTGCCGCCAAACATATCCGATGTTGCATCACCGGGATCATAACGTATGCTGTAAATATTCCCGTCAACCGTAACGGAATAGGGATGCTGATCATGGTATTTTGATAAAGCGCGGATTCCCCCTTCTGATAAAAAGCCATCTTCGTCCAGCAGCCGTTTCAACAGGTCAACCAGCTTGTCTTTAGGAATTAATGACAGGAGTATTTCGCCATCATTGCTTCTTTCTTCATTGGGCCAGAACTTGGCATTCTTTTTCCGGTAGTTCTCAAACCAGGTGATCCGTTTTTTAAAATCGGTCAAATGATCCAGTGCTTTCTTATTGATCGTGGACACGGCATACAAGGCTGTGATCCCTACAACAGATTGGATCCGCAACGGTACTGGCTCAGCGCCGCTTACACACAGCACATCGTAATAAAAACGGTCTTCTTCATTCCATAACCCGTGCTGGTTAAGTGCTTCAGCTATTAACACAAAATGCTCAAAAAATTTGGTGGCAGTATCTTCAAAAGATACATCGTTCATGGCGATCTCAATGGCCATTTCCATCATATCCAGCGCATAGGTGCCCATCCAACTGGTGCCATCAGCTTGCTCCAGTTGCACTTCGCCGGGAAAATGAAAACTGCGGTTGAACACACCAATATTATCCAATCCCAAAAAGCCTCCTTCAAAGATATTGTTGCCATTCACGTCTTTCCGGTTGATCCACCAGGTGAAATTGATCAGCAGCTTCTGAAATACTTTCTTTAAGAATTTGATGTCGCCATTACCGGTTTGTTTCTTTTCGATATTATATACCTGCAACGCCGCCCAGGCCTGAACAGGCGGGTTCACATCACTGAAATTCCATTCGTAGGCTGGTAATTGCCCGTCAGGTTTCATATACCATTCCCGCATTATCAGCAGCAACTGATGTTTGGCATAAGTAGGATCAACCACGGCCATAGGTATACACTGAAACGCAAGGTCCCAGGCTGCATACCACGGGTACTCCCATTTATCAGGCATCATGATGATGTCCTGGTTTTTCAAATGCGTCCAGTCACTGTTCCGGCCCGTCATTTTTGAAGGGCTTACCGGCGAAATGCCGTCACTTGTTGTAAGCCATTCCTGCACATCGAAATGATAATACTGTTTGCTCCATAATATACCCGATAGCGCCTGTCGCTGTATCTGCGCCATATCCTCACCCATCCCTTTGGGAAGAATGGCAGCATAAAAATCGTCAGCTTCTTTTTTTCTTACGGTGAAAACATCCTTGAAGCCGGAAGCAAAAGGCCGTTCCACCAGCTTTGCATTGAGCCGGCAGTAAATTGTCTTTGTCGCCCCGGCTGCAATTTTCATTTTATAAACAGGTGAAAACTTGGTCCCTTCTTTCCTGTTGGATAATTCTTCGAAATTTTCGCCTTTGATGATGGCCTGGTTGAACGCATCTTTAGTGAAGATAGAAGTGTTGGGAGCTCCGGTTACAATCTCTGTATTAGTTTCATTTTCGGTATATAAAGTATTATCAGCCGGTTGGAAATAGAAATAATAATCTCCCAGGCGCTCATGCTCCGCTTTAACAGTGATTTTATTAACCGGCTTAATGGAAGGTTTTTCCTTAAAGGTCCCATCTCTCCACCGGTTATAAAACCACAAAGTGGGAAGCGCGGTTATTTCTGCTCCTTTGGAATACCGGTTGGTTATATCAATCTTTATAAAAATATCCTGTGCGCTTTGTTTGGCATAAGTTATCAGCACGTCAAAGTACTGGTTGTTGTCAAACACACCGGTATCAAGGATCTCGTATTCGGGATCTTGTTTGCTGCGATTTCGGTTCTCTGTTCTTAGCTGCTCATAAGGAAATGCCTGCTGCGGATATTTGTACAGGTATTCCATATAATAATGTGTAGGCAGATTGTCCAGATGATAATACAGCTCTTTTACATCTTCTCCATGATTGCCTTCGGGATTGCTAAGGCCAAACAAACGTTCTTTTAGAATAGGATCATTCCCATTCCAAAGGGCAATAGCGAAACAGAGATTACCAAAGAAATCTGAAATTCCGCCGAGCCCATCTTCCCCCCAGGTATATGCCCTGCAGTTAGCGTGATCAAAAGGGAAATAATGCCAGGCATCTCCATTCGGGCTGTAATCTTCCCGCACAGTGCCCCATTGCCTTTCACTCAGGTAAGGTCCCCATTGAGCTAAAGGAACAGATTTACCAGCATTAACGGCGAGCCTTTGGTGTTCTGCTGTCATACAAAAATTTATCTTCTCAAAGGTTAAGCTAATTATGCAGCAAATTTAACGCTTACATAAAAAAAATAGTATAGCCTCTTTTATTCATATTTCTTCTGCAGGCTCCATAAAATTTTCTTTTGCTCATCCGTAATAGTTAAAGATGAATCGGAAGGCACAAAATGTAGTTTGAAAGAAGCAATTGCCGTTTCAGGTTTTTTAATGGAATAGCCAATAATACGCAATGCCTGCATAGGGTTAAAATCAGCAGGCAACTGCACTCCTGCAGTATCATACCAGCAACCATATCCCTGCTCGGCTAAGCGTTGCCAGGGAAATGTCCTGTTTGGATCAACCTTACGGCCTGGCGCAACATCTGCATGACCGATAAAGTTGGTAGTAGGGATATTATATGCCCTTTTAAGACGGCCAAGCAATACCAGGAGACTGCTGATCTGCTGTACACTGAAACTATCCGTACCATTATTATCTATCTCGATCCCGATACTGCTGCTGTTGAGGTCTGTATTATTTCCCCATCTGCTTACACCCGCATGATGCGCCCTCAGCAGATCATTCAGCATGTGATGCACGGTACCATCTTTACAAATCACATAGTGTGCGCTCACCTGTGTTCTTGGAAGCGTAAACGTGGTCAGCGTTTGTTCACAACTGTTCTGTGCAGTATGATGGATCACTACATAATTAGGTCTGCGCATGGAAAAATTGGTAGTGCCTACCCAGGTATCTGCATAAAGCAGACCTGCGGAATCTTTTACAGGGTACTCCCGGAGCAACTTGCTGTATTCTTTTGCTTGTTTCTTATAAACCTTATTGGTCTTTGCATAAGGAGAACAAGCTGCAAAAATGATTATGACGATCGCCAAATAAAAATATCTCATGCCAGTATTTCAATTACGTATGAGCTATAAAGATAAAGATTTGTACTGGTACCGTTTTTGAGCCTTATTCTCCGTAAACCTGTTTACTCAACTCAAAATAAAATATCATGCAAAGCTTACGTGGAAAAAAAGTCGCAATCCTGACAGAGACCGGCTTTGAGGAAGTGGAGCTCACGAGCCCAAAGCAGGAACTGGAAGCCGCTGGTGCAGAAGTACATATCGTGTCCCCTCAAAAAGATAAAGTGAAAGCCTGGAATCATGATCACTGGTCGATCGAACTGCCCGTGGATGTGTCAATTGAAAATGCCAAAGCTGATGACTATGATGCGTTAATGATCCCCGGCGGTGTGCTCAACCCTGATAAGATGCGAATGAACCATAAGTGTGTGGAATTTGCGCAACAATTCCTGGAAGCTGGGAAACCCATAGCTGCAATTTGCCATGGTCCGCAGTTATTGATTGAAACGGGGATGATCAGTGGCCGTAAAATGACTTCTTATCCTTCTGTAAAAACAGATCTGCAAAATGCCGGTGCAGTTTGGGCAGATAAAGAAGTGGTTACTGACAATGGGCTTGTTACCAGCCGCAGTCCAAAAGATCTGGATGCTTTCAATAAGAAGATGATTGAAGAGATAAAGGAAGGAAAGCATAAACCGGCGGTGTATACGCCGGTGCCGGCACATTAAGTGTGGTTGACCGTTGCTCGTTGACCGTTGCCCGGCTAGTATTACAGGTAATTTATTAAAGCCGGACAACGGTCAACGTCTTTTACATATTCCTCCTGTACTGCCCTCCCACCTCATACAATGCATGCGTGATCTGCCCCAAAGAACAATATTTCACTGTTTCCATCAATGAAGCAAACAGGTTGCCGTCGTTAATGGCTACTTCTTTCAATTCTTTCAGCATTGATCCGGCTTTGTTTTCATGATGCTTGCAGAAAGCCTGCAGGTTACTGATCTGCTGTTCCTTTTCTTCCCTGGTGCTGCGGATCACTTCAGAAGGAACAATGGTGGGTGAGCCTTTTTTATTCAGGAAAGTATTCACGCCGATCAGCGGTAGCTCGCCGGTATGTTTCTGGTGTTCGTAATACAGGCTTTCTTCCTGTATCTTATTACGTTGATACATCCTTTCCATTGCTCCCAGCACACCGCCTCTTTCTGTAAGCCGGTCAAATTCCTGCAACACTGCTTCTTCTACCAGGTTGGTCAATTCTTCCATTACAAAAGAACCTTGCGTAAAGTTCTCGGCTTTAGCTGTGCCCAGCTCACGGTTGATGATAAGCTGGATCGCCATGGCCCTTCTCACGCTTTCTTCTGTGGGTGTAGTAATGGCCTCATCATACGCATTGGTGTGAAGTGAATTGCAGTTATCATATATCGCATACAGGGCTTGCAGCGTGGTGCGGATATCATTGAAATCGATCTCCTGTGCATGAAGGCTGCGACCGGATGTTTGTATATGATATTTCAACATTTGGCTGCGCTTGTTGGCCTTGTACTTATACCTCATGGCTTTGGCCCAGATACGGCGCGCCACTCTTCCTATCACACTGTATTCAGGATCCATCCCATTGCTGAAGAAGAAAGAAAGGTTGGGGGCAAAATCATCAATAACCATTCCCCGGCTTAAATAATATTCCACATAAGTGAATCCATTTGCCAGTGTGAAAGCCAGTTGCGTAATAGGGTTAGCCCCTGCTTCCGCAATATGATACCCTGAAATGCTTACGCTATAAAAATTCTTTACTTTTTGTTCGATAAAATATTCCTGTACATCACCCATCAGCTTCAATGCAAATTCTGTAGAGAAGATACAGGTATTCTGTGCCTGGTCTTCTTTCAATATATCCGCCTGCACAGTGCCTCTTACCTGTTGCAGAGCAGCATCTTTACATTGCTGATAGATATCCGCCGGCAACACTTCGTCTCCGCTCAGGCCAAGCAGGGCCAGACCTAATCCATTATTTCCTTCCGGCAGCATACCGGGTGAAGAAGGATTATTGTAATAAGGCTTTGGCGTAGCGCCATATTTTTTCCGGAACGCTTCCGTTATCCACTCTTCCTTATTTTCTTTCTGTATCCATTTTTCACATTGCTGATCTATTGCCGCATTCATGAAAAAGGCGAGTATCACCGGCGCAGGGCCATTGATCGTCATACTTACCGAAGTGCGGGGATCGCAGAGATCAAAGCCGCTGTATAATTTCTTGGCGTCATCCACTGTGGCAATGCTTACTCCGCTATTGCCGATCTTTCCATAAATATCAGGGCGGTGATCAGGATCTTCCCCATACAACGTCACACTATCAAAAGCGGTAGACAACCGTTTGGCTGGTTGGTCCACACTTACGTAGTGAAAACGTTTATTCGTTCTCTCAGGGCCTCCTTCGCCGGCAAACATTCTCGTTGGATCTTCGCCCTCGCGTTTTAGCGGAAATACACCCGCAGTGAAAGGGAAATGCCCCGGCACATTCTCCTGTGCCTGCCATTGCAGGATATCCCCCCAGTCTTTGTATTTAGGCAATACCACTTTGGGTATCCGGGTACCGGACAGGCTTTTGGTAAACATTTCCTGCCGGATCACTTTATCCCTCACGGTATATTCGTAATAATCTTTTTGATATTCTTTTACTTTTTCATCCCAGTGTTGCAACAGCTTACGGCTTACCGGTGTTAACTGGCCGGTATAAAATTCGATCTGCTGTTTTATTACAGTTAATAATTCATCCGGTGTTTTCTCCTTCAGCGTTTCCAACACGCCTTCCAGTTGGTAAAGTTTACTGGCAATCGCTGCCTGGTCTCTCACCAATTGATCATAGTTGCGGTTGGCCTCACTGATCTCACTGAGGTATCTTACTCTTTTAGCAGGAATGATGGATGGAGAAACTTTAGCGGAAGCAGAAAAATGGAATTCGCCAAAATTGACCTTTGCTTTTGTTTCAATCACTTTCAGCAGGAGTGCAAACAAATGATTCACCCCTTCATCATTGAACTTGCTGGCCATGGTGCCAATCACAGGAAGCTCTTCATTCTTTGCTGTCCACAGGGCATGATTGCGTTTGTATTGTTTCTTCACATCTGCCATTGCATCCAGTGCTCCGGCTTTATCAAACTTGTTGATGCAAATGATGTCAGCATAATCCAGCATATTGATCTTCTCCAGTTGCGAAGCCGCTCCGTATTCAGGCGTCATCACATACATGCTTACATCGCAGTAATCAAGAATGGACGCATCACTTTGGCCTACGCCTGCCGATTCAAGGATAATAAAATCAAAACCGGCTTCCTTGCACACATCAATAGCTTCCTGCACATGATGACTCAAAGCGGTATTGTCATCGCGGGTGGCAAGGCTGCGCATATAAGCCCGTGGATGAGAGATCGCGTTCATCCTTATCCTGTCGCCCAATAAAGCACCGCCTGTTTTTTTCTTGGAGGGGTCCACAGAAATAACAGCAATGGTTTTGCTGGTAAAATTCTGCAGAAACCTTCTTACCAGTTCATCTGTCACACTGCTTTTGCCTGCACCGCCTGTGCCGGTGATGCCCAGCACCGGTATCCTGTTGTTAACTTTGGAGGCAGCCGGAGCCTGGCCGTTCTCTGCATTGGTGATCTGCCGGGCTATCTTCCTTATATCTTTTACTTCACCCAGTTGCAGGGCTGTTTTATATTCAGCTTTACCGTTCAGATGTATATCACATTGCCTGATCACATCTTCGATCATTCCTTCCAGTCCCATCTGCCGTCCGTCGTCCGGTGAATAGATCCGGGTGATGCCATATTTATGCAGCTCCTCAATTTCTTCCGGCAGTATGGTGCCGCCACCGCCGCCGAATATTTTGATATGCCCACAGCCATTCTCATCCAGCAGGTCTTTCATGTATTTAAAAAATTCCAGGTGCCCGCCCTGGTAGCTGGTGATGGCAATGCCCTGCACATCTTCTTCGATAGCAGTTTCCACTATCTCTTTTACGGAACGGTTATGCCCCAGGTGGATGATCTCGGCACCCTTGCCCTGAAGGATGCGGCGCATAATATTGATGGCGGCGTCATGACCATCGAAGAGGGAGGCTGCAGTGACAATCCTGATCTTGTTGACAGGCGTATAGCTCATAAATGTTGGATCTTTTGAAACGGTGCAAATTTAGTTCAAAAAACTAATGGTTGTTAGCGCGTAAATGAAGATATTGCCGTGGCAGGTACCGGGGAAGATGTCGACCCTGTTCCCTACATTTGTTGCTTATGCAGGCTATATTAGATTCAGTCAAACAGCTTTATACAAAATGGAAAGGTGCTGAACCCACCTCGGTTGACGTATTGCCCCAGTCGGGCAGTGAACGGCGGTATTTCCGTCTCAGAGGTCCCGGTCATTCAGTGATAGGTACTTATGGCGCCAATACCCAGGAAAATGAGACTTTTATTTATTTCTCCCGGCAATTCAGGGAAAAAGGTCTTGCCGTTCCGGAAATCCTGGCCATCAGTGAAGACGGTGTTTATTATCTCCAGGAAGATTTTGGAGATGTGTCGCTGCTCAACCGGCTGGAAGCCGAGGGGTTTACTCAACCTGTGTATGATCTTTTCAAACGCAGCCTCGATGCCCTGGCCAGATTGCAGGTGAAAGGTGACGAGGGACTTGACTATGATCGTACACTGACCAATAAAGAATTCGGGAAACAAGCCATCATGGCGGATCTTCTCTATTTCAAATATTATTTCCTGGATGCATTGCGCAAGCCTTATGACAAACAGAAGCTGATCAACGATTTTGAAGCGCTGAGTAATTACCTGACGCATACGGAATACAAATATTTCATGTTCCGCGATTTCCAGAGCCGTAATATTATGATCAGGGAAGACGGCTCGGTTCATTTCATCGATTACCAGGGTGGTATGAAAGGCGCCCCTCAATATGATGTGGCCTCCATGCTTTGGCAGGCCAGGGCCAATCTTCCGGCAGAATGGAAAGAAAAACTGCTGGAAGATTATATGGACACTTTTGAAACACTGATCCCCTCTTCATTAGACAGGGTCGTTTTCCATAGCCAATACAATGGCTATGTACTGATCCGCCTGCTGCAGGTGCTGGGTGCTTATGGTTTCCGCGGTTTGTTTGAGCGCAAAGCGCAATTCCTTACCAGCATCCCGATGGGATTAAAAAATCTGAAAGAATTTTTCCAGCATCAAAGCCTGGGTATCTCAGTACCGGAATTCCGCAAGGTGCTTGATCTCTGCGTTTCGGACGAGATCATCCAGCAATTCACGCCCATTCAGGCAACAGATAAAACCCCGCTGGTAGTAAAGATCAATAGCTTCTCTTTCCGCAATGGCATTCCGCCAGATGATAGCGGCAACGGCGGAGGATTTGTTTTCGATTGCCGCGGCATATTGAACCCAGGCCGCTTTGAAAGCATGAAGTATCAAACAGGGCGTGATAAGGATGTAAAAGATTTCCTGGAACAGCAAACTAAAATGCCGGAATTCCTGAACAGTACGTTTGACCTTGTGGACATATCCGTGGAAGATTTTGTCAAACGGGGATTTGAAAGTCTTTCTGTGAGCTTTGGTTGCACTGGCGGCCAGCACCGCAGTGTGTATGCGGCCGATGCACTGGCCAGGCATTTGAGAAATAAATTCAAGGTAAAAATAGAGTTGAAGCATGTGGTACAGGATGCGAAGAACTGGGTGAACAGAGCACCGGAAAATTAGATGCTTGCTGAGTCGTTGGCCGATGGCCGAATAACTGTTACAGAATCAACTATAACCTATTTAAATTAAAGAGGCGGATTATTAATAAGCATAATGGCTATTGGCCGCCAAACAACGGTCAACGAACAACGGACAACGATATATGAAAGCAATGATCTTCTCCGCCGGCCTCGGCACCCGCTTCAAACCCTGGACAGACAGGCATCCTAAGGCACTTGCCATTATCAATGGTAAATCTTTATTGCAAAGGAATATTGAATACCTGCAGCGATATGATATCCGCGATGTGGTGGTCAATATCCATCATTTCCCTGACCAGATCATAAAAACACTGGATGATAATAATGGCTTTGGAAGCAGGATACTGATCAGTGATGAAAGCAATGAAGTGCTGGAAACCGGTGGTGGCCTATTAAAGGCCAAACATCTTTTTGAACCGGGTGAAGATTTTCTTACGATCAATGTAGACATACTGACCACACTCGATATTCATCAATTCTTATCTTTTCACCGCCAGCAAAAATCTTTTGTTTCGCTGGCAGTAAGCAACCGTAAAAGCAGCCGTTGTTTTGTTTTCAATGAACATAACCGGCTTACCGGCTGGAGAAATCTGCAAACCGGAGAAGAAAAAATAAAACTGGAAAGTGATCAGCAATTCAACAGGTCGTTTAGCGGCATCAGTCTTTTCAGTTATTCTTTTTTTGATAAACTGGCATTGAAAGGAAAGTTTTCTCTGGTTGATGCCTGGCTTTCGTTGGCTGCACAAAACCTGATCTATGGTTATGACCATTCGGGTGATAAATGGGTGGATGTGGGTAAACCTGAAAGCATTGCGGTTGCAGAAGCTCTTTTTGCCTGATACCACTTATCCAATTTTTTGCAAATACATTGAAATACTCTGTTAATGGCTGATAGTTTACTGGCCTTTTCTTTATTTTAGATTCCGTTTCTTTTTAAAAACCTACACTTTATCATGAGGAAATTTATTCTGCTCATTTCTGTATCCCTGAACGCGGTGCTTGCTTTTGCCCAATCAAATTATGATGCTAAAGAAGCTTTCAATCCGCAGTTCTATCCTTATCCTGGCAATGAATTCCGCAGCGCCAGTGGCGAACCCGGTCCGAAATACTGGCAAAACCGTGCGGATTATAAGATCAATTGTACGCTTGATACAACCAATCACCGTTTAAGTGGCGAAGTGGAGATCAACTATACCAATAACAGCCCCGACAATCTGAAATTCCTCTGGCTGCAACTGGACCAGAACATTTATAAAAAAGATTCCCGTGCTTCCGCTACCACTACAGAGGCCGGCGGTCGCTGGGCCAACGGAGAATTCACACAGGGAGATGTGATCAAATCCATAGCCGTGGAATACAATGGAAAAAAATATACTGCACAATACAACATCACTGATACACGCATGCAGGTTTGGTTGCAGGAAGCATTGAAGTCTGCCGGTGGTAAGATCAAACTTTCGATCCCTTTTGAATTTGATATCCCACAATACGGTACAGACAGGATGGGAAGATTGAACACACAGAACGGTTGGATCTATGAAACAGCACAGTGGTTTCCCCGCCTTTGCGTGTACGATGATATCCAGGGCTGGAATGTGCTCCCTTACCTTGGAGCCGGTGAATTTTACCTTGAATACGGAGATATTGAATATGCCGTTACAGCTCCGGCCAATATGATCGTGGTCGGCTCAGGAGAATTGCTGAATCCGCATGAATGCTTTACAAGCGAGCAACTGAAAAGATACAATGAAGCGAAGGCAAGTGATAAAACCATCACTATCCGGAGTGATAAAGACATCAATGATAAGAACGCTCAACCCAAAAAAACCAGCTCCACCTGGAAATTCAAGATCCTGAATGCGCGTGATGTTGCCTGGGGAGCTTCCCGTGCATTTGTGCTGGATGCTGCACGCATCAATCTTCCTGATGGGAAAAAATCATTAGCAATGAGCGCTTACCCGGTAGAAAGCATGAAAGACAAAAAGGGAAATGACTGGCGACGCTCCACCGAAATGGTGAAAGCTTCTATTGAACACTATTCAGAAAAATGGTTTGCATTTCCTTACCCAGCAGCTACCAATGTAGCAGGTATCGTAGGTGGCATGGAATATCCCGGTATTGTTTTCTGCAGTTATACATCTGTAGGAGCAGGCTTATGGGGAGTAACCGATCATGAATTCGGTCACACATGGTTCCCCATGATCGTTGGCAGCAATGAACGGAAATATGCCTGGATGGATGAAGGGTTCAATACATTCATCAACGATCTTTCAACAGATGCATTTCATAATGGTGAGTTCAAAGACAAAAGCTTTTTCAATGACCCTACATCACCATTCATGATAAAATATACGTTCGGTGATAAAATGGACGGGCTTTATACAGTTCCTGATGCTATCCAGCAAGACAATCTCGGCATTGCCGCTTATATGAAACCTTCTCAAATGCTGCACGCATTGAGGGATGTGGTGCTAGGTCCTGAACGTTTTGACCGCGCCTTCCGTGAATATGTTCAGCGCTGGGCTTTCAAACACCCCACTCCCTGGGATTTTTTCCATTCTATGGAAAACGTGGCAGGTGAAAGCCTGGATTGGTTCTGGCGCTCCTGGGTATTGAATACCTGGAGACTGGACCAATCAGTAAAAGAGGTGAAATATGTAAAGAATGATCCTGCCAAAGGCGCCGAGATCACCCTGGAGAACCTGGAAAAAATGCCGATGCCTGTTACCATCGTGATCAAAGAAACCAATGGTAAGGAATACCGGATGGACCTTCCTGTAGAGATTTGGCAGCGTGGTGCGCTGTATACACTTGGCGTGCCAAGCACCAGCGAGATCAAGGAAGTTGTTCTTGATCCGGATAAGAAACTGCCGGATTGGAACCGGGAGAATAATAAGTGGAAGAAGGCGTTCTGATTTTGAGTCGGAAGTCGATAGTCCGCTTCCCGCTGTCACCCCGGCCCTGGTTCAGGACACATACAAGTTTAATGAATAGGAGCCGGGGTGACATACGGCAGGAAGTGGACTATCGACTGAACAGACTCTCACTAACACTACAGCTTCTTTGCCAATTCCCCCAAACCAATCTCCTCCAGCAACTCCCTTTTCGGAGTTCCATCTTTCTTTGTCCATTTTATCAGCCGGATGCTGGCATCTGAAATTTCAATGCCGGTAATGTCTCCGTCAATAAAACAGCAGCAGCCGCTATTGAAATAAGAGGGTCGCATGGTTTGATAATCTACGGCTACGGATGTGAACTCCTTTTCGCGCCTGCGTATTTCTGCATACAGGGAAGCGATGACATCTTTGTCTTTATTGATTTCAGCAGCCTGGAATTGCTTGTACAGCCGTTCGATATGCGTGAGGGATTCGAATACCGGTTGATGAGTGTGGCCGGTTATCAGCAGTGTATCTTTTTGGGAGGAAGACCATTCATACATGATCTCATTGTGCAATGTTTTCTTTTCATTGTCGTAGGCCGCTGTGTTGGAGTTGATCCGTAAATAAGCCTGGAACGGGGCCCAGATCTGGGCAACAAAGAATTTGCTGAACCAGTTGCCATCGCTTTGTGCATCGCCCTGGTGGCCATGTGTACAGAAAATATTGAATGGCCCGGTTCCTATTTCAGTTGAAAGCACCAGCCCTTCGTATATTTTAATTTCCCTTCCGTAAATATGCTTTAACTGCCACCAGGCAAAAGGATCGTTGCCCCAGTAGAGATCATGGTTACCAATCACTTTTACGAAAGCATCACGCTCAGCAAATTTCTTTTCGGCTTCAAATGTTGCCTGATTATATTTTTTCACCTTCAGCAGGCTATTCTCCCACAGCTCTTCACTGTCACCCAGCGAAATAAAAAAATATCCTTCCTGTTCATAATGCGCCAGTGCCGCAAGATAATTGGGCTCTGCCATCATGAAATCATCCGCGCCATCGCGTGCGCCTTTATGCTGGTCTGAAAAAATGATGAATTTACCGCTGTTCAGTTCATAAGGAACTATCAGTCCTTTCTTGCCGGAGCGTGCTAATGTGTCCTGGTACAGTTTATCCAACGCCTTGAATATCCTGTCGCGCTGAGGCCGGGAAGAAAATTTTTGTGTGGCCCAGAGAACGGGTTTTAGCAGTATGTATCTAAGAATCCGGCGCATTTGTTTCAGATCGATGGCTGATGGCCGAAGTCTGCCATTCGGACAACGGTCATCGGTCATCGTTTACTTAACGGCGATCATGCTGATCTCCACATTCACAAACTTGGGCAATGCGGCAACCTGTACGGTTTCGCGGGCGGGATAATCACCTTCAAAATATTTTCCGTACACCTCATTGATCTCTCCGAACTTCTTCATGTCGGTAATGAAAATGGTTGTTTTCACCACGTGTTTGAAACTCATTCCGGCAGCTTGCAAAACGGCTTTCAGGTTTTGCATGGAGCGGTGCGTTTCTGCCTGCACGTCTTTATTGTCCAGTTCACCTGTTGCCGGGTTAATACAAACCTGGCCTGAGAGGTACAAAGTATCACCGGTCATGATCGCCTGGTTGTATGGGCCGATCGGAGCAGGTGCGTCTGGCGTATTAATGATGATCTTATCCATTCCCGTTGCTTTTAAAATTTAGATCAGCGAATATAGCTTTATGCACTTTCTTTGCAAAAATTTGTCTATGCAGGTACTGGTGATCACAAATGATGCGCTTCGTGAAGAATTGCTGGCCGGCGCGCCTGCGGATGGTAGTGTTCATTTCAATTTCATTCAGCATCCTGGCGACTACCAGGGCAATGCTGCACCGGATGCCTGCATCGATCTGTTGTTTGATAATACAGGAGAACGAATAAACTGGCTGAATGGTCTCGGATCTCCGTTGATTGTTATAAATGCTGTAGTAGCCACGCTTGGAGATACTGATACAGGTTTTATACGCATCAATGGCTGGCCTGGTTTTTTGAAACGTCCTTTAGTGGAAGCGGCAGCAGTTGATGAAAGCAGCAGGAACAAAGCGGAGGAGTTATTTGTTTTATTAGGAAGAAAAACAGAATGGGTGCCTGATATCAGCGGCTTCCTTACAGCAAGGGTCGTGGCATCCATCATCAATGAGGCATTTTTTGCACTGGAGGAAAATATCAGCACAGAACAGGAAATTGACACGGCAATGAAGCTGGGCACCAATTATCCGTTCGGACCCTTTGAATGGTCGGAAAAGATTGGCCTTGCAGCCGTCTATTCCCTGCTGGCAGGATTAGGAAGGGAAGAATCCCGCTATGCTCCCTGTAAATTATTGGAAAAAAAGGCTTTGATATAATAATGGCACTCATATTGCATATTGACACATCTGTGGAGGGCGCTTCAGTGTGCCTGGCCCGCGATTCAGCAGTACTGCGGTCGGCATTGAATAACCGGCAAAAGGATCAGCCAGGCTGGCTGCATACCAGTATTCGCCAATTGATGACTGATATGAACCTGGGGATGAATGAGCTGGAAGCAGTGGCCGTTGCGATCGGGCCGGGTTCATACACCGGGTTGAGAGTGGGCTTATCGGCTGCAAAGGGACTTTGTTTTGCATTGAACATTCCATTGATCGCCATCAATACCCTGGAGATGATGGCTTTCAGCATTACAGAAAAAGGGGATGATGCATTGCTTTGCCCGATAATCGATGCCCGCCGGATGGAAGTGTTCACTGCAGTGTATAATAGTGAGTTAAAAGAAGTGGTGGCACCTTGCGCCATGATCCTGGATGGTACAAATTTTGCGCAATTACTCGCCGGGCACAGAATGCTCTTTTCCGGCAATGGCAGCACGAAGCTGAAACAAGTTCTTTCACACCCCAATGCATCCTTCAGCGAAAAGACCGCTACTGCTGAAGACATGGTGCATTTAGCAGGCCAATATTTCCTTGAGAAACGCTTTGCAAACCTTGCCTATACCGAACCGCTTTACGTGAAGGAGTTCTACTCCCCTGCTCACTAATCACTTATAAAAAAATTGTACTTCTTAACA